>JBHHXE010000200.1:0-1514 GCA_046756865.1 Nitrospiria bacterium | reverse complement strand
AACGGATTACATTCTATCGACACCAGGCCTTAAAGTCAAGGTTCTTAGGCCCCCCCGACCAAAGCTAGCTCTTGCGCACTTCCCCTATTCTTCACGTTCCTGAAGCCACTTGGATAGAAAATCCGCCTGCTGCGATTTGAAACGGATACCGAGTTGGATGAACTCCAGCGTTTGACGAAATGACCGCTCGGCTGAGGGCACCTTATTTTTTGGATCGGCAAAAAAGGTCTTCACCTCCTCATACCATTCCTTCCGCCATAAAGAGCAAGTGGATTGGAGGATACGCTGCGCCCCAACACTGCCCCCTTTTTCGCGCAATTCCCTCCAGTGATGTTTTATGAAATTCCATGTCTCCCCTTGCGTCGTTGTGTTTGCAAAGAGCGCCCGGATGGGCCTCCAGGCATCCTGCGCCCGGACCTTGTCCGATAGGACAAAGTCTAGAACCTTGCGGGTCAGGATCGGCTTTTTGAAATCGGAAAGCGCGATCAGGTAACGGTCTCGTTCTTCTGGAGTCTTACTGGTCTTTATTTTTTGAAGATACTGGTCGAAACGGGTTCCACCATCGGTCCGCGCACAAAGACGAACAAGAGGCGTCGCCAGGGTCGGTTCGAGTGATCCCGGCTTCGCAAGATATAGAATCTGACGACGTGGAAGTTCAGAAAGGATCTCGACATCCTGAACAATTGCCCCCATCACCCATAGCGCTGAGGCGCGGGCCAGGCGCAGATCGTCATTTTCACCGACCATGGGATCCCAGCCCAATGCCTTCCAGACCGGATCAAGGAGATCCTTGGCCATTGCAACGAAGGCAGGACGATCCTCCGGTAAAACCAGATGTTGCGATAATATTTCGAGATATCCAGCCATGGCCTCAACGACCACCCGCGTTTTATCACCCCTAAACCGGCAAAGTGTTTCCATAAAATCAGAAACAGGGACCGTGCCATTCTTACTCAGTGACCAGAGATGGTTTAAAATCCCAATCCGCTCCTGCGCCTTAAGCTTTGTCGATACAATCTCTTGAAGCCTCGCTCTCAAGCCGGAATCGTAATGCGTCCGAAGATAAGCGCTTTCTTCCGCATTCCCGAGAACCCAGCGAACCTCTCCCTTGCCAGGAAGAAGGCATTCTGTCACCTTCTCTGTGATGAGGACACGATGCGAATGAGTACCATCAGAATCTTCGTACTTAACGCTGAAAGGAATCCTCCAGCAACTTCCCTCGCCGTCTCCTTCCAAGCCTGAAGCATGGAATCGCCTCTGCTTGAGGCTCAAGGCTCTCAGATCTTCGCTCCTTGTCTCGACGGTCACCAAAGGAAAACCGGGTTTTGTAAACCAATCGGTCGCAATGGCCGATACCGGCTGGCCAGATGCCGATTCCAGCGCTTTCCAGAGCGCCTCCGCCGGGGCATTTTTATATTGATATTGTTTGATGTATTGACGAATGCCCTCCCGAAACGGTCCCTCCCCCAGAAACTGCTCTATCATCCTCAGACAGGCCGCGCCTTTTTCATAGG
>JBHHXE010000199.1:0-1593 GCA_046756865.1 Nitrospiria bacterium | reverse complement strand
TGGCTGCGGAGATTCCGGGGGTTCGCATTATTCCGATGCCGGATTATCGGCCAATCTATCCGAAGATTGATCCTGAGGCGGTGATCAACCCCTGCCATCCGAACTTGACCATCTGGCATAACAAGATCGAGGCCTGTGTCTTCATTGGCGTCCACTGCCATTACGCAAATATTACGTTAAAGATGGTCCGGGCGGGAACAAATTGCTACACTATCGCGCTCTGCGCGGAGGCCGGACATGAAGATGCCATGGCGTCCGTTCCCAACTTTGATGCGGAAAAGCTCGTTCGTTTCCGGGACACTTTAAGGCAGGTAAAGAAAGAGGGGGTCAAGCCACTGTATGCAGGCCAGGGCATTATTCCAAGCGGTTGGGCTCAGGTTGCGGGTCTGACCGGCGCAGACGTTTCAAAGCCGGATGAAAATGCCTCATTCGATGGTCTCACACCTGAGTTTGCGCATGAACTGGCGAGCGGTTTGGACGAAAATGAAGAATAAACCCATATTTTACCGGTGGGTCCTTGGCGATCTCAAAAAGGGGGTCATATAAATGAGCGATGGGGTAAAGGAAAAAGTAGAAGAAACACATTCCCGGGGAGATGATCCTCGTACGGACGTTATTACAGAAAAGGTTTCAGATAAGGAAATAGAGGAGGAAAAAAAGGGTGCTGCGGCCCAGAAAGTTGCCGATCCCGACTATCTCCTCCTGGAGGCTCCCAGGGAAAAACAGTTTATCACGGGGAGTGAAGCCGCGAAGGAGGCCATTCGTCGTGCGAATGTCGATGTTGCCATCGCCTATCCCATTACTCCCCAGAGTGAGACCATGCAACAGGTGGGCTATCTCTATGCCGAGGGCTATGTTAAGGATTACTATCGGGCAGAGGAAGAAATTGGTGTCATGTCCGCTATTGCCGGAGCTTCCCGGGCAGGTGTCCGCTGCTTGACCGCAACCTCCGGACCGGGTTTGATGAGGGGGATTGAGCAGATACAGGCCTGGCCGGGTGGGCGTCTGCCTTCTGTGCTGTTGGTAATGTGCCGCGTGATCAACGCGCCTCTGGCGATCCAGCCAGACAATGTTGAAATTTCCTTTCTTTTAAATTCCGGTGGGATCGTCCTTCACGGTGAAAATCAGCAGGATTTTTATGATTACGCCCTTGCGGCCTTTATGATCGGGGAAAAGCCGGAAGTGACGCTTCCCGTTGCCGTTGCTGTTGATGGGTTTTTTGTCACCCATGCGCGGGGATGGGTTTCCGCCCCGGCCGAAAATCTGAAGCTCCCTCCACGAGAATGCTATCATGAAGCCGTTCCCATGATGGACAATGAAAATCCGCCAATCCGGATTTCCCGTGACGCGCCGATTCAAAAGTCAAACTTTATCTCTTACCAGATGCACGCCTCCTGGCAGCAAGAAATCTGGGCAGCCCAGGAGCGTTCCCGTAAATGGATTCACCGCTGGTTAGGGGGGCTGATCGAGGTGGTTAATCCCAAGGCGAAGACCATGATTGTTGCCTCCGGCGGAGCAGTCTCCCAGGCGCGTGAGGCGGTTCGACAGTCAACGGAGCAAGGGATGGATGTGGGATTGATCAAGATCAAATCG
>JBHHXE010000198.1:0-1771 GCA_046756865.1 Nitrospiria bacterium | reverse complement strand
GCCTATCAGACGCTTTGAGATCGTCGATTGTGGGGCATTCTGGGAGGTCGGTTTTGAGAGGGATGTTCCTCGATCTTGATCGCTAAACTTGATTATTCCTTTTCTCTTTCCAAGCCCAATTCTTTCCAGAGCCAACTAAAATCATATGGGATTTTTCCATGGTTCGCGGCATGGGCTTCGTTATTTTCCATGCTCTTAAGGACATCTATGACTTTCGGGCGGAAGGTCTTGAGTGTGACGGCGTGGCGGGGCGTTTTGTTTGAGAGGGCCGGGATCTTATCATCGAGCCACTTCTGGTAGTGCTGATCAAGGAAGGCCTTCACGGCCTGGGCCTCCACTTCAGGGGGAAGGGACGAAGAAGCGGGGCGTTCTCTTTTCGGCTTAGACTTAAGGGCCTGTTTCATGTCCTGATATTCGGTTATCCGATATTTGATTGCATTGCCAGCGATCTTCTCCAGAAGCAGGCGGCCTTTCTCGCCGCGTTCCTTTGAGTTTGTCTCTACGATAAGGCGATTTTTACGAAAAATAAGCGATCCTAAAAAGTTAAGATTTTCAGGTGGTTTTTCGTACCAACTATATTTTCCGTCATTAGCCGCTTTGAACTCATTGCAAGCCTTGATGGCAGCAATCAGCCTGTCAGGATCTTTCTGATCGAAAATGACGCGGGTCAGGACAAATTCGTCACGCTCCGAAGTGTATACCCTTGGCATCTGCGGAAAGGCGACAATGTCCAGCCACCAGTGATTGAACAGTATACCGAATCGTTTAAAGAATCCCGTATCATTCTTGCTCCCTGGTTCGATCTGGTGATATCGTTTGTTTTCCTTCCGCAACGCTTTTAGGAGGAAGGATTTGACCCGGCTTGGATAGCTGAACATGCTTCCGTCTATTTCAAAATGCTGATCGCCTACGTCCATTAGCCGTGTTGCCATCAGATCCCATTGCACGAAATGATGTGTTCCGCTACGCTCACTGACCGAATACGTTTTTCCGTCCCACAAATCCTCAAGTAAAAAGCCCTTGTCCCGTTCTACCTTTTTGACTTCATATAGTCGGAAGGAGGACTGCCTGGCTTTTTCCATGTAGGCCCGCTCCCCGACACTGAGGTAAGGTCCTCCCTCAGAAAGAAAGAAATCGGTGATCGTTTTTCCTTCCTCAATATCCATATCGTAGAGAAACCAGGTGTTGAAATTAATCATGGTCTGTTCCATTTCCCCGATTCCTTGGATCTCTTCGTCTGTCTTGTCTTCAAGGCGATCACCCCAGTAAATCATCAGGGCGATCTCTCGATCTTCTTCAAACTCCGGACGTGATGAGTAATCAAGGAGCTTTTTTATCGCGGCGCTACGATCTTTATGGGTAAATGTGCCGATTAGATCCTGTTCCTTCGATTTCTGGAACCGGCTCTTTTCTATGCAGCACTTCTTGTATTTCTTTCCGCTACCGCAGGGGCAGGATTCATTTCGGCCAATTTTGGTCAAGCGATACCTCCAATTGAGGCCATGATAGGTGGAATCCGAGAGGAAGGCAATACAGAATTGATATTCGAGGTCCGGGGATGGCTCTTGGGATAAACAGCCAGGTTGGTTGAGAGACAAGGTCAGAGGTTTTTTGGCGATCAAGGGGGACTTTCCCGGACGGAGAGCAATATGTCGGGCGAACGACGGTTTATACCGTTATGCGGCGCTGTGTTTCCGGCTTCCGCTTGGCTCGCTCGATGGTTCTCTGTGGTGTGCGGCATAACGATCCAAAAGGTTGCGGATCATTTTTT
>JBHHXE010000197.1:0-1956 GCA_046756865.1 Nitrospiria bacterium | reverse complement strand
CTAGGGGCAACTTACCGAAGTCCAGGCCCATGCCCGAGGCTTTGAGCACCACAGCAACACAGTCACCATTGAGGAATAGGTCTCTCAAAGCCAAAGATGGGTGAGCCGGATAGTGACCTCTTTACGAACCTCTCTTTGTCTCTATGACCTTGCCTCCCAGTACTCTGAGTGCCTCCTGAACAAGGGGATGAGATCTGGAATCCTCCGCCTTTTCGGGGGACGGCCCTGATTTTTCCGGGCCCGAAACCGCCGCAGCAGGAGCCTCTGATTCTTTGAGCGTGGACAAGTTCAGCTTTATCTTCCTTTGAAAGCGGTTTTCTAAAAAAGACGAGAGCCATTTCACGCTTTCCTCTTTTTGCACCAGGGGCATGAGAAAGGCATTCTCTTCAGAATACCCGATGTGGATAGACTGATGATCACTTCCCAGGAAGCGCCCCTGTTCAAGATAGGATCCGATGTTTGCCCGCTTTTTCTGAATGCCTGACAGGGCCTTTTCCCATTCGTGCTTACTGAGAGGGATGGCAGATGAAGAGAGTGGGGTGATTGCTCCAATTTTTTTTTCTGGAGCCTCCCCTGTTGGCTTATGACCTCGTAGCGGTTTTTCCTCTACCTGAAAATTCCCGCCGCCCTGCCAAGTCTCCAGTCTTTCAATCACCCTTTCGATCGGCTGAAGATCTGTCAGCAGGATAGACTTCATCAGGGCAACCTCGAAAAGGAGATGCGGATTCGGAGCATTACGGATCTCCCCCTGTAAACGGGCAAAAAGGGCAAAAAGACGTTGCAGTTCTTCAGGAGAAAACAGTGCTGCTTCAGATCGAATTTCATCTATCTCCTCCGCCGGATGATCGATCCAGTCTGAGGCCTCGGGCACGTTCCGGGAGACAATCAAGTGACGGAGGTGTTCCATCCAATCTGAAAGAAAATGACGCAAATCACAGCCCTTTTCGGCAATTTCACCGGCCAGCCCCAGAAGCGTTTCGGCGTCCTTTTGATGAATGGCCCGGACAAGGAGATGAAAGGTTCCTTCTCCCATCCGCCCCATCAAGGCAAAGAGACCTTCATCGGTCACCTCTTCTCCCCCGTACGAAATGGCCTGATCAAGCAGCGTCTGGGCATCCCGCATACTTCCCTCTGCAACTCTGGCGATGAGGAGCAGTCCCCGATCACTGACCGGAACCTTCCGTGATTTTGCAATACGGCTTAACTGAGCTGCAATCTCTGACCGTGCGATTTGTCGGAAGGTTAAATGCTGGCACCGGGAAAGAATGGTGGCGGGAATCTTATGTGACTCCGTCGTCGCCAGGATAAAGATCAGGTGCGGAGGCGGTTCTTCAAGGGTTTTCAAAAGGGCATTAAATGCCGCGTTTGAAAGCATGTGTACTTCGTCGATAATATAGATTTTGTACTTCCCGCGAAGCGGGAGATACTTCACGCGCTCCCTTAATTCCCGGACATCATCAACCCCCGTATTTGAAGCACCGTCAATTTCAATCACATCAACCGAGCGGCCTTCAGCAATCTCACTGCAGGAAGCACATTGGCCACAGGGGGCCTCATCTCCTTTACCGCGAAGCGTTGCGTCACAGTTCACAGCCTTGGCCAATATGCGGGCCAGCGAGGTCTTTCCTACACCCCTGATCCCGGAAAAAATATAGGCGTGGGCGATCTTTTCGAGTCGGATCGCATTCCGCAACACGGTCGCAATATGCTTCTGGCCGATGACCTCCTCAAAGGTCTGGGGTCTCCATTTTCTGGCAGAAACCTGGTATTCCATTAAGTTTCTCTCGTATCCGGTTTTCTGAAAATTGTGACAAAAACTGAGGCACGGGTAAGAATCTGCTGGGTGGAGAGACCAGGAGATCCTGCGGCACACAGGAAGACCTGTTTACCGTTGCTTCCTTCCGGACCTGGCGGGGTTCAACAAGCTCCTGTTGCACAGGGCCCAGTCCCTCCACC
>JBHHXE010000196.1:0-1983 GCA_046756865.1 Nitrospiria bacterium | reverse complement strand
CGCCTGAACGGCAATGACAACATCCCATAACCCACCTCCTTCTCCCACGACAAAATCTTTGAGGAAAACATGACCTTTTCCATCTGATATTTTTTTACAGAATTTGCCAAAAGGATAAAGAGAGAGTGAAAAAACCCGTGGTTCAGGAATAGCACCTTTCAGAGTTATTTTCCCTGAAATTGTGCCGCCCAGACCGACATCGACCTCTTCATATGCAAAGATATGTTGACTGTCTGGCAGGATGGCCCAAAATAACAGAAACAAATATGTATAAGTTCGAGATCTCCCCTTCATAAACGCCCCTTTCCCACGATCACCCATTTAAGATAAATGGTATAAGAAAGCAGTTTTAGCAGTCAAGGTTATCTCCTCAATCGATAATAAGTCTTTCGTCGCCTTCCTTCAGCTTTGCGTCCTCTTTTGTCGCCGTGTCCACTCTAAACGTCTTTTGCGATTCATAGGTTGGATTCTTCACAGTTGTCGCATCAAAGGCAAAATCAAACTTCGTTGT
Source organism: Nitrospiria bacterium (assembly GCA_046756865.1). GTDB lineage: Bacteria > Nitrospirota > Nitrospiria > SBBL01 > JAADHI01 > DUAG01. The sequence continues at coordinate 1,472 of JBHHXE010000196.1, read as the reverse complement.
CTTATTCGCACGAACCGTCACTGTTTGTTCAAAAACCTTAAAATGAGGATGCCAGATACTTACAGTGTAGGTCCCTGGGGGGATGCCATCAATCTTATAGCTGCCATCCTTCTCCGACCTTGCATAATACGGATTATCAACCACAAAACCCCAGCTCTGCATAAATTCATGCATACCGCAAATCATCTGGGAAATCCGCTTATTCTTCTTGTAGTTTAAGACACCGCCGCGTACCTGGTCCGATACCGGTAAAGGGGTATTCAGAATGATATTTCCTTTTTCATTCTGGAAGACCTGGATATTGTGAATCACCGGATCCCGATTAATCATGTTCATTCGTTGGTGATTGTGCAGAATGGCGACATTGGGGTGCTCATGGTGCATTTGTCCGTCTTCGTCCACAGTAAACATTTCATTGTCAGCCACATCGGAAGGGTGAAACATGCAATCCACTGCAACAAAGTCCGCCACCGTGGGGCGATACGCTTTCCCTTTGTTAATATTTTTTACTGCAACAACCGCTTCCCATAAGCCTTTGTCCTTCTGAACGATGAAGTCTCTCAAACGGACATACCCTTTCCCGTCAGAGATCTTCTTGCAAAAGGGGCCGAAAGGATAATTCACAAGCGCAAAAACCCTTGGTTCCGGCCTGGGGCCTTCCAGAGTAATTTTTCCGGCAATGGAGCCGCCATTTGCGACTTCTATCTCTTCATACGCAAATGAAGGTGCTGGACCGGAGATTCCCAACCATCCACCGAGGATCATGGCAATACCAAGCATTGCTGTTTTTTTCATCGCTTTTCTCCCTTATCTCAAAAACAAAACCGGGACAAGAGGCTTATTTTGCTTCCTCTTGCCCCGGTCTGTTGTTTACTGACTTGTTTCCGTTGCTTACTTATCCAGCATGGAAAGTGGTCCAGGCGCTTCTTCAAGCCCGGAGATCACTTCCGGTGTTTCTTCCAACGGAACCTCCGCTGTTCTGCTTCCCACACTGCCACCGCTGTTCAGAGGCAGAATGGCCTGATTACCCGCAGGCAAGACTTTGAAGTAACCCCAAAGACCAGCCGCCGCATAAGGCAAACGGTGATCCTGCCAGAGATAAATCCCCGGCAACTTCGTCGGACCACCGGCAGAGCGGACAAAGACATCCAGATTTTCGGATGAACCGAACTCCTCGCTGTGCATCTGATCCGCATCCTTCATATTGATCTTAAACGGCCAGGAGTGCCCTTCAAGACTGAACATCCCATTCTGCTCTTTGAAAGCGCCGAAGACATGAATCCGAACCGGATCGCCCGCATGGGCGAGGATGGTCGGCGTCCCAGGATCGGTGACTCCCGCAACACAGGGCTGGAACATGGTTCCCAATTCACAGCCATTTTCCTCACGATACATCCAGGGTTCACTCCGGTAGTTCACGCCGGCCAAGCCTGCAATCTGCTGGATGTAGGGCATGAACGCCGTCCCGATGA
>JBHHXE010000195.1:0-2032 GCA_046756865.1 Nitrospiria bacterium | reverse complement strand
TGGAGTTGAAGAGGCTGGGATACCCACAGATTATTCACAATTATTGTGAATAATCTATTGGAGAGATAGCAGCACTTTTTGAAAACATATATTAAGCGCAATCCTTGCCCCAAAATGGCCGGACTCCTCAAGGGATACTGTATAAGGAAGCCTATGAAAGCGAAAAAATATTCCTTAAATTGGTTTCTCTGGGGTTTATGGGCAAAGAGAAACCCGGGTGCAGGACTTGAGAAAAGGAGTCAAAGAGAGATAGAATAGTACATAGGGTCGCTGTTGTGTGTTTTGGGTTTGAATTTGTACAGCGGGAATAATTCTCGTTCTTTCAGAAAAAGGGCTCGATTAAAGAGTCGTCTTGGATTTGTTTGTTTTTCAGGGAGAAGAACCCCGGCCTCTCGGAGGTGGTTCTTCAAATCGAATGGGGAAGGGTATTCATTAAAAAGGAGGTAGGATGTTATCTAAAGGAAGGAATAATCCATTCAGAATAAGTGCCTTGTTTTCGTTTGGTCTTGTTTTTTCTTTATTTCTTGGGACGTTTGGCTGTGCGGCGATGCAGACCTCTATTGCGCATAGCGAACTAGATGTCCGGACCCGCATGTCGGACACCATTTTTTTAGATCCCGTCTCCCCAGCCAAGCGGACTATCTTTATCAGTATCCGGAACAGTTCCGATAAGGACTTTGATTTGAACGGTGTGATGGGCAGGATTGTTTCAAGGGGGTATACGGTCGTAAATGATCCAGATAATGCACACTACATTTTGCAGGCAAATATTTTATATGTTGGGAAAGCGAACCCCACTGCAATTGATGAGGCGATGCGTGATGGGTACGGTCCTTTTGGGGGGATTATCGGGGGAGCGGTTATTGGATCTGCTGTCAGCCGTAGCCGACGAGGCGCCGTTGTCGGGGGGATGCTTGGCGGCGCAGCCGAGTTATTGGCCGGTTCCTTGACAAAGAATGTAACCTTCACCACGATTACAGACGTTGAGATCTCTGAGCGAAGTGAGTCGGAAGTGAAACAAGAAACCTCTACGCGCCTCAGGCAAGGGGGTGGGAGCGGCTCAAGCAGTGTTCGTCAGGAAAGCAACATGACGACGAACAGAAAGAAATATCGGACACGAATTTCATCAACGGCCAACAAAGTCAATCTTCAATTTGAAGAAGCAAAAGCGGCTCTAGAGGCGGGCCTTACCCGCGCCCTGTCCGGGTTGTTCTAGAAGTGTATTTGTAAAAGTTTAAAAAAGCCTGCCTGTGCGGGTTTATCGTGACAGGTTCCCTTTTTTTTCCGGCTCGGGTCCGAGGGGTTTGAAGAGGACGATCAATTGGGGCAGCAAGGTCATGGCCGCGATCAGAGCGATCATCATGGCGAGGCCTGTGAGCAGTCCAAAGTATATGCTCGGGATAAAGTTGGAGAGGGTCAGGATAGAAAACCCGATGATGATGGTCACGGAGGTGTAGTACATTGCCTGACCGATGCTCTCGTGACAGCGGTGGAGTGTTCGAATGTAATTCGGATCGATGTTGAATTCGTGTATAAACCTGTGAATGTAGTGGATCGTGTCGTCCACGGCGATCCCCACGCTGATAGCCGCAATTGTTATCGTCATCATGTCAAGGGGTATATTCAGCCATCCCATTACCCCAAGGACAATCCCGATGGAAAGGAGGTTCGGCGTAATAGCGATCAGGCTGAGTTTAAGTGACTTGAAGAGCATCAGGAACATGATGGTCAAGGCCAATATAGCGACGCCCAGGGTTTCAATCTGTGAGGTGAAAAGGCTCTGGAGCATGTTGTTGTATAAAACAAGCATACCCGTCAGGTGGACCTGATCTTCTTTCAGTCCGAAATTCTGGATGAGGTCATGGCGGATTTTTTTTAAGAGGGCATCCCGCTTCAGGGTTTTCTCGGAATCTCGAATGCGAACAGAAAAGCGTGCCTGGTTGTGTTCCACTGAAATATAAGGGCTCAGGACAATACCCCGAAATTCTTCCGGAAGCTCTTTGTAGAGAAGGGCGAGTTGAAAGTTGTCAAG
>JBHHXE010000194.1:0-2123 GCA_046756865.1 Nitrospiria bacterium | reverse complement strand
ATACCTTGGCGGAGAGAGAGGGATTCGAACCCCCGGTGGAGTTCCCCCCACATCTGATTTCGAGTCAGACGCCTTCGACCGAACTCGGCCATCTCTCCGTAAAAACAGGTCCCATTTAATTTCTTAACGCTTTAAAAAAGGTTCTTAATAAACGAGAAGACGCATCTTCCAGAACCCCGCCGCTGACTTCGATCTGGTGGTTGAGCCGGGGCTCTCTGACAAGATCAAATAGAGAGCCACAGCCCCCTCCCTTCGGATCGCAAGCCCCGTAGACAAGACGATCAATGCGTGCTTGTCCCAGTGCCGCCGCGCACATTAAACAGGGCTCCAGGGTTGTGTAAAGAGTCCCCCCCAAACGCCAGCGACCGAGTTTTTTAGAAGCCTTCTGGAGCACCAGTATCTCGGCATGTGCAGTCGGATCATGCCTGCGTTCTCGAAGGTTGTAGGCGGAAAAAATATCTGACTCACAGACAAGAAGGGCGCCAACAGGCACTTCCCCCAATGCATATGCCTCCTCAGCCGCGCCGAGGGCCTGTCGCATAAAACCTTCGTCCTGATCAATTGAGACCATCCTGATCGATTGAATATATCTGCAAGAAGGCAGCATCTAAAGGCCGAGAAGCGGCGATTCTAGGGAAAACACCCTTCATTGTCAAGGTGGTCAGAACCATACTATTTACCCGAATTGTGTTCCAAAAGGCTTTCAGATTGGCTCTATTTCTCTATTATAGGATTCTTTTTAGAAGTATCTTTTCGGAAAAGTAATCCATTCGATTGTCTAAAAAAACATTCCCTAAAAATAAGAACAAGCGAAAACCGCGCCCAGGATGCCGACCACATCTGCGGTTAAACCTGCGGCCAAAGCGTGACGGGTTTTACGAATCTGCACCGCACCAAAATAAACGGCCAGCACATAAAATGTGGTTTCTGTCGAGCCCTGGAGTGTGCTGACAAGGCGACCGATGTAACTGTCAGGCCCGACTGCCGGATTGTTGATGACTTCGGCCAATATACCGAAAGCGCCGGAACCGGAGAGGGGTCTCATCAATGCCATCGGCAGGGCTTCGGCAGGGAGTCCGATTGAAGTCATCGGGCCCCCGATAGAATCGATGAATAGATCTAACGTTCCGCTGTTGCGAAACATGCCGACCGCCACGAGAATCGCCACAAGATATGGAATGATCTTCAGGGCAACTTGAAATCCCTCTTTTGCGCCTTCAACGAACACTTCATAAATCGGGACGCCACGTATAAAACCAAACCCCAGGAAGCCCAGAACCAGAACGGGGACAATCCATGGGCCAATTTCTTTGCCATAGATCAGAGCAAGGGGGATCAGCGCCACAAGAAGCGCGAGCGCAAACCAGGAATACCAGGTTGGATTATGACTGACGATCTCCTCTGAGACCTGTTTTCGTTCATCAATGGATGTTTTAAGCGGCAGCTCACCTTCAGTCTGGGTCGAAGCGGGGACTGGGAAAAATCTTTGATAAAGTTTTGCCGCAAGAATGGCCGCCAAGGTAGAGCAGAGTGTTGCAAAAAGGGTGGTGGGTAATATCCCTGCCGGATCATGAGAACCGGCCGCCGCCCTCAGGGCAATCACTCCGGTGGGAAGAAGGGTCACACTCGATGTATTGATGGCGAGAAAGAGCGCCATCGGATTGCTTGCCGTGCCCTTGTGGGGATTGAGTTTGGCCAGTTCCTGCATAGCGCGAATTCCAAAGGGTGTGGCCGCATTCCCCAGGCCCATCGCGTTTGCAGAAATATTCATGATCATCGCCCCCATCGCCGGATGCTCCGGAGGGACATCCGGAAAAAGTCGTATCATGATCGGTTGAACGGTTCTTGCAATGATTTTCAACAGACCTCCTTCTTCCGCAACTTTCATCAACCCGAGAAAAAATGCCATGACCCCGACCAGGCCAAGCGCCAGTTCAACCGCACCCTGGGCCGACGAAATGATCCCTTCTGTCAATATCTGCATTGGAGAAAGCGTCTCTGGTTTTGACACCCATGACAGTTGATGGTAGCCGGCATTGCAAAATGAGATAAAGATAAGAAAAAAGAAGATAATATTCATGCGTCTTAGATCTTTCTGGAGTGGTCCGTTTCCGATTCTAGGA
>JBHHXE010000193.1:0-2147 GCA_046756865.1 Nitrospiria bacterium | reverse complement strand
CGGGGCGTTTTGCACTGAAAAACAATTCATGACTTAAACAGAGGTTCTTTTAAGGTGATGAGGTGGTGGTAGAGACCATTCAGGCGCATGAGGTTGTCGTGCGTCCCCTCTTCTACGAGGCGGCCTTTGTTGAAAACGACGATCCGGTCGGCTTTCCGGATCGTCGTTAGCCGGTGGGCGATGATAAAGGTGGTCTTTCCAGGCATGAGCTTATCAAGGGCGTCTTGAACAAAGCTTTCTGATTCCCTGTCCAGGAAGGCGGTTGCTTCATCCAGAATGAGAATCCTGGGATTTTTAAGAAAGGCCCGGGCGAGTGCAATCCGCTGGCGTTCGCCCCCCGAAAGTGTTAGTCCTTTTTCTCCCACCACCGTTTCATATCCTTGTGAAAACGCCGCGATGAAGTCGTGCGCATGGGCGGCCTTTGAGGCCGCGAGTAAAGCGTCCTCATCCGCATCAAGTCTCCCGTATAAAATGTTCTCTCTGAGGGTTCCGACAAAAAGGACCACTTCCTGCGGGACATAGGCGATCTGGTCATAGTAGCTCTTGATCCGGACCTTTCTGAGCGCTTGTCCATCGACCTCGATCGTTCCGGAGCTGGGGTCATAAAAACGGTGGAGGAGATGGATCAGCGTGCTTTTCCCTGCTCCGCTGGGACCGACGAGGGCGACCTTTTCCCCCGGCTGAACGCAAAGATTGATATCTTTCAACACCGGCTGACCGGAAACATAATGGAATGAAACATCAGAAAACCTGATGTCCCCCTTGATTGGCGGGAGGGGAGGGGCTCCGGGTGCATCAGAGATCTGGGGCGGGGTGTCGAGAAGCTCAAAAACCCGCTTGCTTGCCCCGAGTCCCTCCTGGAGCTGCGTAAAGAGCCGGGCGAAACTCCCGATCGGCCCGGTAATGATCATGGCATACATCACAAAGGCGATCACATCCCCCGGGCTGATCTTGCCGAGCAGGATTTCCCGGGACCCATACCAAAGCAGTCCGCTGGCCGCGCTGAAGCCGAGAAAGACCATCATTGGCCCGAATGCGGAAGAGACGCGTAATCTGAGCAGCATCAAGTTGAGTGCCCTCTCCACCTGGGCTGAAAATCGTGTCTTTTCGTATCCTTCCCGCCCGAATGACTTGATCGTCCGGATTCCGGAAATCATCTCTTCCATCAGGTCCGTTGTCCCTGCCATCTGATCGTGAACCGATGTAGATAGATTCCGGAGCTTTTTCCCCATAAACCGGGCGGCGACGACCACAATCGGGATGAGAAGAAGGGAGAGAAAGGTGAGCCGCCAATTCATATAGAGGATAATGGTCAGCCCTCCGATCAGGATTAAACTCTGCCGGATAAGATTTACAGGGAGTTCTGTCGCCAGGGTCTGCACAACACCGAGGTCGTTTGTCAGCCGGGAGAGAAGTTCCCCGGTCCGGCGCTGTGAAAAGAAGGGGAGTGAAAGGCTTTGAAGGTGGGAAAAGAGCGCCACGCGAAGGTCGGCCAGAACATGCTGTCCGACTGCCCCTGAAATGTAATTGTGTCCAAATGAAAATATGGCTTGAAGGAGAAAAAGAAAGAGCAGGGCAAAAAATGCTGTCGGCGTCGGGATTTCACGGCCCGACAGGATCATGTCAATTGGGCGGCGGACAATCCAGGGGAGCCCCAGGCTGATGGACGAGGAGAGGAGAAGGAGAACGGTTGCAAATAACATCCTTCTCCAGTAGGGGCGGCCGTAGCCCAGTATGCGCCGGGGGACTCCTTCTTTATCCATCTTAACCAGAGGAAAGAGGGATCAAAGGCTGGTCTCTTTTTCGGATTTTTTCGCCTTCGCAAACAAGACGGTCTTTCGAACCAGGAGTCCGATGATGATGATCGGTACGGTCGGAAATAAGAGCAGCCTGAAAAGATCGGTCGTAAAACGAATCGGGGCGGGCCGAAGTTTGACCAGTTTGTCCATCGTGGGATCATACTCTATCTTTCCATCGTTCAGGGCATCGGTGACCAGCTTGTTTTGGCTGTTTTCGACACGGGCCTCCGTTGCATCGACGCTGGTGCTGAGACGGGCCTCATATTGGGCCGGGTTCCAGTAAGCGCCTGCTAGTGAGAGGATGAGTGAAAAGAGGATCCCGATTGCCCAAAGGGCGGCCAGATCTTT
>JBHHXE010000192.1:0-2148 GCA_046756865.1 Nitrospiria bacterium | reverse complement strand
TCCATCGGCGGCATGAAAGAGATGTTCAGTGGCGCACCTGTAAGTGGAGAAAGGATTTCATAAATGGATTCGAAGGAAGGCATAAAAAAACGGACTAAAAAGACCAAATCGGAACTGGCTGTTTCGCTTGACCAATTCTCACTGAAAGAACAGGCACTGATCACTTTAGGGGCTGACAATAAAAACCAAACGATTCCTGAATTCATGGCGGAAGGCATTCGGTTTTATATCGAGAAGATGGTGGAGGTCCGGTTCAAGACAGATAAAACACATTTGGAAATCTGAGCATTCAAACCAATTTGAGAAGGAAAAATACCGATGAGAATGAGTACAGACAAAATTAGAAACGGCTACGTCTGGGATGGGTTCGACTACAGGCTACAGGTTTGGGTCAAGGACGGCATTATTCAAACGTGTAATCACCCCGAAGCAATGAAAAGGACGGGATGCTGCAACCAGCATCAGCTCGGAGGGCAAAGCATCATGGATGTTCCCGGCGCTGAAATAAGAGAAAATCCAAGGGAACGGCAATAAAGGCAGGGCACTGTGTACTTGTCCTGCACCGATTTCCGGATTGACTTGAGATCATGTTGAGAAAATGGCACAATGATAAATCCTTTTCGGAATATATTGTCTGCATGGAATCACAGGATGAAGCAAGTCCTATCGGTGGTTTTCATTATTGTCGCTCACTTCTCAGGGATCGCCCAGGCCGAAGATTTCCTGAAAAGACAATACAATGGATTCACATTATGGCTTGACTGCAAGACCCATCACGGTGCAGTCGCTTTCTACTATGAAATCGGCACGGACACAGGGAACGCCTCCCGAAAAAGCGGACGCTTTCGCTTTGACAGGTCAGTTCCTTTAACCTGTCAGCCACAGTCTTGGCGATCATACCGGACTACGACCGTCGATCCGTCATCCGGTACATGGGACCGGGGGCATCTTGTGCCCGCGAACCACATGGATGGCAGCGATAAGACATTGAACGATACCTTCTTCCTTACCAATATCCTCCCGCAAAACTCGGCATTCAATCAATCCAGGGGGGCTTGGCATCTGACGGAGATCATCACGGAATGTTATCGGGAGATTACCCCTTTAAAAGTTTGGGGTGGTGTCATTTGGGGAAATGACACCAATAATGATTATTTTACCGTTACCCATGGGATCAAAACGCCTGATTTTTGGTGGAAACTGATCTATCGGTCTGATAAAAAGGAGTATGTGGCCTGGCTGTTTCCAAACCATCAGGGCGCAAAGGCCTCTGATATGGACAGTTTTCTGATTTCGATCGAGGGCCTGAAATCAAGAGTGGACTTCATGCCGGACATTGGCTTACTCAAGGAGAGCCCGAGCGCCGGTATTACACCCACCGCAAGCTGGCAGGTTGAAAAATCAGGAAAGATGTTGGTGTGTGAAGGGAGAATGACTTCGAGCGGATAAGGGTTTCGTGTGTGCCAAGCTTTTATCCACCCCCCGAGAAAGGACACTGTCTGCTCTGGCCTGATCCTATACAAAAGCGACATGCAGTTGATGTCCGGATCCGGCTATCTTACCGAAAAAAACTATTGGCAAAACAAGGAAGATGGAAATGGCTGAAGCACTCAACGCTAAAGAGACCGCCTCATTTGAAGAGTTGCTCATGAGCAATATTTTGACCGAACAGGCGATCATCAATCTACTGGATCAGAAGGGAATCTTGAAGAAAGAGGAAATCCTGGAAGAAGTCAAACGCCTGAATACATCTAGACTCAAGGCAACATAACCTCCCCTCCAAGTTACGTTTATTTCGGCACTTTGAGGGATGAAAGCCGGTTTAGAAAAGCCTTGTAGACTTTGATTCCCACGGAGTTTTCTTTTTGCTGATCAAGGACATTCAAAATGTGTGGACGGTATTCTCAAACACAAACGATTGAAACCATCGCCTTGCGCTATGACCTTGCGGAGCGGACTCCACTCAGTCCCCGATACAATATCGCTCCGAGCCAGCCGGCCCCTGTCATCATCAACGATGGAGGAGCCAGGAAATTGGACCTCTATCAATGGGGCTTGATCCCGTCCTGGGCCAAAGATCCCGGAATCGGGAGCAAGATGATCAACGCCCGCACGGAGACCGTTCAAGAAAAACCAAGCTATAAACGT
>JBHHXE010000191.1:0-2149 GCA_046756865.1 Nitrospiria bacterium | reverse complement strand
CATATTTCTCTGCAAGTTAGAAAAGGTAACCCATTCAACCTTGGGACACTAGTGAGGGTCAATGTGTGGAAATAGGTTCAACGATTTGCGTAAAAAAGCTGGTGGAAACGGATCAAGCTTAAAAATCACACTTTCTGGAAGAATCCCTTGCCGTTTGCCAATCTCTTTTTTATCAAGATCAGGGGAATAGAACTAATCCCAGCTCCCTCAAACCCTGAATAAACCCCGCCCTCCGGGACATTGTTCCTTCCATCACGGGGGAGATCCCGAGCTTTCAGTCACAAAGTCCCAACCATCCGCCACCCAAAGGGATAGTCCCCAGCGGATATACAGCCTCCAAGTAACTGTACAGATCACCCGTCTTTTCCCCCATGGAGGCCTTGCTTTTGCGCGCGCTGTGCGCATTCAAAGGCCGCAGATTTAATTTTAGACGTATAAACAGTCTAAAATTCCGATGGCCTGTTATAACTTGAAATTAAATCATTATTACTATAGTATTAATGAATATAGACAAGGGAGTCGATGCGGATCTTCAAAAGCAAGCACTTCGACCGTTGGGCAAGAAGGCAAGACCTTCGAGATGACGCGCTCAGGAAAGCGGTTGATGAAATCGAGAACGGTTTGGTTGATACAAAATTAGGGGGAAATCTCTACAAAAAAAGGATCGCGACACGAGGAAGGGGAAAACGCGGAAGCACCAGAACGATCATCGCGTTTAAGAAGAGTCACCGTATATTTTTTATCTATGGCTTTGAAAAAGGCGAACGTACCAATATTACTGAAAAAGAACAACAGGCATTAAAGATTTACGGTAAAACATTGTTGAATTGGCCGGATAGAGAGATCCTCAAACGCATTGACGAGGGTGAATTGTTTGAGATTGAGGAGGTGAATTAATGGATGGTAAAAGCATTATGGACGTTGTCCTGGAATCTGCCAAAGACTTAAAATTCGACAAAGTCACCATGCATGAGCTGGAGGCCTTGGCGATTCCGGAAGTGAAGCCATTAACACCAAAACAGATAAAGAGCATCCGTGATAAAGCCAAAGTCAGCCAGAATGTGATGGCTAAATGCCTAAACGTCAGCCCTTCCACCTATCAAAAATGGGAACGCGGTGAAGTCATTCCCAGGGGAGGAAATCTGAAACTTTTAACCTTGGCCTATCGACGCGGCTTGAAAGCCATCGCCGCCTAATTTCCCCGGCATTATTTTACGACTTTCCAAAACACCCAGGGTAACACCGGTTCATTATCCTGGAAGCTGGACAGTTACATCCCCAACAGAATATCAAACACGCACCTCCATCCATTAACCCTAACCAACACAATATGGTGGGCTGAATCTGAAGGTTCCAGTCCGAGCGAGCGTCTCGCCTTCCCTTCCAGTCCAGTCACGCCACCCGCAAGCCCTGTCTATCTGATTGATCCAGCCGTTTGAACTTCTCTCATTTCTTTTTGCCACTTGAATCTTTTTGAAAGTGGTCAAAAAGAAATTTGTTTTTAGGGGAAGTAGGCCAAATCAAAAGGAGGACACACCATGACAGTTTACGAGATGATGACAGAACGGATTATTGGAAGAACCCCGCCGGAGAGTAGCGAGGATTCTCCGACCCGAGAGGAAAAACCAATCTATTTTTTATTCGATCGCTAATCCCGCCCTGAAAGGGCGAGGGTTGCGCTCGTTATGCGTGTTCACAATTAGAACGCGGGACAGTGCCCTGGCAGAAACCTTGGAACAGTACCACCGGCATTCCGAGAAATCTTCACTCGGGTAAACCCTACCGAGGGATCAATCTTTTTATGTTGGGTTGTTCGGGGTTTTCTTCTCCTTATTGGCTCACCTTCAAACAGTGCAAAGACAAAGGCGGCAACATCAAGGCCGGATCGAAGGCGACGCCGGTTATCTTCTGGAAGTTTTTAGACAAGGAAGACGCTGAGACAGGCAAAACGGAATCCGTCCCGATGCTCCGTTATTATTAATGCCGATCAATGCGAAGGGATTACAGCCCCGATTGATGAGAACGCCGAAACCATAGACTTTCAGCCGGTAGAAGAGGCGGAAAAGATTGTCAGAGGATACAAGAGATCGCCGAAAGTCCGACACAACGAGGCCAGGGCTTACTACCTCCCCGCCTCCGATGTAATCAA
>JBHHXE010000190.1:0-2166 GCA_046756865.1 Nitrospiria bacterium | reverse complement strand
GAGGCGATCGACCGCCAACTGCGGCAGGAGTTCAACATCCTCCTCCCCCGTGAGACGATGCTGCCGGGAGGCTAGCCGTAAACAGCAATTTGCCGGGGAACAAATGTCTAAAACTGCGGTCTATCAATCCTCTCTTTTCCCGAACCTCACCGCCAGATTTCCTTCCACCCGCTATCAAGGAAGCAAAGCGAAACTGGCTGATTGGATCTGGGAGCAGATCGCAGAGTTGGACTTTGCCACCTGCCTCGACGCTTTTGGCGGCACCGGGGCGCTGGCCTACCGGCTGAAACAGGCAGGCAAGCAAGTCACTTATAACGACTTGCTTCGGTTCAACTATTACTTTGGACTGGCGCTCATCGAGAACAAAAAGACGCGTCTAAGCTCTGAGACAATAGAGTGGCTTCTTCAAAAGCATCCGCACATCACTTACCCTAGTTTCGTCCACGATAATTTTCACGACATTTATTTTACCGATGAAGAGAATGCCTGGATCGATCGAACCATCACCAACATTCGCCAGCTTTCCGATCCTTATCAGTTTGCCATAGCATTCTTCGCCTTGTGTCAGGCTTGCATCATCAAACGACCATACAATCTATTTCACCGGAAGAATCTCTATATTCGCCTGGCTGAAGTGGAACGCTCTTTCGGTAACAAGACGACCTGGGATAAACCTTTCGAGGAATGGTTTCGCTTCTTTGCTCTGGAGGCTAACCAGGCGGTGTTTGATAACGGCCAGGAAAATCGTGCTTTGAACCTCGATGCGATGGATATACCCGATGCGTATGACCTGGTGTACATTGATACCCCTTATATTTCCAAACGCGGCGTAGCCGTTGACTATTTCGGCTTCTATCACTTTCTGGAAGGGCTAACAATGTACGATGAGTGGCGCAAACACATTGATAACCGTTCAAAACACCGTCGCTTGAAACCGCAACCGAGTGAGTGGATAGACAGGAAGCGAATTCATGCTGCCTTTGAGCGCCTGTTTCAAAGATACCAAAACAGTATTCTGGTTGTTTCTTATCGCAGCGATGGCATCCCCTCTGAGGAGGACTTGATCGCTCTGCTCAGACAGTTCAAGCGAAGGGTACACGTCGAGTATTTCGGACAGTACAAATATGTCCTATCCACAAATTCTGAATCCAAAGAAATGATCCTGATCGGCACCTGACCTTCAGCCACAAGGGGATGGTTCGAGTTTTCGACTGGCATTGAACCATCCCCAAGCCAGGATGGGAAAATGGCCTTGGAGGAATTCAGAGACAATCTGTTGGGGCGTCTCGACGAATTTGAACGCACATTGACTACCGGTGATGGTGACTGGGTGGTGAAGGGGTTTATTGATGTGTACCGCAATATCTACACCATTTCGGTAGATACGAAAGTTGTTTCCAAGATCATCGAGTTGATGTTGTTCCCCGTCATCTCACAATTTGCCCAGAAACATAGGTATAGAATGGTCCTCAGCGAGCATCAGAACCATTATCCAGATATTAGTTTCATCACGCGCGATGGGGCAAAGATCGCTCTCGATCTTAAAAGCACATATCGAACAAGCAAAGAAAAGGTGAACGGTTTTACGCTGGGCGCGTTTACCGGCTACTTTCGACGGCGGAAATCCAGGAAGAACATAACCTTTCCCTTTGAGGAGTACGCTGGTCACCTTGTGCTAGGCGTAATTTACAGCCGTCATAATGAAGCTATCGATGAACGCCGCATTTATTCCCTTGATGAATTGCCCAACATTGTGTCAGTCGTCAAAGATTTTTCATTTCTGGTTCAAGAGAAATGGCGAATCGCCAATGACCGCCCCGGAAGCGGAAATACCAAGAATATCGGTTCGATTAGGGATATTCAAACCTTGGTTGATGGTAATGGCCCGTTTGTTCCTTACGGTCGGGAAGTGTTTGACGACTACTGGCAAAATTATCTGACCCGCGATATGGCCCAGGCCATTGATTCCGATGTTCCATATCGCAACATTGAAGAATATTGGCAATGGCGAGATCGGCTGCGCCGAAAGTAGAATTTCTATGAATGACGCTCTCCCATACCTGACCAGCGACTTACCCGGCATCGGCGGCCAGTTGAAAACCACCCCCGACGATTTTTGCGTCGAGGAAATCCCCCTGTACGAACCCAGCGGAGAGGGGCAGCACC
>JBHHXE010000189.1:0-2222 GCA_046756865.1 Nitrospiria bacterium | reverse complement strand
CCCTCCCCCAGAAACTGCTCTATCATCCTCAGACAGGCCGCGCCTTTTTCATAGGTCAAGGCATCAAACATTTCCTCTATCTGGGCACTGCTCGCCACATCGGCGCGAATGGGCCGGGTCGCCTCCAGGGCATCCAAGGAAAGCGGAACCTCTTTTTCCTGTTGAAACTCCACCCAGGAATGCCATTCCGGCCGCCATTGATCAACAATCTTACAGGCCAGCCAAGTTGCAAAAGATTCGTTCAACCAGAGATCATCCCACCAACCCATCGTTACCAGATTTCCAAACCATTGATGAACGATCTCGTGGGTAATGACATTTGCAACACGGCGCTGTGTGGTTGTCGAAGCAATCTCCCGATCCAGCAGCAGACAGGAATCCCGAAAAAAGATGGCCCCCCAGTTTTCCATCGCACCCATCGCAAAATCGGGAACACAGACCAAGTCGAGCTTTGGGGTGGGATAGGGTAAGTCAAAATAATCGTTCAGGAGGGGAAGGGCTGCGGAGGTCACTTCCAGGGCAAACTGCCCAAGGTGAAGCTCTCCCGGAAGTGTCCAGAGCCCGACGCGGGTCCCGGCAACCTCAATCTCTTCTTTCTCAAGTCTCGCCACGGCCAGAGCCAGGAGGTAAGTTGACATCACCGGCGTTTCATCAAAGGTGAGATATTTCAAACCTTCTTCCTGATAAGTGTCCTGCTTTTCCTCAATTACCGGCATGTTTGAAAGGGCAACAAGATCTGAAGGGACAGCCACGCTTAAGCGAAAACGAGCCTTCATCGCAGGTTCGTCAAAGCAGGGAAAGATCCGCCGGGCATCGGTCGCCTCGCATTGCGTAAAGGCATAGATCTCTCCGCCCGCATGCGCCTCATACAATCCCCGCATCTGTCTATTCAACCTGCCGGAGAAAGAGATAAAAAGACGGGACGTTCCGGACTTGATCGGCTCCTTCGGCAAAAGACAGATCGTCTCTGAGGGAGGATCGGTCTTAATCCCGACAGGAATGCGTTTGCTCGCGCCCTGCTGGATCTCCGCACCATCAATATTCAAATCAAGTGAATGAAGGATGATTTCCCTGGCAGGCGTTTCCACCTGAAGATCAATTTGAACACGCCCCGAAAAAGATTTCTCCTTGGGTATCACTTTTAATTCAATCTCATACAGAACAGGACGAACATGATCCGGCAGTCGCTCTGTCATAACCTCTTCCATATCACCTCCCTCACATTGTGATCTGTAATTGTACCTGGCAAGACGTCATTCTACGATAAACTTTCCACGCATCGTCCGGCCATGAAGACCACAATAATAGCGGCACACAACCCGTTGGTGGAAGACCTTCTTAAACCGCTTCCCTGGGCCAATCGGCTCTGACCTAAAGGCACAAGGACCCGACTCTGCATCCCCAACAATGGAGTGGGAAATATTGTCCATGTTTTTCCAGACAATTTTTCCTGCCAAGGGAACGCGTACGGGATTCGGGGAAAAGGCCGCATCCCCCAGAAATTCCGACCCAACAACAATTGCAACTCTCCTAAGCTGAGGGTCAGAGGGAAACTCACAGCCCAAAAAGTCCAAGAAAAAAATCAATAACCCCAGCACAAAAATGCGATGGTAAACCAACAAAATACGACTTTCCTATAGCGGTTTTGATATAAAATCAGAAGATACACTGAGAAAGGAATCAAAGCAATATGACAAGTCCTGTATGTTCCAGGGCAACAAACGTCTTTCCCTTGAGATCGGTCCATAAATTTGACAAAACAGGATTCTATGGTATCCTAGTTCCAGATTCCCGCTCAAGGAAGGGAATTCTGATACGCAGTGCGTATCATGGATTACCACATGTAATCCAGAAAAGGCAAACCGGTCGAAAGGTCGGGACGCAAAGTCACAAAGCTTCACTTTCCATGATTGATCGGAAGGTATGCTGGTTGGGCCATCTCGGATAAAGAGAAAGAGCAGCGTTTTGTCGAGTGGCCCGTTTCTGAAAAGAGATGGGCTTTTTTTGTGAGTAAGAAGAACGGAGCGATTCTAAATCTATTGCCTGTTCAGACTGCTCCTGAAAATAAGCCTCTTAGACTGTCTAGGAGGATCAATCATGAAAAAGGAAGAACCCAGACGAAAAAAAATCGTAGAAATTTCCCTGCCCCCCCTTCAAAATGAAAGCGGTATGGCTTTAGTCATCTCCTTGATGATGCTTGTTATGGTAGCAGCGCTTGGCAC
>JBHHXE010000188.1:0-2464 GCA_046756865.1 Nitrospiria bacterium | reverse complement strand
CAAGGTCCGCTCCTGATCTGCTCCTGTTGATGCGTCAACATTATATGCTATACTCCCATCCGCGACAACTCTAAACTTGCTGTAACGATTCAGCACACCCCTCTTTTCCCCCATGGCGGCGTTGCTGTGGACCTCGTCCTCGCGTAGAAAGAGACGCTCCGGTTCTGTGCCCATCGTGCCTTGCCCTGAAGAGATGGGTCTTGCAAAGCCAAATCGAGGTATGCTGAACCGTTTTACAACTGGATTTCAGTTGACCCTAACGCAATAAACCGCTTGTGAGAGAAAACCTGATGACTAAAAAGCAGGGATCGTCCATTAAGGTTGCCGGGGCGGGGCCTTCGGGCTTGACCTCTGCGATCTGCCTGGCGAAGGCGGGTTACGCTGTTGAGGTTTTTGAAGCGCGAAAGGAGGTTGGAGGGCGATTCATTGGTGATTTCCAGGTCATCGAAAATATGAGTACGCCCGAAGATGCCCTCCAGATGCTCAAGCGAATCGGCCTCTCAAGCAATTTTTATATCCGGCCTGTCTGCCAAGGGCGTTTTTATGATTACCGCCTCAATTCCCGGGAGGTCAAAAGCCAGGGTCCTTTCGGCTATTTTATCCGCCGGGGTCCGCAAGAGGATACCCTGGACCGGGGGCTTCTGAACCAGGCCCTTGCGGCTGGCGTGACCCTCCATTACAAAACCCGACTCAATCCTGAGGAGGCCGACATCGTTGCAAGCGGACCCTCCTCTCCTGATGGCCTGGCGAAGCAGATTACCTTTGCCTCGAACCTTCCAGACACGGTTTGGGTCCTTTTCGATATGGATATCTCCCCCGGGGCATACAGCTACCTGTTTGTCCTCGATGGCCGTGCGACCTTTGGGTGTGCAATTACGCAGGACTTCGATCATATTAATGATTATTTCGACGGCGCGCTCAAATGCTTCCAGGGAATTTCTTCTTTTTCCATCGAAGAAGAAAAGGCAGGATATTCCTTTATGAATTTTAGTCTGAAACCTTCTGCAAAGATTGATCGCCGACTTTACATTGGAGAGGCCGGGGGCTTCCAGGATTATCTTTTCGGCCTGGGCATCCGCTATGCTTTGACGACCGGTAAGGCGGCTGCCGAGAGTATTATCACAAAAAGAGATTATGATCAGCTCTGGAAAAAGTCGATTGGCGCGGCGCAGGAGATGAGCCTGATCAACCGCTTTCTTTATGAGCGTGGGGGAAATCGGGGCCTGTCCGAATTTGTACGGCGCGCGGGGCGGGGAGACCTTCAGGACTACCTCAGCGGATGGTATGCCTGGCGGCCCTGGAAAGGGCTTCTCCTTCCCCTGATCAAATGGGCCTGGCGGGAGAAAAAGCGCTGTTTCCATTCCCTTCCAGATCACTGGTGCCGAAACAAAATGCAGACCTCTACCCATCCCCGCCTGGGACCGCTTGCGGAAAACCCTGGACAGGATTCTGAGCAGGACTCGACAGGATTTGAATAGATGAGCCACTCAATACCCGAAGCCTATCTTTACTGCAGGAAGCTGACGCATCAATGTGGGCCGCACTTCTCGGTCGGCTTCCGTTTCCTTCCCATGAAGAAACGCGAGGCGGTCTATGCCGTCTATGCCTTCTGTCGTTATGCTGACGACATTGTTGATGAGAGACAGCAGGAGCCCCTTGATGTCCTCCTGAAGCGCTGGGAAGAAGAGCTGGAGGGTTGTTATTCGCAAAAGCCGACCCATCCGATAACCATCGCCCTGGCGGACGCGATCCGGCGCTACCCTATTCCAAAAGAGGGGTTCCTGGGTTTGATTGAGGGTTGCCGGATGGATCTTCGTTTAAACCGCTATCAGAGCTTTGAAGAACTGATGGTCTATTGTGACCGGGTCGCCTCAACGATTCGAGACCTCACCCTGCCTGTCTTTGGCTGCCGGGACTCCCGGGGAATGGCGTATGGTGGCGCACTGTCAACCGCTTTGCAATTGACGAATATTGTTCGGGATATCGGGGAGGATCTTGAGCGGGGGAGAATCTATCTCCCCCTGGACGAGATCAAAACAGCCGGTTATTCAGAAGCGGAGCTCCTTGAGCGGGTGAAGAATGAGGCTTTTTTAAGGATGATGGATTTCCAGTGTAAACGAATCAGAGGCTATTTTGATCAGGCGGCCAAACTCATTCCCCTCATTGATCAGGATGCCCGGCTCGCACTTTCCCTGATGCGGGATGTCTATGTGGTGTTGATTGACCGTATTGAAGCAAGACCTTACGACGTCCTCGACCGCCAGATCCGCCTTTCCTGGCGTGAAAGAGTGGGTGTCATGATCCGGGCTTTATTGAAGCGCAGGTAATTTTCCGCAAGAGACATTTCCCCGACAGGCTTTTCTCCGTATCGTTCACATTACCCTTGATGTTGTTCAGCATGCACCGGCCTTTTTCGAGGCCTTTTTCCCCACAGGGTGTGGAATATTTCCACGGATCTCCTGCC
>JBHHXE010000187.1:0-2484 GCA_046756865.1 Nitrospiria bacterium | reverse complement strand
ACCAGAGACGCATTCCCCCATAAACCGGGTAGACATCAAAGATCCACCCCTTGAGCATTTTCCTGGACATCCTTTTCTTTCGCGTTTTTTTCTGACTCCAACCGGGCCACCCGTTTTTCCAGAAGGTCATTTGATTTGTAGGATTCGATCAGCATGGCCACCACCATCGCCTCAAAAGGGCTCGCCTTTGAGGCGTAGCTCCCTGCGGCGATGTGGTATTTAGCCGCACGAAAAAGGCCGTCGAGATATTCCTGATCCTCACGCCGCAATGCCCGGCGGAAAACACGCCAGGAGGCAATTTCTTGTGCGATGTGTTGTGTAAAGGTCGCGAGGGTTCTTCCCATACCCTATTGCCCCAGGACCGGGAGGACCCACCTTCGGGAACTCGGCTTCTCTTCTGTGATCCGTATCGCCCTTTGAAGCGAACCCGCTGGCCGGTCTATGCGGAAGATCTTATCCGCCCGGTGTTTAATGTGGGAAAGAAAGAAGGCCCGCCGCCCGGCCATTTTTCGGGGAAAGGGAGAAAGAACGACAAAGATCCGATCGCGAGCCATCTGCCCCAATGCCGTAAGCAGATGAAGCAAGAGATTTTTGGCTTCAATAAAGGGGACCGATTCATCGTAGAAGGTCTCCAGAGGGGAGGCCAGAATAACCAGACGGGGGCGATGCGCAGCAATTCCGGTTTTAAGCTGATTAAAAATCAGTGATCCCATCTGATGGCAAGTGAACGCACGGGAGATAAAGAGCGCGGAGAGGAATGACTGCGGATTGCGCCCCATCCTCTTAGCCCATGCAACCAGGGGATAAGGGTCGAAGCAGTTACCGCCGTCTAAAAAAAGTACCCGTTCACCAAGCTCAAGCCGCCACCCGGCCAACAGCGGCGAGAGGGCAAAGAGGGAAGGATCACCGTAAAAAAGAAAAAGCCCGCCCTCTACATCCGAGATAAGAGAGCGGGGAAATTCCTGTAAGAGGGGGTCTGTTAATGCAAGGCTTTCCACAATCAACCTTTTATCTGCGCTTGATATGTGTGTTCATATCAAGCCTGAACAAGCCTTCGACTTTTCCCAGGATTTGAAGGGGAGGATCTTTTTGTGTAATCACAACCGGCGCAAAGGCATCATTTTTTGGGTTTAGGATCACCCGTTTCTTTTCTTTGATCAGTTGCTTTACGGTGGCCTCTCCCTCGATCATGGCCACAACCATTTCTCCTGATTCCGCATCCCTCTGCGGCTTGACCAGGACCAGATCTCCATCTAAAATCCCTGCGTCCTTCATGCTTTCTCCTTGTACTTTTAAGAGAAAAACATCTTCCCATCGGGCAATGGTCGGATCAAGCATGAGATGTCCCAGCAGGTATTCCTCCGCAAGGATGGGCGATCCGGCTGCAACCTTGCCCAGAATTGGAACAGACCGGCCGGAAGCATGCCCGATGACCTCAATCGCCCGGGCGCCTTTCCCTCTCCGGATATAGCCTTTCTTCTCGAGGGCGAGAAGATGCCGCTGCACACCCAATATGCCGACCATCTGAAGTTGATCGGCAGTCTCCCGCTGGGACGGCGGATAGCCCCGGTCCTCTATCGTTTCACAGATAAAATCAAGGACCTCTTTTTGTCTTTTGGTTAGCATAGTAGTCATTTAACTACCATACTAATAAACAAGAAAGATTTTGTCAAGAGTGTTGAGCAGAGGGAGTTAGATTATTAAAGAAGGGATTCAAAACCAAGATGGGACAGAGGATTATTGAATGAATTCTGCCGGGCGGCAACGAAGCGTCTCCGACACGAGAGGAAAAAAGTTTGTCCTATTCGCCCGCGAGCCCCGGGACGGAAAGATGCGCTCGCCATATGTGCTCAGCCCAAATCGGGCCTTTTGGCTTATTACTTCTCAACCGAGTGTTCAATTTCTTTATGGTCATGAACTGCCGGCTTACCCCCGTGTGACCAAGTGTGCTGATACGCTATCACCTTCCAAATCTCTTCTTCCGAGAGCTTCTCCTTCCAGGCGGGCATACGGGTCTTGGCAATACCTTCAGAAACCCGCCAGAACCAATAAGGCGCTGAAAAACGATTGACTCTTTCGCGGATTCGGAAATCAGGGGCGCCCCGTTTTTTGGGGCGGTCTTTTTTTACGTTAATACCGTGGCAGGTTGCACAGCCCTCTTTTGCCGCTCTCGTCTTTCTCTTGAACTCATATTCCAGAACGGTCGTCTCAAAGATCCTCTTCCCTTCTTGAATGATCTCCGGGTCTGTCCACCAGCCCTTGGGCATCTGTTTATTCGCGTAGGCTTTCGGGACGGGCTTTAAGGGTTTCAGCTTTTCATCTGCCGCAAACGACCACCCCGAACTCAAAACAAGCATCATTGCTGCGGCAACAAACGCAAGCACCATACTTTTTCCCGACATGAATCTCTTAGTCCTCATAAAATTCATTTAAGGAACCCCTGATTAAGTCCGGGTTGAATTTTTCAGGAGATAAAATGTTTCG
>JBHHXE010000186.1:0-2494 GCA_046756865.1 Nitrospiria bacterium | reverse complement strand
CCTAGGTTCATTCTCTGCCTGTTACGAGGCCTCATTGAAATAGATGGACAAATCAGAAGCTCCCTGCGGAGGCAAGGGAAAAGAAGATCGGGTGTATCTTTCAGCAAAAAATAAAGCTTACCGGATGCTTACTTATCGCGATCGGTCTTCTCATGAGATCATGGCGAAGTTGATCGAGAAAGAATTTCCCGAGGATGTGATTGCGGTCGTTATCTCTGATCTCAAGGCGCTTGGTGTGCTGAATGACAAACGTTTTGCTGAGCAATGGATTCGGTATCAAGTAGAGAACCGTAATCTTGGCCCTTTTCGTCTGCAGTGCGAGCTTAGGAAAAAAGGGTTTTCCGTGCCGGAAGTCAACCGGCTTCTTGAGGAACTTTCCGAGGACTGGGAGCAAATGGCGCGGAGGGCGCTCTTGAAGCGGTATAAAGCCTTGATCCAGCTTCAGGATCTGCGCTTGCGTCGTCAGGCCTTTTCATTTTTACAACGGAAAGGTTTTGACGCAGAGACTATTTTAACCGTCTTTCGGAACAGTGACTGTGCAGGATAAGGCCTCATGAACGCAGCAGAAATCAGATCACAGTTTATTCGATATTTTTCGGAGCACGGGCATCATGAGGTTCCGAGTTCTCCGCTCGTTCCCTCAAATGATCCAACCCTCCTGTTTACCAATGCCGGTATGGTTCAGTTTAAATCAACCTTTTTGGGTGAGGAACGACGCCCTTATGCGCGTGCAGTTTCATCTCAGAAATGTATTCGGGCAGGAGGAAAGCATAATGACCTGGAAAATGTCGGCCAGACGGCGCGACACCACACCTTCTTTGAAATGCTCGGCAATTTTTCTTTTGGGGACTATTTTAAGGGAGACGCGATTGCTTACGCCTGGGAACTCCTGACGGTAGGATTCAAGCTCGACCCTTCCGTTCTCTGGGTGACGGTTTTCCAGGAAGATGATGAGGCCGAGGCCCTCTGGAAAAAAATTGTTCCGCCCGACCGGATTATCCGCCTGGGTCATAAGGATAATTTCTGGCAAATGGGTGATGTTGGACCCTGTGGTCCCTGTTCTGAGGTCATGTTTGATCAGGGGTTTCCCGTCCATCCGGATTGTCCCGGGATTGGGAAATGTGATTGTGACCGCTACCTGGAGATCTGGAATCTCGTTTTTATGCAATACAGCCGCGGGAGCGATGGAAAACTTGTTTCCCTTCCGAAGCCGAGTATTGACACGGGGATGGGGCTTGAAAGGCTCTCAGCGGTCAGCCAGAAGGTCTTGAGCAATTATGATACTGATCTATTTAGACCTCTTTTTCACGCGATCGCAAAGCGGGCAAATCGCCCGGAAGATGAGATAAGGGCTTCGATGCCAGGGCGCGTGATTGCAGATCATCTTCGTGCGATTACTTTTTTGACCAGTGATGGTGTGCTGCCTTCAAATGAGGGAAGAGGCTATGTGCTTCGTCGGATTCTCCGTCGGGCGGCCCGTTTTGGCAAAAAACTTGGATTCCATGACCCTTTTCTTTTCACCCTGACGGGAGATGTGATCACCACAATGCAGGAGTCCTACCCGGAGTTGGTTCAGAATCGCCGACGGGTCAATCGGATTGTCCTTGGAGAAGAAGAACGCTTTATTCATACGCTGAACCAAGGTGTCCAGTTGATTGAAGAACTTATTCAGGGCTTGAAGAAAAAAGGGGTCGTGGTCCTCCCGGGAGAGGAGTTGTTCAGGCTATACGATACCTATGGTTTTCCTCTTGATATTGCCGAGGAGATTGCCAGGGAGGCAGGCATATCTCTTGACCAGGGTGGTTTTCAAAAAGCAATGGAGCGGCAGAAAGAGCGGGCTAGGCGTTCTTGGGTAGGCGATAGCGGACCGAACAATGTGGAGAATAAAAGTCCCCTTTATCGGCAGATACTGGAAGAGAGCGGAGAGACTCGTTTTACCGGATACGACCATCTTGAAGAAGCGGTTACCCTCCTGGCTATTTTCAAAGATGGAGAGCGCGTTTTGTCGGCCCATGGAGGAGAAACCGTGGCCCTGATGTTTAACCCGACCCCGTTTTACGCTGAGTCGGGGGGGCAGGTCGGTGACCGAGGGACACTGACATCTTCATCTGCTTTGGTGGAGATTGAACAGACGACCAGACCGCTCCCGGATCTATTCCTCCATCATGGAAAAGTCATCCAGGGGAATATTTCGATTGGGGATCAATATGATGCGATCGTCGATCAGGATTCTCGTCGCAAGACCGCACGGAACCATACCGGGACACATCTTTTACATGCGGTCCTACGAACAGTTCTTGGGGATCATGTCAAACAGGCCGGTTCTCTCGTCACCCCTGATCGTCTTCGCTTTGATTTTCAACATTTCTCACCCCTGACGGAACGGGAGGTCGATCGGATTGAGGAAGGGGTGAACGAACGGATTCAAGAAGCGGTGCTTGTTCAGACCCACTTACAGGACCTCAAAGAGGCCATTGCAACAGGGGCGATGGCC
>JBHHXE010000185.1:0-2504 GCA_046756865.1 Nitrospiria bacterium | reverse complement strand
ATGCGATTTTTGTTTTGAGGTGGGACAGAGCAAGGCCGATGCCATTCCTCGCCGAGACGGAAGGGATCATTGCCGAACAGCAAACGAGGGGGCTTGAAAGAGGATAATATTTGCTTAATCTTTAATTACTTCAAGTAGTAGTGAAGGGTTTTGCTCGATTATTTTATACAAGGGCTTTTGGGGTGTGTAGAGGACTACTCGATTGATATGGAGCAGGGTTCCTACATAAGCCTTGGAGCAGATGTTTTAAGAGGATGTTGCGGACCAATTGACTTCGTCAATAATATAATATCTGCCGGAGGGACGAGCAATGACACGTGGTGTCTCGGCGGATAGCATTACGGGTTTTGAAAGCAAAGGGGGTTTCTTGGTTAAAGGTAGTGTCCCTGGTATTGTGAGGGCTCTTTTTCTGTTTCAGCAACCATTTTAATTGTGCCGAACTGTTTTTCGTATCGGCGAATATTTTCTGTCAGGGCGATCAGCATTCGTTTGGTTTGGATGGGGTTGGACAGGATACGCGCTCGCACCTTGGCTTTCGGAGCCTGGGGTTGTATGAAAACAAAATCGAGAATAAATTCTGTTTCATTGTGAGCCATGAGTGTCAGATTGCTGTAGATTCCCTGGGCTGTGGCGTCATCAATTTCGATCTGAACTTGAACGGGCTGTTGGTTTGACATGGGATTCCTTTCCTGCGAATACAAGGTTGCGTGCTTGTATGTTGTATGTTGTATCGTTTTGGTCACATAAGGGTTCTTTACTACTGAAAAAGAGGTGTGAAGTCAAACCCATTGTTTGAAATTGCGATCCAAGGTTCATTCAGCATGAATGGCCGTGGGGCTTGACCCCTTGTTCTCTGCAAAGTTAAAGTAGCTTTCTTCATATAAAGGAGGTTCTAAGGTATTGTCCAAGAAATTTGATTTACTGGTTGTCGGTGCTGGAATGGGTGGGCTTGTGTTAGCCTTACTCATGGCCAGGAAGGGACTTCGCGTCGCTGTGCTCGATCGTGATGCGTATCCCGTTCCCTTGCCGCGTGGTGAAATCCTTCAACCGAACGGCCTGAAGATTCTTGCTCAGCTTGGACTTTTACAAGACCTTCAAAAAACAGATGTACATTTAAATAAACAGGTGCATTTTCAGACGATCTCCGGTGCGCACCTCTGTACGATTGACTACGCGAGGCTGCCCCGGCCCTACCCCTATGCCCTGGTCTTGCTCCCGGCCGTGCTGCATCGTATATTGCTGGACGCCGTCGAGGAAGACCCGATGATTGAAACTTATTGGCGGACATCTTTTCATGATGTTCTTTGGAATGACGCTCAGGTGATCGGCGTCGAAGCCACGCAATCCGAAAAGTCAGTACGCTTTGATTGTCCGATGATTGTGGGAGCGGACGGCGCGGGATCGCGTGTCAGGGCGGTTTTTCAGTCTCCGTATCGCGCCCAGGCCTATGACGACGGATATATCACGATGGTTGTGGATCGCCCCGCTGGTTTTCAGGAGGACTCGCGTTACTATCTGGGGCAGGGGGTGATTTTTGGTGCTTTCCCGGTATCGAGCCGAAAGGTTTATCTCTTTTATCTGATGCCGATCCAGAGGCTTGAAACGGCCAAAGCACAGGGCGTGGGTTGTCTCAAGTCGGAGATGCTTTCTCTTCATCCGGAAATTGAAGCGATGTTTCGAGATCCGCTTCAAGAGATCGAGACCTGGGAACAAACGGCCTATATGCGGTGTTTTCGTGTTGCCTGTGATAGCTGGGTTGTAAGCGGCGGAGCGTTGTTGGGGGATGCGGCGCATGCGATGAATCCGCATGTTGCCCAGGGACGAAACGCGGCGATGGCCGATGCCTTGGCGCTGTCCGGTGTTTTGGAGACCTGTTTTAATCAGGGTGATTTTTCGAAAAAAACGCTTGTTCAATACGAGCAGGCTCGAAGGGGAGAGGTGGATACCTTGCAAGCGTTCGGGGATGAAATGGTCTATTTTTGGAACAGCCCTTCCCCTGTTTTGTGTTGGCTGAGGGATCGGGTTTTTAAAAAAGTTCAGCGAAGCCCGCATTTACATGATAAATTGTTACAAACGGTTTCTGGTGTTAAAATGATGCCCTTTAACTGGATTGATCGCCTGAGCGCGGTTTGCCCTTGAAAACTTCTTTATAGGATGACTTCGCCTGTTCTTGATAAGTCGATATAATTTACCTATAGTGTTTGAAATTCTGTCTGGGAGGGATATATGAACATCGCAATCATTGGGAGTGGATACGTGGGTTTGGTGACTGGCGCGTGTTTCTCTGAATTGGGAATGAATGTGGTCTGCGTCGATAAAGAGGAAGCAAAGATCGCGCAACTGGAGAAGGGTGTGATTCCTATTTACGAACCCGGTTTGGAGGAGCTCGTAAAAAAGAACGCCGCCGCCGGTCGGCTTTCTTTTACCACGGATCTGGGTCGGGCCATTCGGGATTCCCTGGTAATTTTTATCGCCGTCGGCACGCCGCCGCGCGGAGACGGTTT
>JBHHXE010000184.1:0-2556 GCA_046756865.1 Nitrospiria bacterium | reverse complement strand
CCGAAGATCGGGCGCGGACATCATACAGAAGCATCCCCGCATCCGAACGGAGGGTCAACTCTTGGAGCACAGAATCATTTCCAAATTTGGATTTTGTCTTCAGAATCATGTCCGTGACGGAAAGACTTGCCTGCGCAATGTCCTGCGGCGGAAATTCATGTTTATGTTTCTTGTAACCATCTGCCCAATAAAGATAGGGGGCATAAGCCCAGAGGAGTCCGCTTATGACGCTGGCCAGCAGAAAAAAAACTGACCAGATTGTCACAAGCTGATGGATTTTGCGCGTATTCCGGTAACTGACCATCTATTTCTTCTTTTTGCGCTTCTTTTTACCGTGATGAGGATTCTCAACCTGTATCGTCAGTGTTGCCCGGTGTCGGACCCCCTCATAAGACTTTCCTTCATATTCCCCCGGTGTCTTATCCATGTGGACATAATCTATGACGTAGGTTCCGGGCCAGAGCGGAGTAAAGCGTGTCATCCCCATGGAATTGGTCCGCAACTCCTTGACCCATCCAATTGGAGATAATGCCAGAGGCTTGGCCTTGGCCACAGGTTCTCCCTTGTAAAAAACCTGCAAGACGATCTCTTCGCCGACCTTCGGGGTGATTGTTCCTTTCAGGGGGTTAAGGTGGCTTGTGACCGGAACAATGTCGAGGTCCATCATCTCGGTTATCTCCGCCTCACGCTCTGATACGCGACCCGGTTCAAAGGCCAGGAAACCGGCGCGAGCATAAAACATGGGCTTGAAGAAAATCCCTACGGTCACAAACTTTGTCCCGTCAACCACCTCGCTTTCCAAATCCATTGCGATCAGATTATATCTTCCAGGTTTTTCGACAAGCACTTTCGCGCTGTAGAAGTTCACTTGCCTCTTAAAACTGACTGACTGCCGCTCTCCTTTAGAATCAACGGCCCAAACCTTCATGTTTTCCCGGTTATCCAGCCTCCCGCCGGCTTCCTCGCGCAGAAACTCATGGGACTCACCAAAATACAGCCTCGCTTCGGATTTCTCTCCCGGCGCAATCGTCGCCGGTGTTTCAATCCAAACAAAGTGGGCCAAGGCCGGGGAAGGGAGGATTCCCTGGATAGCGTAAAACCCGAATAACAATCCAACTCCAAATATATTACGGAACTTCATTGATTCACTCTCCTTTTTAAAAACGACCCTTCGTTAAAATAAGAGGGAAACCCCGCCGTAAAAGTTTTGCGTCACCCCGGGAATAATACCGCCAAAGAAACTCTGACGTCTCTCACGGTATTCTTCATCCAGAAGATTGTTTATTCCGGCAAAGGCCTTCCAAGAGGCCGCATCATACTGGGCCTTCAGGTTCCATACGACATAGGACTCGAGCTGTCCTGCTCCGCCGGTCACATCCTCAGCAATCGTATTCGCGGAATCCGTGAACTGCTCGTCCGTGAGAATTCCTTCCAGGCGGATATTCGCTGTTTGGCCGCCTCCGAGCGCGCGCTCATAGCTTGCTCCCCACGCAAGCTTGATCTCAGGCGCCATTGGAAGATCTTTTCCAATATTTGCTCCGGTCTTCGCCTCCGTCTGGAGATAGGTAAGATTGAGGTCGAATAACAGGTCATCCAGGGGCTCAGCAACAAAGCTTCCCTCTAATCCCTGGTGTTCCGTCTCTCCGGCATTTTGATCCGTCCCGCCTACGTCAACAATCTGATTGTCAAATGCGATGAAAAAAGCTGCCAAATCAACATACGCCCGGGAACCGATTTCGCTCCGAACACCGATCTCGTAGTTAGTCCCCGTTTCCGCATCTAGATCCTGGTCAGTCGCCGCCGAAGGATCAACCGCTTCGTTGAAGGTTGGCGGTTGGAAAGTTCGATGCACGTTCGCATAGACCGCACCGCCCGAAAAATCAGACCGGAGGCCCAACCCCCAGGTCAACTCAGAGGTCTCCGCCCGACCGCCAACACCGGACACAGTACCTCGAAGTCCCACATTCCGCTTTTGGTCAAGATGCTCATAACGGATTCCGGGAATAACGGTAAAACCTGACGTGGGGTTTAATTCGGTTTCAAGATAGGCAGCCACAGCCGTTGTAGAGAGATCCGCCTCCCGATCTGTGCTCCCGCTCCGGGTATCCACTCCCGCAGTGCCCTGTCGCCTGACGTCGTTCTGCTGTTCATAGTGGACTTTGACCCCAACAACCGATTTCCCAAACCTGACCCGCGGCTCGAATCCGACGACAAAGAAATCCCTGAGGAATTGCCGATTTGTGGTTACCGCAGGTGAATCGGCCCCGTTCGCAATAAACCAGTTTCGTTCAAAAAAGTTAAGATAGAAAAGCGTTTCACTAGACAGCTCTCCCGACACCGGAACATTGAGTCTCATATCAAAAGAACCGCGTCGGCCCAGGAACCAGTCGTGCGAGCGTTGGCTTTGATTTGGGTCGGCCGCAAATTGGGCTGGAGAAAGACCGCCTGGTGTCTGGGAGATCTCACGATAGAAATTAAAGCGGAGGTTCATCTCCCCCCCTTTTACAGTGGGGAAGGTCAGACGGAGGGTCGTATCGTATACACTGGTATCTGTAT
>JBHHXE010000183.1:0-2624 GCA_046756865.1 Nitrospiria bacterium | reverse complement strand
TGGAGGTAGTAGCCGGGGAAGGCGACCAGAGAAGTCCCGGCCGCAAAGGCCATCGCGATCAGGAGGATGGCTTTGCCAGCCGACCTCAAAGTGACATCCAGAACCTTCTCCAGATGCCGGTTCATCGAAAGCTCTTCCCGCAGGCGGTAGAGAATGTAAATGGAGTAGTCTGCTCCCATCCCGACGGCCATGGCGGAAACAGCGGCGGTGGATATCCCAAGCGGGATGCCAACCAGACCCATGAAGCCAAAATTCCACAGGACAGCAATCAACAGGGGGATCAGGACGATGAGACCGGCAACGAAGGATCGGAAGATAGTAGAAACCAGGATGAAACATATAACGATCATCTGGACGATATTGAGCAGTTTTCCGTGGATGACAACTTCATTCAGGGCAAGCGTGACAGGAACGGATCCGGCCAATTCCAGACTGACTTCAGGCGGAAAATGCTTCGCCTGATATTGATGAATCGTCTCAATTAAATCCTGACCGAGCACGGTTGAATCCGATTTTAAAAAAGTTGTAATGATTGCCTTTTGAAATAGAACGTCGGCCATGCGTTTAAAATCCTCCGGGTTTCCGGAGATTGAATAAAGAAAGAGAAATTGAGCGGCCTCTTCCCGGCTTTCCGGGACTTTCTCGGCGCTTGGATCATCCCCATAAAAAGAGCGCCGCATCCGTTTGACATAATCGACGTAGGACTCGCTGCGTCCCACAAGCGGATTTTCCTTCAGGTGGGTTTGAAGCCCTTCCACGGCTCGCATGACCGCGGGTTCTTTCAGCCCGCCGGGAGAAGGGGTACTCACGAGGATATTTAAGGTCGATGTGCCTCCAAATTTCTGGTTTAGTACCAGATCATCCTGGCGAAGCCTTGTTCCCTCAAAAAAGAGACTCCGGAGACTGTTTGCAAAACCGATCCGGTTGACAAAGATGAAGGGGAGGAGCAGCATCAAGACGCCTCCGACCAGGACCCACCGCTGTTCAGGGCCGAGTGCCCAGCGCCCGAAAGTGGAAAGAAGTCGGTCGGATTGTCCTTTTCGGAGGACGGTTTCCAGCTCTTTTCCGCTAGGAGGAGGAATCAATGCGCGAAGGGCGGGGACAAAGGTCATTTCAAGTAGGAGGGCGCTGAGGACACCGAAGGACGTCATCAGCCCGAAGGAGCGGAAGGTTGCGAGTTGAAAGGTAATAAGAGAAGCAAAACTCGCTGCCGCAACGAAGCCCGCCGCCAGGACTACCGGGGCCATCTTCGAAGTTGCTTCGACGGCGGCAGCCTTTTGGGCCGGGATCGGGATATCCATTCCGATGGCGTAGTCGAGTTCCTCGTAGAAACGCCGAAGGATCTGGACAGAGTGTCCCGCCGCCATCGCCACAATTAAAATCGGCGTGAGTCCTTTGGTCCAAAGATCGAGTTTCATTCCGAGAAGACTAATCAGGCCCATTGACCAGATGACGCTCAGGATTGCGGTAAAGGAGGGGATCAACATCCCTTGAAATGTTCTGAACGAGAGGTAGTGGATAAACATGATCAGGGCGAAGGCAATCGGGAAGACCCATTGGTTCATCAGGACTGTATCTTTTTCCAGGAAAGCAAGCGAGATGGGAAGACCGCCGAGATGGGTGCGGGTGGCAGCGTCTTCCTCCCGATCGACAATAGATTGAAGTCTTTCGTAGATCGCCGAGTCACTTAAAGGTTCATCCAGGTCTTCCCCGGCAATTTCGCGGCTTTTTTGAGCCGTTTCCTTGTCCTGAACATCTATGATGATCGCGGCAGCCGTCGCATCAGAAGAGACGAGAGATCCAACATAGAGGGGATTGGAGAACACCCGTCCTCTCACCTTCTCGGATTCCTCCAGTGTGGTCGGGACAGAGGGCATCAGACGGTCAACATCAAAGCCTTGTTCATTGAACCGGAGATGCTTTACCCTTCTCGAGGCAATGCTGAGGACATTGTCAGCGTAGATTCCCGGTATCGATTTGACCTCCTGAGTGATTCGGTCGATCTTTGCAAGATGGCCCGGCGTAAAGATCGATCCATCCTGTGCGCGAACTCCGATGACAATGACCCGCCCTCCGCCAAAGCGTTTTTCAATCTCGTTGTTGGTCTTGATAAAGGGGTGATCCTGAGGGAGGATTTGTTTGGGGTCGATCTCTGTCTGGATGGACCCGATCTTAATAATAGAGAACAGGGTAATCAGACCAATCAAGCCCATGACGGTATAGCTATGGTTTACAACAAATTCAAAGTATTTTCGCCCCATGTGTCCATGTTCCTCATCAGAGAGCGCGCGGCATCCGTATTGCCAGGCAGGGAAGTTCAACGGTTCAGAGAATACCATCTTGGGAGTTTCAGCGCAATGACTGGGGCTGACCCTCATTCCGCGATTGCGGAATGAGAAACCGCCGATTCGCCTGAAAAGACTGCGTTATCGGCCAAAGGTCTCCTCACCGTACGTGTGAGTACGCCTCCGTCGCCCTTATGGCCTCTGGCCTTGTCCTTTAGGCAACTTATGCGCTTTACCCCAAGATCAATCGCTGATCTTGGGGCTGAAAGAAGCGGCTCTTCTTTCAGCCCGGGGATGGGGAAATTACCGATTGATTATTAAAAGAGAGTCCAGTAAATT
>JBHHXE010000182.1:0-2693 GCA_046756865.1 Nitrospiria bacterium | reverse complement strand
GAGTATAGCATATAATGTTGACGCATCAACAGGAGCAGATCAGGAGCGGACCTTGGGCGCATTCACAAAAACATCCACCGGAACAAAGGAGGGAGAACGCTTCCTCTCACCGGAGCCGGAGGTGGCCCTTGAGAAGGCCTTTCTGAACCCATTCAAAAACTTCGTTGCAACGGCAAAAACCTGCTATTCGAGCCGGGGGATCGTTCGGGATGAAGAAGTGACCGGAGGCTATGTCCCCCTCGCAAAGAGTATCTATCAGGCAGGGCACCACACCACCCTGCAGCATGCTCATTTTCAATTTACGCTCTCCAATGTCTCCCGGCAGTTCATCTGGTCCTTTCTTCACGCTCACCCCTTTTATAACTCGGAACAGGTCAGTCAGCGCTACGTCACCGTCAGGCCGGAGAGTTTCGCGGTCCCCCCCCTTTC
Organism: Nitrospiria bacterium; assembly: GCA_046756865.1. Lineage (GTDB taxonomy): Bacteria > Nitrospirota > Nitrospiria > SBBL01 > JAADHI01 > DUAG01. The sequence goes on along the minus strand of JBHHXE010000182.1, from coordinate 2,264 downwards.
GGGCGCGGCCCAGGATCTCTATATGGAAGGGATTCGCGAGCAGATGGCGGCCTATCAGCGATTAAATGAGATGCTTCTTCCTCTGGTTGATGCGGAGTATGGACGGATCTTTCCCCGGAAACGCCGTAATTTCGCAAGGGATGTCAAAAAAAAATCACAGGAGATCGCCCGTTATGTCGTTCCAATTGCCGCCTTCGCCTATCTCTACCACACGGTCTCCGCCGTCACCCTGCTTCGCTATTACCGGCTTTGCCATCAGTATGATACCCCGCTGGAACAGCGTATTGTTGCCGGAAAAATGGTGCAGGCCCTCATTGCTTTTGATCCGGAGTATAAAACCATCCTGCAATCACCCCTTTCCATTGAAGAAACGCCTGAGCATCAGTTCTTTGAAGCACATCCCGCGTTAAAATCACCTCAGGTGACTGAGACATTCCTTTCGGAGTTCGATGCCGCTTTAGGGGGACGTGTCTCCCGGCTGGTCGACTACAAAATAAATCAAGAAGCAGTTCTGGCCCAGTCTGTCCGGGAGATCCTGGGCGTCCCGCGCGCCGCGATGGACGATACCGCCGCCATCGGGCTGGTTCTCGATCCGGGAGAAAACCGGCTCCTGGGGGAGTCGCTAAATCTGACCACCATGACGAAGTTAAGCCGCGCGCTGTTTCACCCGGCCTACACCTTCAGAAAAAAACTCTCGCATACCGCCGACTCCCAGGACCAGCGCCATCGGATGACACCCGGCTCCCGGCCCGTCCTTTCCGCGCAGATGACCGACCGTCCTGATTACATCACACCTGATCTCATCAAAAGCGATCCTAAAATCGAACGCTATTACGATGAAATAATGGCACAAAGCTGGGATCGCTTCAGCCGCCTGAAACGACTTGGCGTTCCGCTTGAATACGCGCTCTACCTCCTTCCAAACGCCCTCAGCATCCGGTTCACCGAATCGGCCGACCTGCTGAACCTTCATCACAAGCATGCCATGCGGCTCTGCTATAACGCGCAGGAGGAAATCTGGCGGGCCTCGCTCGACGAGGCTTTGCAGATCAAAGAAGTCAACCCCTTAATCGGGAGCTACCTTCTCCCCCCATGTACCCTGAGAGATATGGCCCAGCTCCGCCCCGTCTGTCCCGAAGGGGAACGCTACTGCGGCGTCAAGGTCTGGAAAATCACGCCTCCCGAATACACCCGCCTGATATAGTAAGATTCACCACCTCACCCTGCCGAGGCAGATGCCTACAGCGGAAACGCTGAATTCCAGCATACCCCGGATCGACCTCACCTTCCCGAAATCCGGAAAATCAAACCTCTTAAGATTAAAGATTTTATCGTTTCTGCCGATAATGTTTCTATGTCCCTCAGAAATAAATTACTCCTCAGCTTTGTCCTGACCACGATTTTACCGATTCTAATCCTCGGGATAGGATCGTTTCAGACATTCAAGGAGGCCTTGATAAAGGATCGCATTGATGAATTGAAGACCATCGCAGATTTGAAGGTCGCAAGGATTGAGACCTTCTTTCAGGAACGCAGGAATAATATCGAAGCCATCCAGGACAATTCGCTCATCGGGAGTCTCTTTCAGACCCTCGTCCAATTCAATAATGACCGGGACAGCCTCGCCTTCGAAACTTCAAAGGTCCGCCTGGACAGCTTTTTAAGGGTTACACAAGTCATCTATGACTATAGCGACGTGATGCTTGTCAATACGGAAGGAGAGATCGTATATCACAGCAATGCTGAACGTGAGACCGAGACGTTGGGGGTACCGCTTCCGGACCCCGGCAACAAGGCCTTTGAATTCGGCCGAGAAAAAATATATATCACGGACCCCTTTATAAGCGACAGGGGAAACAATTTCCCCGCCTTGCTTGTCACAGGACCACTTCATGACACATCCGGAAAATGGCTGGGTCTCATTGCCTTTGAATTGGATATGGCGCCGATCTACCACTTCATTCAAGATACAAGCGGGTTAGGCCTGACCGGTGAAACACTCCTCGGGAGAAAAGTGGGAAAGGATGCCCTCTTCCTCAGCCCGCTTCGACACGACAAGACCCCCATTCTGCAAAGAAAGGCGCGTATTGGAAGTAAAACGGCCTTCCCCATACTGGAAGCCGTTCAGGGGAGAGAGGGCCAGGGCCTGGCGATGGATTATCGTCCAAAAAAAATTATTGCCGCATGGCGTTACATTCCCCTTTTGGACTGGGGAATGGTAGCAAAAATAGACACTGAAGAGGCTTTTGAGCCGATAGAGACAC
>JBHHXE010000181.1:0-2734 GCA_046756865.1 Nitrospiria bacterium | reverse complement strand
ATCGAAACATTTTATCTCCTGAAAAATTCAACCCAGACTTCATCAGGGCTTCCTTGACACACCCGGGTCAAAATGCTAGAGTCCCGCTTACCGTGATAGAATCCCTGTCTACCCTGAGAAAAAAGGAGGAATGATGCGAATTCACTTCACTTTTGCCCTGACGGTTGCCGCCCTTTTTGTCTTGCCTGGAGACCTCTTTGCCGGCTCTTCAATGCATGTCAACATTGCGAAAGAACATTGCAATGCGATGATCGCAGCAGGAGAAGACGGTCTTGATCATGGACAGCAGGGGCATGGCGGCGCGGCATTGAAACACCTGAAAAAGATGATCCATGAAGCCGAGGAATGTGTAAACCATGGGGAGGGAGGAATCAATGCCTCTGATGCCAGCAAGGCCACCCGTATGCACGGTCCTGAAGCGATGGATCATGTTAAAGAGGCCATCTCACATGCCAAAACCGCAGTAAAACACGGGTCGAAAGGCCATCTCGGCATTATGATCGACCATACAAAAGACGCGCTGGCCCATGCTTATGAAGGGAATAAGCATGCCCGGGAAATGAACTAGGGAAGGGTCCAGCTCACCCGTCTTTGGCTCCAGGGCTGTGTTGCTGTGGTGCTCGAATCCTCACGGTGCTTACCTGCGTCCGGGTTCTGTGCGCACGCGCCTTACCCTGAAGCCAAATCCAGGCAAAAAGATCCCTCCTTTCCATTCAGTCTGTTTTAAGCTTGGGAAAGTTCTTCTTCCTCCAGGGAGAGGGTTTCCCATTCTGTAGTTTTCCGGCTGATTTCGTCCTTCAGGCGGTTGTGTTGCGACATGATTTCGTGGAATCGGTTTTTGTCCTGGTAGATCTCCGCGTCTGACAGGAGTGCGACGCATTCTTCATACTCAGCAGTTTTAATGCCGAGGGCCTTTTCAAGGGCATCGATCTTTTTCTTCAGGCTGCGGCGCACTTTGTAGGATTGGTTGCGCTGTTCGGCTTCCCGCCGCTTTCGCTCTTTTCCCTCCCGGCGATCCGTCCCCTCTTTTGCCTTCTCTGATTCATTCAGGGACCCGGCCCCTTTTTCATCGTTTTTGCCGGACTGGGCTGTCTTCGTTTCTTCCTTTTTAAAAAGATAGTAATTGTAGTCACCGGGGTAGAAGGTCACTTTTCCCTGATTTACCTCGATGATGTTGTCCGCCACCTGGCGGATGAGGTGGCGGTCGTGGGTGATAAAACAAAGTGTGCCAGTATATTCGAATAAGGCCTTTTCCAGAACATCTCTTGAGGGAATATCGAGATGGTTTGTCGGCTCATCCAGCAGGATGAAGTTTGCCGGATGAATCAGCATCTTGGCCAGGGCGAGCCGGCTCTTCTCTCCCCCGCTCAGGACAGAAACCTTTTTGAAGACATCGTCTCCGATGAAGAGAAAGGCCCCGAGGATGCCGCGGAGAAAAGAGGGCGCCCCTTCGGGCGCAGCAGATTGAATTTCCTCTAGAATAGTCCGCCTGGGATCAAGGGTCTCCAGTTGATGTTGGCTATAGTAAGCCTGGGTGATCTTCTCTCCTAGAACCCGCTTCCCCTGATCGATCGGAAGGACCCCGGCTAAAATCTTGATGAGCGTTGATTTACCGGCACCGTTCGGCCCGACCAGAGCCGTCTTGCTCCCGCGCTGAAATGCAAGGCTGAGGTTTTGATAAACACGGGTGGCCCCGTAGGATTGACCAACCTCCTCCAGCGTGATCACCGCTGCCCCACCCCGATCCGGCTGGGGAAAGTTAAACCGGACCTGCTTCACCTCCTGGACCGGCGCAATGCGTTCAATTTTATCAAGTTGCTTAATACGGCTCTGGGCCTGACGGGCCTTGGTTGCCTTATATCGAAAACGATCCACAAACTTTTGCGTCTGTGCAATTTTCTTTTGCTGGTTCCTATAGCTCGCGATTTGAATCGCCTGGGATTCTTCCTTTGCCTTCAGATAGGCATCGTAATTACCGGCATAGGTAAACAGTTTTCCCTGTGAGATTGCAATGACCCTGTTGGCCAGGCCGTTGATGAACGAACGGTCGTGTGAAATCAACAAGATCGAACCGGGGTAGTTCCGGAGAAAGCCCTCTAGCCAGATCAGGGATGCAAGATCAAGGTGGTTGGTGGGTTCGTCCAGCAGCAGGATGTCAGGCTGTGAGAGGAGGATCTTTGCGAGGGCGACCCGCATCAACTGTCCGCCGCTGAGCTGCTCGGTCTTTCCGCTAAAGCGCGCTTCCTGAAAACCTAAGCCGGCAAGAACCTGCTTTGCCCGATGTTCGAGCGCATAACCTCCCTTTGCTTCAAAATGAGATTGAAGTTCGGCATAACGGAGTCCGAGACGCCCCTTTTCGTCGGGATTGTTTTCCGCATGGATCTTCCGATCGGTCTCTTTCATCTCTGCTTCAATATCGTGGAGCATCTCACAGCCGGAAAGGACTTCTTCGAGGATGCTGCGGCCTCTCATTTGAATCACCTCCTGCCGAAGGTACCCGACCTCAGTCTCTTTTGAGATAATGATCTCTCCTGCATCAGGCGCTATATTTCCGCCGATCATTTCGAGCAAGGTCGTCTTGCCTGTGCCGTTGGTCCCGATCAGCGCAATCCGGTCGCCTTTTGAAATCTGGATCGTCGCATCGGAGAACAGCTCGCGCGAACCAAATCGTTTTGCAATATTTAAAAGAGAAATCATCTTATCGACTCGTTATCAAAGGGGGAGGGTTTAAGGG
>JBHHXE010000180.1:0-2740 GCA_046756865.1 Nitrospiria bacterium | reverse complement strand
GGATCGGTACCGCTGCCACTTTGTCAAAGCGCGTGTCAGAGTGCACAGTTATCCAGACGGCAGGTATGCGGTGTTTCATGGACCGAGGAAATTGGCCTGTTATGATTCAAAGGGGAAGCTGATAGAAAAAGAAAGAGAAATAAAAGAGCGAGCCGCGTAAATCCGCTGCGAGGCCGCCCCACCCCCTGGAGGGTTAACCCTCCAGGGGGTGGGATCAAAAGCGGACAACCCATGTGCTCTAAAACCGGACAACTCTATTTGCTTTTAACACAATAAATAGGGATCTCTTCCTTATTTCCTTCAAGGATGTACAGGGTCGCACTTTTCCTCAGAGTTATAAACTCGTTCAAAGAAGCTGCTCATGGACAAGGTATGCTTAACGATGGGGAGCGTTTTGAACAGACCTTTGAATTGAGGGATATGATGGGCATCTTCCCAGACTTTTTTGTTCTTCCATGTGCCGTACACCATGTATTCTGATGGATCAGAGACCGAACGGTGGGCCTTGATCTCGACGCATCCGGGTTGAGCACTCATCAGCCCAACCAGCTTCCGGTGAGTGGATTCAAATTCACGGGTCTTCCCGGGTTGTACTTGGAATAGAACAAGGGTATGAATCATGGGGTTTCCTCCTTTTGGTTGTTTGTTTGAAGGCCTGCTCTATTTGTAAGGGAGGCCGATGATCCAGATCGTCAAAAAGAGGGACAAATTCTCCAGGCGGGGACTGGCGAAGCTTTCTGTTCCATTGGGTGAGCACCCTTTTTAGCTCGCTGTGGATCGTGGAAAGCTCTTCAATTTGCGCGCTCAGGCGGATCAGCTTCTGGTCAAGGATGTCTCGGACAGCCCGGCAGGGGGGCACGCCTGTACGGTACATCCGGAAGACCTCAGCCAGTTCACGGAGTGTGAATCCGGCACCTCGCGCCGGTCCGAGCCATTTCAGGTATTGGACCACCTGCATATCCCAAACCCGGTAACCGGATCGGGTCCGCTCCGCCCGCGGAAGAATTCCGATCCTCTCGTAATGGCGGATGCTGTCGGGGCTGACCCCTGCTAAACGGGCTAGGACACCTACTGTACATCTTTTTTGCGGCATATTTTGTCCCTCTCGATGCGAGTGTACACCCTGGAACCGATTCCAAGGTCAAGAGAAATCTTCAGGCTGTCACCGAAAAGTTCCTTCCGCACTACCTTGGCGGTGCGCAAATTCTATTCTGTAAGTCCGTGCAGTTATGTCAAGCCCTGAATTGAATGGGATATTGGATCAGATTCAGTTTTAGGAAAATCAGTGGGCGGCCGGGTTAGCTTTACGTTGAAGCTGTAGAATAAGTAAAAATGAAAAATCAGTAAAAAAACGACCGCCGAGAATGGCCGTAACTGAACCATCCTCTCTTGAACAGTTGTATCAAAACCCACGGCCTTCCCGCTCATCAATGCTGTCAAAGGACGTCAGGATATCGTCTCGATCACTCATTCCGTCTTCTTCTTTCACCTTGGCGATGAACCTTGCAGCACGATCTCTCCATCCGAATTTATAAGCGAAACCATTCCAAACCCCCTTCTGGACAGCATTGGGCCGTAGACCATTCTGAAAGCACCACTCAAGAACCTCCTCGTCCGATAAACTTTGACGAATTTGCTCCACAACTTCTGTAAACTCAACGCCAAGAAAACCGCAGAGATGCCCATCGAGACCAATTGAGAGTCCGAAATTCGGTCGATATTCCTCCGGCAAGCATCCAGAAAGATCGGCGCGAATCTTATCGATCATTCGGCCGAAATGGTAAAGTCCGCAAACTTTAGTGCGTGGCGATCGAAATGGTGGGTTGATCATGTTAATTCCTCCGAATGCGTGAACTCCCCCGCCGCCGTCTTATACTTTCCCTAAAATTGAAAGCCGCTATTCGTGGTCGGTTTGAGCTGGTTAGAAACTCGTCGCAATAAGTCATAATTTGTTGTATAGAAAATCAGGAATGGTTTTAAGTGCCCACCCAATTACTTTCCAGCGCTTTGTAATATATGCGTGGTTTTTCTTTTTCCTGATGGCGTTAAAGATCTGCGTTGCAGCCTTTTGAGGAGAAGCGACCCAAAACTGGCCCTCACCTTTTGCCATGGCCGTATCAACAAAACCGGGTTGAATATCCGTAATGGTAATAGGTAGACCTGACTTTATACCCTTATGACGGAGCCCTTCCAAATAGTTTGAAATGAATGCCTTTGACGCATTATAAGCAGGGGCAGAACCATCACCTCTTATCGCGGCAATCGAAGATATCCCCAACAGATGACCGGAACCTTTTTGTAAAAAGTATCTCATCACAACGTTTGCCATGGCGGCAAAACCAGAGACATTTACGTCAATCGTTTCTTTTTCTTGTGGCCATTGCAATTCAGAATTAATAAACCCTACACCTGAACTTATAATAACAAGGTCAACATCGTTCATATCGGAAAAAAGTTCATTAACAGAGACCATAGCCTTCTCAGTTTGAGAGACATCAATGTACTTCACGAAAGATTCATTAGGTAATTCTTTCTGGAGTTCAGCCAGCAAATTAGACCTTCTTCCCGCAAGACCAAGAACATAACCCGCTTGTGAAAGGACTTTTGCTAACTCTCTCCCGATCCCTGAACTTGCACCGATAATTATGGCTTTTTTCATTTCGATGTACATTTATTATATGAACTTCTAGTAGAGTAGAACCTTGGTGTAGTGCTGTAGGTGTGGGGAGTGGCTGTTGCC
>JBHHXE010000179.1:0-2779 GCA_046756865.1 Nitrospiria bacterium | reverse complement strand
TGGGTTGAGGTTTGTTTGGCAAAGAAATTTAATCGGAACAACAGGAGGTCATATGAAAGCAAGTGCGCGTCACATATTGGTTGATTCAGAGGAAGCCTGCAAAGCCTTGAAAACTGAAATTGCCGGGGGTCTTGATTTTTCAGAAGCTGCGGCCTTACATTCAAATTGTCCTTCCGGGAAAAGCGGCGGCGCACTCGGTGAGTTTTCACCGGGACAGATGGTTCCGGAATTTGACCAGGTTGTCTTCAATTCCGAAGTGGGTAAAGTGCATGGCCCTGTCAAGACAAGCTTCGGATTTCATCTTATCGAAATTACCAGCCGATCTGAATAATATCCGTAAACGTAAAAAGGGGGAAACCTGATGGTTTTCCCCTTTAAAATACTATTCTTATCAAAACCTTATCGCAATAACCTAAGGTAAAGCTCTCAATATAGGCTTCAAGCTGTCCCCATAAGCTTGTGTGCTCGAGCCACAATATTTTCCACCGTAAACCCAAACTCCTTCATGAGGGTTGCGATCGGGGCCGAGGCGCCAAAGTGGTCAAGCCCGAGCACATCCCCCCATTTTCCAACATAACGATGCCAACCCTGGGTTGCAGCAGCTTCGATTGCCAGACAGGGGGTCCCCTCTTCAGGGATTACGGCGCTTCGATATGATTCTGGCTGCTGATCAAATAATTCCCAACTTGGCATACTGACGACACGGACTGCGTTTCCTTCTTCTTCCAGCTTTTGCCCCGCCCCTAGAGCAAGGTGGACCTCTGAACCGGTGGCAATAAGAACGATATCGGGGGCACCGGACCTGGTTTCTGACAGAATGTAGGCCCCCTTTTCGACGAGATCGGCTGAGGCACATCGGTCGGGATCAAGGATCGGAAGCTTTTGCCGTGTGAGAATCAGTGCAACCGGGCCTTCTTTGTGGTTGATCGCCAGACGCCAGGCTACGGCTGTTTCCATTGCATCCGCCGGACGGATCAGGCACAAGTTCGGAATCGCCCTCAATCCGGCCATTTGCTCTATCGGTTGATGGGTCGGACCGTCTTCTCCCAATCCGATGCTATCATGAGTAAAGACATAAATGACCTTAAGCTTCATTAGGGCAGCCAGGCGCATTGAAGGCTTCATATAATCGGAAAAAACAAGGAAGGTTCCTCCATAGGGAATCACCCCGCCATGAAGGGCCATGCCGTTCATAACCCCTCCCATCGCGTGCTCCCGGACACCAAAATGGAGATTTCGGCCATTGAAATCTTCCCCGCTGATATCGCCATAGTCCTTGAGATGGGTATTGTTGGATGGAGCCAGGTCCGCGGAACCGCCAATAAGCGCAGGGATTTCCTGTGCAATTGCATTTAGGATGGTCCCTGAGGCTCCCCGGGTGGCCACAGGTCCTGCCGGTTTGAAGTTTTGGATTGCCTTGTCCCAACCCAACGGGCAATCACCCTGCGTTATCTGGAGGAATTCCTTCCCCAGATCAGGGTATTTTGCAGTATAGCCTTCCCAAACTTTCCGCCACGCCCTCTCACCCAAACGACCCTTTTCGACACACCCGCGAAAGTGGGACATCGCTTCGTCCGGAACATGAAATTCAGGCTCAAGCGGCCAGCCCAGATTTAGCTTGCTCAGCTTCACTTCTTCGATACCCAGAGGCTCTCCATGCGCTCTGGCTGTGCCCTGCCGGTTTGGGCTCCCATAACCGATTTCGGTTCGGACGATGATCAGAGAAGGCGCATCTGTCTTGTCCTGCGCCCTACAAATGGCCTCTGAAAGCGGTCCCAGATCATTGTCACTGCCCTCGACCCGGAGGACATGCCATCCGTAGGCTTCAAATCGCTTCCCGACATCTTCTGTAAAGGAAATTTCCGTGCTCCCTTCTATCGTAATCCGGTTATCATCATAAAAACATATGAGTTTTCCAAGATTAAGGGTTCCCGCCAGAGAGGCTGCTTCTGATGCAACTCCTTCCATGAGATCACCATCTCCAGCGACAACATAGGTCGCGTGATTCACAATATTAAAATCAGGTCGGTTGAAGCGCGTTGCAAGGAAGCGCTCTGTGAGAGCCATGCCAACTCCATTCGCCAGGCCCTGGCCGAGGGGGCCCGTAGTTGTCTCCACACCAGGGGTATGACCGTACTCCGGATGTCCCGGTGTTTTACTCCCCCACTGGCGAAAACGAACAATCTCTTCGAGGGGAAGGTCGTAGCCCGTCAGATGAAGCAGACTGTAAAGAAGCATTGAGGCATGTCCGGCAGATAAGATAAAACGATCACGATCCGGCCAGTCCGGATGTTCTGGATTATGCTTTAAAAAGCGTGTCCAGAGCAGGTAGGCGAGGGGTGCCAGCCCCATTGGTGTCCCCGGATGCCCTGAATTTGCTTTCTGTACCGCATCGACCGCCAGCATGCGGATGGTATTGATGCAAAGCGCGTCAAGATGTTTATCATTACTGCTCATGTAATTCCTTTCCAATTTATTAGGACTATTTTAATCCGGGAATCCAAATGTATATACCGAATCATATCCATTTCTTTGCTAGGCAGTCTCAACTTTTGTCTCATTTTTGTCAAGATATATCTTCGAGGAACCTATATTTTGCTTTTACCAGGAATTGCCAGGACGATTGACTGACTTCAATATTATTGCAATAATATCAGAGAACCTTGACCTGAAAGATGTGAGTTGCAGTTGTTCTGAACATTGATGGCGACCTTAAATAACCTGAACGGGAGGCATCATTATCATCTCCATCCTTTTGAAAACGACTAGAAATCAACGA
>JBHHXE010000178.1:0-2780 GCA_046756865.1 Nitrospiria bacterium | reverse complement strand
TGGCATCGGTTCTTTTGAAGCGATAGCCGCAATCGGGGCAATTTTTGCGGTTAGCCGTACAGCGCATCTCTTTTTCCTTGTAGCCCGCTCATTGCAAGGAATTCAGCCCTAGCCTGGGGTATATCGAAGAAAACGCCGCGCATTACGGATGTTTGCATCAAACCGGGGGTTTTTATGCCGCGCATTGTCATACATAGGTGCTGACCCGCTGCCAGCACCGCCACATTAGGACTTTGGGTTAACCTTTCGATCTCATCCGCTATCTGATGGGTCAATCGTTCCTGTAGTTGCAATTGATGGGCAAATTGATGGACCACTCGCGCGAATTTAGACAAACCCAGCACCTTTTCTTCTGCGATATAGCCGATAGAAACATCACACCAAAAGGGAAGCAGATGGTGTTCACATAACGACCAGGTTTTTATACCAGCCACGACTACCATTTGATTGGTCTGAATAGCCTCAAAGGTGGTGTTGGTTTTACCAGGGTCATAGGTAATGAACTCGCGCCACCAGCGGGAGACCCGCGCCGGGGTTTCCCGCAAGCCCTCCCTATCCGGGTCTTCGCCCAGAAGCACCAGCAATTCCCGGTACAAGGCCCTGATCTTATTCCAGTTTATGGCAGGCCGAGATATTTGTGCATCTGAAGGCTCAATCTCCAGCCGTTGGTTATTACCGTCTCTATGCATAATTGCGTTGCCTTTTCATTGAAGCTAAGAGGTTGCAGGCAAATCTGACAACCGGGTTTTAAGGGATGATCTTTCAGGAATTGCAAAATTCTGATTAAATCCAACTTTTTGCCGACCACAAACTTTAATTCATCAGCCTTTCTGACCGCCTCGGCCAAAACAGAACGACCGCCTGGCATTCCGAATTTGGGCGAGACGCAGACCCAATCCAGATTCGCCCCGATATGACCGGTAGCCGTGCCACTGGTTTCAAGGCTGACTTTGTACCCTGCGTCGTGTAGAGCAATCACCAGGCTTTTCAGGTCTTGCTGGGCCGGCTCCCCACCTGTCAACATTACCCAGGTCGGCCCCGGTTGAAGGTAATTGGTGAGATGTTGAACGATCTCGCTTTGGGTCTTCTCAATCCAATAGGGATGCCCTGGCTCTAGTTGCCAGAAGTCATTTACTTGATGTTGTGGTTCGGCTGTCCACGTTTCCTTAGTATCGCACCAAGGACAACCAACGCTACAACCCTGCAAACGTAACAGAAATATTGGCGTGCCGGTTAAACAACCCTCACCTTGCACGGTTGAGTAGACAGCATTAACTTTGTACTTCACAATACTCCGCCCACGTTTTTTCTGTTTCACTCACCCTGACCGAAAGAGTCTGTGTCCATTTGTCTTTGCACCAGTGGTATAAGTACCCGGCCAAGTTTTCCGTACTGGGCTGAAAGGGTAAGACATCATTCAAATGCTGGTGGTCCAGTGTGCTATTGATAAACTCCTTAAGTAAACTTAACTCCCCATAGTCAACCACAAAGCCAGTTTCGTCCAGGCGAGGTGCTCGCAGCACAATGTCAACTACGTAGTTATGGCCGTGTAGCCGCCCACAGGGATGATGAGGAGGCAAGTTATTCAAGATGTGGCTCGCCGAAAAAGAAAACCTCTTGCTAATTTTATACATATGTTTGCTGTGCCTCTTGATATTCTGTGGGATCAGTGACTCCAGTCAACATGAACGCCTCTCTGCGCTCAACGCAGGTTCCGCAGGTTCCGCAGTGTAGATTGCCGCCTTTGTAGCAACTCCAAGTATTTTTATAGTCAACTCCTAACCGGTGACCAATGGTAACTATATCTGCCTTGGTCTTATCCATGAATGGCGTATACAGTCGTAGGTTGGGGTGGGCAACCCCTTCCGTCGCCAACCTTTGCATCTTATCAAACGCGGCAGCAAATGACGAGCGGCAATCGGGATAGATAAAATGGTCCCCAGCGTGCATCCCGGCGGCCACCACCTCCGCCTGTCTTGAGACTGCTATCCCAAAGGCAATAGAAAGCATAATTGCATTGCGGTTTGGCACAATCGTGATCTTCATAGTTTTCTCAGCGTAATGACCGTCTGGAACCTCAATGTCATCAGTCAAGGCAGACCCGGTTAGTAAAGCGCCTATCGAAGTTAGATCAACAACATTGTGGGGGACAGCTAGATAGGTCGCAAGCAAGCGGGCATATTTAAGTTCCTTCTTGTGCCGCTGTCCATAATCAAAGGATAGCAGGCTTAGATCGTATCCCTCATCCCTTAGCAAGTAAGCCAGGGTTGCGCTGTCCATCCCCCCGCTGATAACGCCGATAGCTCTCATTTGTCCTCCTCGTCGTTGCACTCCATATAAAATGCCTTGACCTCTGTTCCCCCCAGCGTAGCATAGAACCCCTCTGCCTGCTTGGTTGAAATCAACTCCATTCGAGGTACGCCCATAACGCAACACCATTGGCGGCAATGCTCGACTATTTGCTTGCCTACACCTAGCCCTCGAAGATCAGGCAAGACCACCAAATCATACAGAATGGCATTGAAAACCCCGTCACCCACCAACCTGCCAAAGCCAACCAGGGTTTGGCCCATAAAGACCCCCACTGCGTGTAAGCTCTTGTCCAGGGCCACGCCCATCTGCGGCGGTCGCCGGGGCTGCCAGCCAACTGCGTCAAAAAGAACACACACCACCGCTGCTTGCCGTGAGTCGATTGAGCGCAAAACAAAACCGTCAGCCATCAACGCCTTCCTTTTTTCGCAATACCTCCATCGCCCGACTGACATCCCACCCCCCATTCG
>JBHHXE010000177.1:0-2841 GCA_046756865.1 Nitrospiria bacterium | reverse complement strand
ACATACTCTTTCCGCTAAACCAGACCTAAGGGTTGACAAGATCCTTACCCAGAACTGGCCCTCTATAAGTGCGAATTCGTTCTTTCCCGTCAATCTATTCTCTCTGGAAGTTTCTTCGTCTACTGATGCAATGTAATTGAAGGTACATGATTGTAAAGTGCCGGGGTGCTGGCATTTCGATATCCATACATCTAATTGTATGAAAAAAGAGCCTTCCAAAGAAGGTTCAGCCGTTTTCAAAACTATTGGTGTCATATACTTTCCTAATGTTCGCTCTAGACCATTAGGTAGCGTTGAGCTAGGAACTTGATGAGGGATAAACAATTCTTTTGGTAAGTCTTCGAGTAACGAGAAGCCAGGGATGATCAACGAAAACCACGGGAACATATATCCGTCTACTTCACGGGAGGATTGCTGTAAGCCTCTTGGGTTATTTCGTTCTTGATCAACCGTTGCTACGTGGCTGGACCAAACTTTGTTTCCGTTCCGGAACTTCGGAGGTTCAAGTGTTATATGATCTACAACAACCACGTCGTCAACTTGTGTAGCGTTTTCGATCGGCGCAATGAAGCAATCAAAGCCTGGGCAGAATAAGGTTCGCTGTCCTGCCGTATAGACGAAACTCCCGATCATTTTTGGAACGCCATCGACTTCAAGCGTAACATAACGCCATGTGCCGTTTGGTTTTCCTTCAGCGATGGGTTTCCTCACGGGTGCGGCCCATCGGTGGTCTAATTCAACCTTACGTTTGCCACGCCCTCGTGATGTGGTAATCCACAGGCCTAGTGGGCTTGTCTCGATAGCACTTTTTTTTCTTTATCTGGGCACATCACGCATTGAGTTAACCCGCCGCGGCGACGACTTTTCATGTAGGATACAAACTATCCAGAATGAATGACCGAATCAACCCCCATTTGAAACGATCACATCTGCACGTTGATTACGAACAGGAACCAGAAAAAAGTGATCGAGAACGGACCTCAGCTTATCTAGGGGTTGATAACCCCGGGTAATCACAATATCTTCTGTCCCATTTTGTAGGATCAGGCTTGGAAAACCCCGAATGCCCATTTGCATTGTTTGCTGAAACTGCTCGCGGGTCTTGAGTTTTATCTGATCCGAATGAAAGACCTGGATAAAGTCATTTTGGGATATGCCAATCTCTTCAGCCAGTTTAGAGAGAACCTCACCCTTTGTTACATCTTTCTGCTCTGTGTAAAAAGCAGAATGAATTCGTTTTAAATAAGGAAGGCCCCGTTTTGCGTTGACTTCCGAAACTGCCACCACGGCACGGCAAGCGGGTTCCGTGTCGTAGACAAAGCCTTCGCGCATCGCCCCTTCAAATAGAAAGGGCTGTTCCGTGCGGCGATGGACTTCGTGCCAATGATGTAAGATTTCCTCCCGCAATTGAGGGGTCATGGCTTCCCTCACTCCAGGCCGTAAGCCACCCATCACCAAGTGAACCTTCAGGCGATCTCGGTATATGTGGCCAAGCCCCTCAATCACTGGGGAAAACCCCCAGCACCAGGAACACATCGGATCGGCAAAATACCAAAGGATGAGTTTATTTATCGATCCTTTCTCTGATACTCCCATCATCTCCCCCATCTTCCGTAACATGATTGCTTATGGGAACTCCATCAAAACATCCCAATTTAGTCCGGCGCTCTATATAGCTGATCCAGAAAATTTTGTATCCGCCTCGCATTTGTGCCGACGTCGCTTAGACCGACACGGGAGACTGAGCGCACATCAACACGGCTCCCTTTGTCCACGGGAATGATACGGATGACGATATCGTCCTTGAAGCCGAACCAAAGCGTTGTGTCCGTTGCCTCGATGCGCCCTTCGTTTAAATCTGCGGCAACAATGTCCCATCCTCTTTCACGCGCAGTGGCAAGGACCTGCGCGAAGGCAAGGTCGGGTGAACGATTGAGTTTTGCGGGTTTCACTTCTGGATATGCCGTGTGTTGCCGGACAGCGATCTCGGGTCCGCCATACTCAGCGGAATTGGGAGCATCCTTGCGCAATGGCAAGATCGCAACAAAAGATGGGGGGTTCTCAGTATCGGTGGAGATGTCATGGATCGGTGGAACACGCCGTGCGGTCTGCAACCAGCTCCAGGGTACCCCCACGACCACGAGGCTTATGAAAAACCCGAGGATCGCCCATTTAAAGCCATGTCGTGTCCCGCCTGGTCGAGTAAGAATGGAAGCGATAAGCGAGGTCGAGGCGGCAGACAGTCCGATATAGACTCCCCATTTCAAGAGCTGGAAACCGGTGCCAAAATGCCACCATCCCCATCGGCTGCCAAGCCCCGACATCATCACGGTAAGGCTCGCCAAAACAGACAGGGCAAAGCCGGAACGCGCCCAACGCGATACAGAGCGATGAAATAGAGGAGAAAGCATCTTATTCTGTCCTTCACATTTTGCACCTATCCAGCACATCCCTCTTTTCCTTCAAGGCGGCGTTTCTGCGGTACTCGAATCCTCACGTATAGGAACATACGTTGCGGTTCTGCTCTCCTCGTGCCTTGCCGTAAAGAAAAATAGTGGCATGCTGAATAGTTACAATATTTTAAATATGGATGCTCATCGCACTCCAGATACAATAGCGCCTTATCAATAATACTACTCCTTATGGAACCGGAGCAAACCTGATGGCTTCCGACGTAGTCCTGAGTTTTCAAAGAAGTTTTATTTCTTTCCGGCCAGTTTATTCGGAAAAAGCCACGGTTCCATAATCTTGATCAGGGCGGGCAGGATCAGGATCGTCGCCACCCCGGCTGTAAAGAGGATAGCGGCAATGAAGACGCCGACGGTTTGATACGGGACCAAG
>JBHHXE010000176.1:0-2888 GCA_046756865.1 Nitrospiria bacterium | reverse complement strand
GTTTAAGCGGCTGGGCGGCAAAACTCGACACCTTCGTGGTTCCTCAGCCTTTGGGCAGTAGCGCAAATGTCGCTACCGCTCCACACGTCGAATTGGACGAGTTGGGTTTCAGCCCCTATCTTGTTCTCTATAGCGAACGGTTCAATCTCATCCTGGAATATGTTACTTCACGCCATGAAGACAGTCTTGGTAATCTTGGCGGGGCTGGATTTGATTTCGAGGCGCTATTTGTAGAGTTCTCCCTCAACCTGATGAATGATACATTTCATCCTTATATCCGCTATGATTTCACCGACCTTCCTGACGAGAATGGCGGTCCCTACCTGCCCCTTCGGGATGATGGCGGGACTTTGACACGCCATTTCATTCCGGAATTCGAGGCTCTTATTATCGGTGCTGCCTATGATCTCTTCGCCCTGAACCGAATCAAGGTTGAGCTTGTCCATCATCTGGATGGCGCACGCGAAGAATACGGATTAAATTTTCAGACTGCCTTTGCATTTTAACCAACACTTTTTCTCAGCAAGATTGGAGGAGATGATGAAATTACATACATTCATTAAGATATCTGCCCTCGTCCTCGTATTGGGATTGCCCTGGGGCGCGTTGGCCGGTGACCTTGTTATCATTGTCAATGCGGGAAATCCCGTGTCGGAACTGTCGCCGCTAGAGATTAAAAATTACCTCTTAAAAAAGAGTCTTTCCTGGCCGAACGGGAAAAAGGTGAAATCAGTCGACCGTAAGGGATCCCCTCCGGAACGGAAGGTCTACCTGAAGGATGTAGTCAATATGAGCAACGATCAGTTGGATAAGTATTGGGTCAGTGCCCGTTATAAAAAGGGGGTGCCGCTTCCGCCAAAGTTAAGTGGAGATCAGCAGATCATTGAATATGTCCAGTCTTTTGGCGGTGCGATCAGCTATGTAAATTCCAGCAGTATTTCCGAGGCCCAGAAGGCAAGCATCAAGATCGTCGGGACCTTTCCAATGAAGTGAACCACCCCGATCCCTTTTGGGTCCAGGGTAAAGACATTGAGGTGGTGGTCTGAAATCAGAACCCAAGCAGGATGAATATCCAGGAGGAGAGAATGTTAAGGCATTTTCGAGAAATGACCATTCAAAACAAACTTATTTCCAATGCGGCAATCAGTCTTGCGTCGATTACCGCCGTTGGGTTTCTGATTACACGGATCATCAGTGCTTCGGATGATACCTTCACACAGGCTGAGAAAATGCTAGAGGTGGCGGATTCTGCAAGCAGGACTGCAACCGCGATTCGACAGATTTCTGAGCCTGTCAGTACTGTGTTACATGACTGGAATGTTCTGAAGGCCAAGGAGCGTTTTGCCCTGAACCTTCAAGCGTATCAGGTGCAATTACAGGTGTTTAAAAACGGCTTGGAAAAGGAGGGAGATCCAAGCCTGACTCCAAAGATAAAAATTTTGGAAGAAGGTGCTGTAAGGATTGCAGGTTTGTCGGAGGAGGTCTTTGTCCTTGCGGACAAGAAAGTGACTGCGGATGGGGAAGGTAAGATGTTTGCCGCACAAGCCGCGATAGAGGAGGCCAGCGAACTGCTGTCCGAAATAAATAAGGTTGATTATGAAGTACTTGAGGCAATAGAAAGGATGGAGATGACCCTTAGGCGAAAAACAACCTCGCTTTTCGCTGAGAGCCACAAAACGAACACGTATTTTTCCTACCTCTCCATTGGAATTCTGATAATAAGTGTCTTGCTGACCTCGATTGTCAGTCTTCTCGTTTCGAGGTCCGTTTCCCGTCCGGTAAAGATGCTTCAAAAGGCAGTCGAAGCCGTCAGTCATGGGGACTTAACCTACAAAATTAACATTAAAAGTTATGGTGAGATTGGGAGACTCGTTCAGTCCTTTTCCAGGATGGTTGTTGACCAGAGGCAGTTGGTCACGGAGGTCAAGAATAGCTCACAGAAAATTAAAGCGGCTTCCGATGAGCTGACTGATTCAAGTCTCAAGATGAGGGAAAACTCTGAGATGACGGAAAAGCAAGTTGCTGCCGTTTCAAAGGCGAGCACAACAACAAATGATAATGTTCGTGCCGTCGCGGTTGCTGCGGATCAGATGGCCTCAACAATAGACGAGATTTCAAGGAACATTCAGGAGGAATCGCGGATCACCTCGGAGGCAGTGACCCTGTCCGAGGTGAGCAATGCCACGATATCCAAGTTGGATCTTTCCAGTCAAAATATCGGGGAGATGGTCAAGGTCATTTCCTCTATAGCTGAACAGACCAACCTATTGGCACTGAATGCGACGATTGAAGCGGCAAGGGCAGGTGAGGTCGGGAAGGGTTTTGCGGTTGTGGCAAGCGAGGTGAAGGATTTGGCTAATAGAACGGGAAAGGCCACTGAAGAAATCAAAGACACGATCCTGAAGATCCAGGAAGACACACGGAGCGCAATTGTAGAAACGGAGAAATTTTCCAAGGTCATCGAAGAAATCAATACCCTTTCATCAACCGTTTCAGGAGCGGTAGAAGAGCAGGCGGTTACGACACGGGATATCACGAGGAATATGGAAGAGGCGGCTAGTGGGACGGAGCAGGTGGTCGCGAGTAATGGGAAAGTGGCAAAGACATCAAAGAATATGGCAACGGGGGCGGAAGATGTTTTTAAGGCGGCGAAGGATCTCTCAAAGATGGGTGAGGAGTTCCTGGTCCTGGTTAACCGGTTCCAGAATTAAGACGATCCAATATCAAAATGATTGACCCGCGTGTGACAGCATATAAGACCGGGCTTTCTGATGAGATAAAGGAAATCATCTATAAGGGAAAGCAGGAGGCCGGAAGAATATGATCCTGTCCGCAATCGGATTATTAGGAACGACTATTCACCAGCCCGGAACAGCTTCCCTGCCATC
>JBHHXE010000175.1:0-2943 GCA_046756865.1 Nitrospiria bacterium | reverse complement strand
GGGAAGGCGTCTTTCAGCGGATCGTCACAAGCGGGCGGGTGAATTCTGTCGTTAGGTGGAATAAAAGTTCGCAAAAAATGGACTCGCCAGGTCATTGTAACCCTGTAGGAATATAAAAGGGGGTACAGAGTGGAAAAGGTGACAGGATTGGCAGTACAATTGTCAGTATTTGGGAAAAGTGTACAAAAGATGTATCCTTTTCCCTTCTCATTACGTCTATAAAGTTAGGGAGCTAACAGTCGCTATGTCTCAGTCCTTGAATGTCATAAGTTTACAAGAGGGGCAGCACCAAGAAGACCACCCTCTAAACTTTGCCAGCGTCTTTCACGAATATCAGCATCCCATCTACAATTACCTGTTGCGTATGACCCAAAACCAAGCCGAGGCAGAAGACCTGACCCAAGAAACGTTTATCCGAGTTCATCGTAACCTACTGACTTTCCGGGGTGAGGCTAGCCTGGGTACCTGGCTCTACCGCATTGCTACCAACGTCAGCTTTGATTACTTCCGGCGGAATAGTACCCGCCAGGCCAAGGTATCACTCTCACTTGAAGAAACGGACCTCGACGGGAAGTGGGCTATTGATGAGACAACTTCCTCACCGGAGCAGCTGGTCGCTCAGTCTGAGATGTCCTCCTGTGTGGAGAGGTTTATCCAACGCCTGTCGCCCACCTATCGTGCGGTGCTGGTGCTGCACGATTTGCAGGGTCTCAAAAATCGTGAGATTGCCGATGTACTGGATTGCTCCCTGAGTACGGTTAAAATCCGATTGCACCGGGCGCGAAACAAGCTACGGGTG
Source organism: Nitrospiria bacterium (assembly GCA_046756865.1). Classification (GTDB taxonomy): domain Bacteria; phylum Nitrospirota; class Nitrospiria; order SBBL01; family JAADHI01; genus DUAG01. The sequence continues at coordinate 2,144 of JBHHXE010000175.1, read as the reverse complement.
GCCCTCAACGCCGGTTGTGACTTTGCCCACGACGAACGAAACGTTTTTGTCTGTGAGCCAAAAGAGGGGAGCGAATAGTGGATTGCGCCGAATTTATGAGGGTGATGAACTCATATCTCGACGGCGATTTGGAGACGTCGTTGCGGGCCGAAGGAGAAAGTCACCTGGCCAACTGCCCGGATTGCTGCGGGGAAGTGGCCAATTGGCAAACCTGCCTCGATTGGCTACGGAAAACTTTCCCAGAGCAGACACCTCCCGCAGCATTGTGGGAAAAGATACAGTGCAGAACAGGGCAGCAGGGTAGCAGATAGCTGTCTACCCTGCTACTTTGCTATTTACAAAATCATCCACAGCCACAAGGTTCTGTAACGGCTTCGGCTTTCGCACCTGCAGTTGCGGCGACGCTTTCTCCCTCGCCACAGCCGCAATCCCCCGAAGCATTGGCGGCGGGTTGGCTGTCGTTGTCTTCATTGCAGCCACAATCGTCGTCGCAGCCTTCTTCCACTTTGGCGGCAGCCGTATCTATCACTGCCTCCACCTTCTGCCCGGCCACATTCTTGACGGCACGGGCCACGCCCAGAGCGGTCTGTATCTGGCGGTCGGTGGCCCCCGCGGCCTGGGCCGCCTGCAAGTGAGTCTCCAGGTTGGTCGTGCAGTTGACGGCCAAGGCTGCCCCAATTGACACCAGTTCGCCAATCAGGGATTTCTCCGAACAGCAAGGCCCCTCAGCCGCGTGCTCGTTGTCCAGGTGCTTTTCGGACAGCCCGGCCATAATCTTGGTGGCGCTATTGCGCACGCACAGAGCGTCGTCTACTGCCTGACGAATCTCGGCCTCGGTGGCTCCGGCTTCGCGTACCGCTTTGAAGTGATGGGCGGTGCAGGGCTGGCAACCGGCCGCAATGGAGGCGCCAACGGCGATGAGTCCTTTTTCTTTCTGGGTAAGAATTCCGTTAGTTGACATCTTTACAGATACTCCTCCACAACCTTGTTCGCCACTACCTGCGCGTGGGCCTGGATCTCCGCCTCGGGCATCTCGTCCACGCCGAACAGATTGCGGTCGAACTCGAATAGTTTATCGGTGATCACGACATCGGGCTTGAGCTCCGGGAAGGCCCCTTTGGTGAGGCGTGTACCGCATGCCATAAAACACCCATCCAGTACCAACACCTGATCTGCCCGCTGTACCAGTTCCTTCATGCCGCCGCCTGTCTCCAGGAACCCGCCGTGGCAGATGCGCACGGCTTTCTCCGGTGCTAATTGATGCGCGATCAGATTCGCCGCGCGTCGGGCGATTTCACCCCTCAGGCACATCCCTTCGCAACTGGTTACGGCGGCCTTGGGGGGTGTCGTCGAGTGCTTCTGGGCATAGAGCGTGCCCAAGGGACAGACCTGGTTCGTCAATTTAACCTGAATTGTCTCAGTCATTTTTGTCTCTCCTTATGCTTTCTGGGTTGTTCTGGGTTGTTTCAGTGGTGGTTTTTTCTTCTTCGGTCTGCGCTCCGCCGCACATCGCCATCATCTGGGACATCATACTTTGCGTGGCGCAGTCGCAGCCGCTCCCTTGTTGGCCCATCATCTTCCGCATCATTGCTGCAAAGGGTATGCCCTCAAAGGGGGCGCGAGGTTCTTCCTGGGTGGTTTTTTGTTCGTCAGTCATTTTGTTACCTCCATTTCTCTTTCTCTAATATTATGAAAATTTTGTTGAATTTTGTTCTTTGCCGAGGGTAGAAATCCCAAAGGGGATGTAACCCGGACAGAAGCCGATCAAACTCGTCAAGAGCGGCACCAGGGCAAAGAGGGCAACGATAATACCAAACAGATTGCCTTGCCAGCCGCCCAGCAGGAACAGCCCAATCGGGATAAGCGCTGCCCCGACAATGAAGCGTACTATGCGGTCGAGCCGGCCCATATTTTTCTTGAACATGTTTTTACCTCCTTCATCTATTGTTTTGAACTACGCCCCACATAGCGTTCCTATTCTGACTATATAGACGAAGGAGATAGAAAAAAGGATACACCCTTGAATATGTTTTATAGAGTCAATTGAGATCACTTTTCCTGATTGTTCATACGCTCTTTGAAAAGTTCCACCTTCTATGAGGGGGAATTTGTCAAATCGGAGGGGAGATGTTAGGCCCCTCGGT
>JBHHXE010000174.1:0-2991 GCA_046756865.1 Nitrospiria bacterium | reverse complement strand
ATACGCAAGTCTCTGATTGTCCAAATGAATTTCCCTTTGGTTTTGAAAATATCAGCTGGAATCGGGAGTCTCGGCTCGGAGCGCCTGTCTAAGCCTACGTGCGGCATTTCTCTAGGGCTCGAATCCGCAAGTCTTTGCCCTGAAAAAACAAGTCATTCGCTTCTATTTGATAAGGGATATTTCTCTTGAAGGAAATCACGATGCAGGAAAAGTTCGAGTACAAAGACTATCCGATCCTGTTTGTTGATGGCGAAGCCACAGCCCTGATGACTTACAAAGACCTTTTTAAGGATGACTTCACCGTTTATACCGCAAACACGAGTGAAGAGGCATTGAAGTTTATTAATGACCTTCCTGATCTTGCCCTGATTATAAGCGATCAAAGAATGTCCGGGATGACTGGCGTTGAGCTACTCCAACGGATCTCAGAAAAACGCCCTGATACTGTTCGAATGCTTATCACGGCTGATATGGATAGGGAACTGGTGATAAAAGCCATTAACGAGGGAGAAATTTATAGATATATTACAAAGCCTTACAATGCGGAAGAACTCGCCCAGGTTCTGGTTCAGGGGATAGAGCGATATTATTTAACGAAAGAACGTGATCGCCTCTATGCAGAAAAGATGGAGACGCTCAAAAAAATAGCCCGAACAAATCGACTCACGGCGATAGGGACTCTTGCGGCCGGGATGGCACACGAAATCAATAATCCTTTGGTGGCGATCAAGACTTTTTTGCAAATGATCCCGGAAAAATATGATGAAGAAAAGAAGGACAGTGAATTCTGGGTTAAGTTCTATGAGGTCGCGCTTGGTGAAACCCAACGGATACAACAGTTGATCAGCCGCCTCCTTCACTACTCTAAGAATCCGGAAGAAGAAACCTTAGATCTACGTCGAATAGATATCAATCTACTTATCGAAGAGACCATTACCCTCTTGGATAACGAGGCGAAGAAAAAGGGGCTTGAGATTCAAAAAAAGCTATCCGCTGATCTTCCTGCCTGTGTGGCTGATCATGGAAAGTTGAGGCAGGTGGTCCTGAATATTTTGTTAAACGCGATTCAAGGAACAGAAAAAGGTCGTATTCTGGTTTCTACCTCTCTTGAGAAGGATGAAATGGAACAGAAACGGGTGAATATTGTTGTTCAGGATACGGGAGTAGGCATTTCTGAAGAAAATATAGGCAAACTATTCAAACCCTTTTTTACAACAAAACGGAGCGATGGGTCCGGGCTGGGCCTGATGATGTGCCTTCATATCATTGAAGAACATCGGGGGTCCATTGACGTACAATCAGAACCCGGAAAAGGAACAAAAGTATCGATTCTCGTTCCCCTGGACCCGACAAGCTATAACCGGAGAAGAGGCGACGATTCTCCCCAGTAATACGGGCAAAACAAGCAAGATTAAGAATATGAAAAAAGCCCTTCCGAAATTCGGAAGGGCTTTTTCGTTTCACAGGTGGACCCAGGTAACAGTGACTAGCCCTGAGGTTTAATCACAATGAAGAAGGCGCGATTTTCACGTGAAACACGCAACAAAACCGCCTCGCCTTTCTTCACATTTTTCATGGCCTTGTTGAAATCTTTCGCAGTATTAATTGTCCTGCGATTCACCTCCTTGATGAGGTCTCCCTCTCTCAGCCCTTCTGCTTCAGCCGTGCTTCCGGGCTCGACCTTTCTGATCACGGCACCCTTGTCTGCCTTGATCTTGAACTTCTCCGCAATTTCCGGAGTAAGGTCTTCAATGCTCAGACCCATAAAGGCCTCAGGTGTTTTGGGAATGGATGCGGTAACCGCCTCATCTTTTCTTTCCATCAACTCGATGAATTTGGTTGTCTTCTTTCCGTCACGCAGAACCAGAATTTTTGTTTTTTCTCCAGGGACAAAGCCAGCAATCACCCGGGCTAATGTGCTGGGAGTGTCTACTTTATCTCCGTTTACCTCAAGAATGATGTCTCCAGGCTTGATGCCCCCCTTATGGGCGGGGTCCCCTTCAAAGACCTCATTAATCAGTACGCCGACGCCTTCCTTGACCCCGAAATTTTTTGCCAACTCTGGCGTAAGGGGTTGAATTCCGACCCCGAGCCAGCCTCGAGTTACCCTGCCTGATGTTTTGAGTTGCGCAGTTATAGATTTGACCATGTTCGATGGGATGGCAAAACCAATACCCTGCGCGAAGTTGATGATTGCTGTGTTTATTCCGATCACTTCTCCGTGAATATCAAAGAGGGGACCTCCCGAATTTCCGGGATTGATAGAGGCGTCCGTCTGTATGAAATTTTCATATCGGGAAAGGTTGACATTTTCTCTTCCCAAAGCGCTAATGACGCCTACGGTCACGGTTCGGTCCAGGCCAAAGGGATTTCCCACAGCGATTACCCATTGGCCGACTTTAATTTTCTTGGAGTCGCCCAATTTGACAAAGGGTAAGCTTCTTCCGGCATCAATCTTGACCAGGGCAAGATCGGTATCTTTGTCCTTTCCAATTACGGTTCCCTTGAAGGTTGACTTATCAGAGAGGCGGACTTCGACCTCTTTTGTATCACCTACCACATGATTGTTTGTGACGATGTAGCCCTCCTTGTCGATAATAACGCCTGAGCCTGAGCCGGGCGGTGCTTCCTTCGGGGAGCTACGTGGCCTGCTGGGAGTGGATGTGACATTTCCCGCAGGGGAGATGTTGACGACCGAGGGTTTCACTCTCTCCGCAATGCTGATAAAAGATGACTGAAATTGTTCCAGGAGTTCAAACCCCTTTTCCAGGTCTCTTGGCGATTTGGCGCCGAGTGCAGCCCCGGGCAACCAAAGTGCAACCAGAATAACGACCATTAACCTTCTAAACATGACTACTCCTTTCAATTGTAGATGAAATCAATAAATGACACCGCCTACACGTATTCTATCCCAAAAAATACCCTATTACAAGCCCTAGCCTCTTCCAATACAAGATGAGTCTGAAGGAGGGGGTTGTTTCTAACACAAGA
>JBHHXE010000173.1:0-3011 GCA_046756865.1 Nitrospiria bacterium | reverse complement strand
GAAATCCTCCCTAATTCTAATTGGCGATCTGTCTCACAATGCTTGACACATTGCGGAGACTCTATCTATGCAATAGCGTATGGAAAAGTCGTGAGAACAGGGTGGGCAGCAGATGGGTTTGGTAACTTTGTGCTTGTTAAACACAATGTATACGGTGTAAGTCTTTTCAGCGTTTATGCTCACAACGATATCGTTTTGGTGGCGGAGGGAGACGTCGTGATAGCCGGAACTCCAATTGCGGAGATGGGTAGCACAGTGAACACCAGCGTTCATTTGCACTTTGAAATACGCCGAGCGACGAATGTAGATTTAAGCCAGGATCATCCATTTGCAGGACAGATCTATTGGCCAAGTTCTTTACAGGAATTGAGAGCAAACTTTGTCGATCTAGGGCCTATCTTTGGTTACCATAACACTTTCGCTCAATGGGATCAACAGAATTAACCAAGCCGGAGACAGTCCATGAAATACTACCTAAATATATCAATCAAGATCGTTATCCTAGCCGTACTATTACTTTCAGCTTGCACCTTGTCTCAGACCACAGCTAACAATGAGATCGTAGAATCGCCAATCCAGGTATCTACATCTGTAACCAAGCAAGTGTTCGCATCTCCAACAAAAACCCAAGAAACTCCTATAACAACGACCAGTAGCAGGACGGTGACTGCCACATTATCTCCGGTAACAAGCACTGTTATGCCGGCTGAGTTACCCACATCAGAACCAATCTCAACCACTCCGGCATACACCTCTACCCCACTACCCATGATAACTGCAACCGCCGAAATTCCCTCCTTTTTGGAAGGGCCTTTAGTAGGTTTTAGGATAGACGACTTAGTTGACAACTATTTGTTGCTATCAGATATAGGAAAAGGGACTAATAGGGAGATCAGAGGCGAACTTACCAATTACCCATTTGAAATACAATGGTTCGATAATGGCTGTCAAATGTTTATTGGTGAGTATCTTATTGACCTCAATGGAAAAAAACTTTGGCAAACACCAGACATACAATGGGATAATCTATTAAGTGAAGATGCATGGAGCGTGGGCCTAATTCGGTTATCTCCGGATAAGGAATGGCTTGCGTATCAAATATGGTCGGGGGCTCAAACCTACGAAAGTGCTGAGTTTGTTGATGTGGGGGTAATCAATTTTAATGATACAACGTCGCTAATATTCTTAACCAAAAACGGTGGAGCAAGGGAAATTGCCTGGTCTTCAAATGGACAATGGTTGGCTTTTAGTGACTATGATGACCAGGGAATCTTGCAGGTTTATATCGCTACCCCCGAGGGAGAAGTTGTTCAACAGATCACTAATCATACTGAATCGCTTAAGAGAATTAATTACATAGTTTGGTCGCCAGACGACGAGTACATAGCCTACGCTGTTACAAACCTTTTGGAAACGACTTTGCCTTACCAATACAAAGAAGGGGATGAAGGATGGGTTGGCATTGTTTCTAGGATGGGAGACTTGGTGCAACAAATCACTATCAATAAATTCGGCAATGTAATAGATAAAGGCATTTGGTGGAATGCCGATAGTTCGCGTATTGTTTTCGTGGGTAATTCTCTTCCTATTGCTGGCGAGGAACCAACGTCAGGGAGACAGATTCACTGGGCAGAAGTCGATACAGGTACGATTACCAATTCTTTTTTTGAAACGGATGCCCCATCTGGTCAATTTGAGCTGGCCCTTGCTGTTGGAAATATCGACACCATTCTTTTTAATAGCCAGGAAGATTTTTACCTACTCGATGTCTCAACAAATACCATAGAAAAGCTCGTGTCAGATTATAACTTCGCAGGTTTAATCCGTGACGCTAATAGCGGGCCATTTGAATTTCCTGGAGAAGCAAACTGTCAGCAATAGATTGAGGTTGTACCCAACTCTGCTCTGGTGTGGTCTTCTGGGTCGGTGTAATTACGTTGTTTGTGTCCGATCTGCTTCAACACTGCCTATTGTGGCACGGTCTTCCTGAGTGTCTGAGGACAACCTCCCGCTCGGGCCGGTCTTCCAGACTGCAGCCCGGCGCCGGTGGCGAGGAAGGCGGATTCCGCGCCATTGGCCCCGGTCAGTTCCCCGTGGGCGAACGGCGACATCGGCAATGTGGGGCTGCCCGGCTCGGCCGATGAGAGCAACGGCGTCTTCACCATAGACGCCTCCGGCAAAGGCATCCGCGGTTCGGCCGACCAGTTCCACTACGTCTACCAGCCCCTCTCCGGAGACGGCTCCATCACCGCCTATGTGAGTTCACTGACCATCAAAGGGAAGGAAAGCAGGGCGGGGCTGATGATTCGGGAGAGCCTGGCGGATGATGCGCCCCATGTGATGGTGGCTGTCCTGAAAGACAAAACCAGGACCTACGAACGGGCCACCCCGGGCGGGGGGACGGCCAAGGTGAGCAGCGACAACGGCAGCGCGCCCCGGTGGCTGCGGTTGGAGCGGAGCGGGAACATGGTGACGACGTACCGTTCTTCGGACGGCAGCAACTGGACGACGCTGGCGACCCGGACGGTGAGTCTGGGGCAGGATGTATACATTGGCCTGGCGGTGACATCGGGGAAGAATGATAAGCTGTCTACGGGCGTCTTCACCGATGTGACGGTGGTCGGTGGAGGGGCGGCGACGGCCACGCCGACAGCGACCAACACCCCTGTGCCGCCGACAGCCACGCCAACCGCGACCAACACCCCTGTGCCGCCGACGGCCACACCGACGGCCACCAATACCTCCGTCCCGCCAACGGCCACTAACACGCCCATCCCGCCGACGGCAACACCGACAGCGACCAACACCCCTGTACCGCCAACCGCGACGCCAACGGCGACAGCTACGCCGCCGCCGGACGTAGTTATCCAGCGCGCCACCTACATGCTGGGCGGGCAGGTGATTGCCGTGCGCGTGACGGGCGACCCCGACCCGGCCAACAACGGCCGCTTCTACTTGCACAGCGACCACCTGGGCAGCGTCAGCGCGATGAGCGACGAAAACGGCGCGCT
>JBHHXE010000172.1:0-3020 GCA_046756865.1 Nitrospiria bacterium | reverse complement strand
ATCGACAACTTTGCCAAGTGGCGGATCGTAGACCCCCTGAAGTTCTATGAGGCCTTTCGGACGCAGCGTGCGGCCCGATCCCGTCTAGACGACATCATTTATTCTGAGCTGCGTGTAGATTTAGGTCAGCATGATCTTTCAGAGATCATTTCCAAGACCCGATCGGAGATTATGGCCACCGTGACCGAGAGGGCCAATGAGAAGGCCTTGGTCTACGGAATCGAGATCAAGGATGTCCGGATCAAACGAGCCGATCTTCCGGAGCAGAACGAAAAGGCGGTCTTTACCCGAATGCAGGCAGAACGGGGAAGAGTGGCGAAGCGGTATCGCTCCGAAGGGGCTGAAGAGGCCCAGAAGGTTCGCTCCGAGGCAGAAAAAGAAAAGGAAATTCTCCTTGCAGAGGCCTACAAGACCCAGCAGGAGCTGATGGGAAAGGGAGATGCCGAGGCTTTTCGGATTTATGCCGAGGCCTACGGTCAGGATGTGAAGTTCTTTGAATTCATGCGGTCGATGGATGCCTACAAAAAGGTCTTTAAGGATGGCAAGTCAAAGATTGTCCTCAACCCCGGCTCGGAGTTCTTCAAGCACCTCGAGGGCGTGAAATAAGGGCGGGGAGTGTGAGGAAGCGATGACGGCCACACCAAATCGATTCCGAAAAGCCGTCGATCAGTTTGATGCCATCAACCGCGAAGATCCCAATCGGGAGTCTTTCCAGGGCAGAACATTTCCAAAAGAATTGCTCTACGCGCAACGCATGACAGCCTGTCTGGAACGCCTTGCTCCTGATGCCTCCGAGGCCTTGCGCCTTGCCGCAAGATGCCAGCACATTGCCCGCTGGCAAATTCCCCGAAGCAACTATCCCATGAACCGGCTTGGATATCAGCAATGGCGGACGACCTTAAACCGCTTTCATTCAGAAAAGGCGGGCGAAATTCTCCACGCGCTCGGATACGATGAGGAAACGATCACCCGTGTTCAGGGCTTTCTGCTCAAAAAACACCTCAAGCACGATCCTGAAATGCAGCTTTTAGAAGATGTGATCTGCCTGGTCTTCCTGGAAAGTTATTTCTCCGGCTTTGCAAAGAATCACGACGAAGAGAAAATGATTCCGATTATTCAAAAGACATGGAAGAAGATGTCGGTGTGCGGCCAGGAGGCCGCGCTTCAGTTAGACCTTCCGCCCGAAGACCTCGCCCTGATTAAGAAAGCGCTCTCGTAGGGACCTTGAAGGTATACAGGGAACGCAATCCATGCCCTTCCGGGTGGCATCCTGAAAGACAGCAATCCACCAGAGACCGAATGACCTGGAAAAGTCGGTCTCTGACCTTCCGTCTTAAAACCGACGAAGTGGTTTATGTATCGCCCCCCCCACATGGGCATCATCAATCATCTACAGACTTCCCCCTTTGATCCTGTAACTCGATAAAGATCTTGACAAAGATAGACAGATCGTGTAGAAGTTCTACTCTTCGATATTGAAAGTGAATATCATAATGATTTAGCGTAAACGTAAATTCGGTTTTTATCTTTAGCGTATTCATAGAGGCTAGCGGTCAGGGACATCAAGAACCCAGAAGCCCAGGATGAGGCGACTCATCCTGGGCTTTTTTATTGGATTAGTGGCATAGGCCCAGTCCACATCTTTCCTGGGGATATTAAAAAATGTGGGGGGAGGGAGAAAAATGAGGAATTCAAGAAGAAATTTAATAATCGGGACGCTGGTGCTGATCCTGTTTTATACCGGCCCAATGGGGCGAAGCGAAGCGGCTATCATCCATCCGGAGGTCGGGTTCCTCGTTATAGCACCGGATCGGGGATTCCTGGGAAATGAAGAGGTTCGGGAGGTCGTCAAGAATTTTTCGCAGAAGTACACCGCGTCTCTCGCTTTTGCGACGGAGGAAAAGACCCTGGAAAACCTGAAGATAGGTATCGATGCATTAAAAGTGAAGAAAATTAAAAAAATATGGGTCCTTCCGCTTTTCATTTCCCCAGGAAATACCCTCTACCAACATGCTGTCAAAGCATTAAACGAGCAAAAATGGGCCGTCCCGCTAAAGATCGGCGACACGATGAAAGAAAGCTATCTCACCGAAGAACTCCTGAAGGATCGCATCAAAGATCTGAGCAAGGCGCCATCGAAAGAAGTGCTTATGCTTGTGGGTTATGGTGCCGTGGATGAGAAAGGAGAAGCGGAGATAAAGGGAGATCTGGAGGAGATCCTTGGGCGCGTCAATAAGGGCTTCCGTTTCAGGGCGACTGAAGTGGCCGTATTGTACGACTGGAGCGCCGAAGATGATCTCCGGGACGCGGCCTTTGAACAATTTGTGGAGCGGGCGGCGCTCAACCGGGCAAAAGCAGACCGTGTCCTCGTCGTTCCTTTTCATTGGGGGAAAAAATTAACCAACATGATGGCCGTATCAAACTGGCTCAGGCGCAGCGTTTCAAAATACGATAAGGTCGTCGCAGGGAAAAAGGGAATTTTACCCCATGACAATGTCGGCCTCTGGCTTCGGAAGGAGGCAAATCTTCGCCTCCCCTTGTCTGATAAAGAGATTGGTGTGGTCCTGATGCCGCATGGGTCCAGTTTTAACTGGAATGAAACCATCCGCAAAAATCTAAAGCCGCTTCTGGAGCGTTACAAGATTGAATATGCCTTTAGCATGGCCGACCCGAAGGTCATCGAAAGGGCGGTCGAGCGTCTCGAAAAAAGAGGGGCACGGGCGATTGTGGTGGTCCGGATCTTTTCTCTGGCAGCCTCCTTTCGCGAAAAAACCGAATATATCCTGGGCCTAAATCGCCATTACCGGCGCGGTGGCCGGACCATGCGGATAAACAGCTCAGTGCTCTTCACCACATTGGGCGGCGTGGAGCGGACACCCCTTGCCGCAGCGGTGATGTTGGAGCGGGCGAAAAAGCTAAGCAACAATCCGAAGAAAGACACCATCATCCTCCTGGGGCATGGGACCGACAACGAGGAGCGGAACAATCACTGGATGGAAAATCTTGCCGCGCTTGCGGAT
>JBHHXE010000171.1:0-3055 GCA_046756865.1 Nitrospiria bacterium | reverse complement strand
AATTCACTCATGTCGTCCATAAACTGGAGATTTAGGCGAAAGCGGTCCTTCGCTGCTGGCTTGAAAACCCCTTTAAAATCAAAGTTGTCTCTCTCCAAAGCCGTTCCGGAAATCTCTCCGGAGGGGGTATCGATATTATCGGCATCTCTCCTCGTATAGCCGAAAAGATAACTAAAGCGGTCGTCTGCCCTTCCATAAAGGGTAAGGCCTTCAGTGTACTCCTCATTGACGCCGTTAAAATCGAATTTTAATCTTCCCCCGAAGGATTGTCCTTGTTCCAGGAGATCATCCGGATCCTTTGTGATGATGCTGATGACACCGCCCAGAGCGTTGCTTCCGTAAAGTGCAGAGGCCGGGCCCCGGATGATCTCGATCCGCTCCACCGAATCGACATCAATAAAATTAATGTTCCCCTTGTGGGCCCTCGAAAAGTTAAGACGTTTCCCATCTACACTGAGGAGTATCCGGTTGCCGGAGAGGCCTCTGATCACCGGTCTTTCCCGAAGCGATCCTCCAAAAGTACCGTCGATTTCAACCCCCGGCTCAAACCGGAAAAGATCGGTGATGTCCTGCGCCTGCTGCCGTTCTATTTCCTCACGGGTAATGATGTTGACGGCCTCAGGCGTGTCGATTGTCGGCCGTTCAGACTTGGTCGCCGTCACCGTCATATTTTCCAAACGGACCTTCTCTTCTTCATCCTGGGCCGCCAGGGTCGCCGACCAGGAAAAGAGAGACAGGGCTGTCACGAATATAGGTACCAACTGACTGTAATAACTTTCTTTTCGACCCCTCATATTCCTCCCCATATTAACCTCCATTCAAAAACCCGATTAATTTTTCTGTTATCCCTGTTTATTCCGTTACTCATGATGCGTGTTCTGTCATCTCTCCTTGAAGATGGCCTGCTTTCTTCACCTTGTGCTGCAGGATCTGCTTTCCCTTTTCGATCTGCCCCGCGATCCACTTCATGAAATTCGGATGAGGCGCAAAACCGGTCGCATAGCGATAGCGCACCCCCTCGATCAGCTCGTCTGCGTGTCCCTGCCCGGTTGTCCGTTCCGGGACGAGAATGGCCGTTCCGCCGTCCCGGCTCGCCTCTTCAATCATTTGACGGATCACTTTGACAGCTTTTTTCCGTTTGTCGGGCCAATCTTCCCGCCAGGTGTAATACCGGATATCCTTGAAAGCCGATCCGCCGTTTTTCCGCAACTGTTCGGCCAAACTGGCAAGATTGTTCATCCAGCGACCATTGACCTCCTCATTATCCGTCCCGTGGCCCAGGAGAATCAGCGTCTCCTTCTTCGGATCTTTACTTAATCGCTTTGCCCGCTCTAACATCACCTCGGCAACAAGCGGATGGTCTTCCGATCCTCCGAAGGTAGTGAAGACCGCAGAACTGGCAACCCGCATCGTCATTCCGCCGCGGCGATAGGTGTTATTTAATCCGAGGATGTATTCTGTTTTTTCCCGGAAAGACGCGGCCAGAGAGTAGACCCGGATGAGCATAATCGCCCGCACGCCCCGATTCTCCAAGCGCTTAACCGCCCGTTCGATGACCTTCGGGTCAGCCATACTGAAGGCATATTCGATCTTATAGCGACTCAGGAGGGGGCTGAGGTTTTCCCGAATCGTCTCGTTCCAGTTAAAGTCAGAACCGTGAGGCATCAGGACCACACCTATTTCATCATCCGACAAGGGGAGACGAAGGTTTGCTTCTTTCTCCAGCCAGATCCCGACATTTTTATGAGGCACAACCCCCAGGCCATCGGCAACAACCTTGTCAAATTTTGAAATCTTTCGTTTGATCCGGGTCCAGGCCGCCATCATATTGGTTGCCTTTCTCCCAAAATTAAAGGGAACAACCAGGACACGTTCTCCTTTTGCCCGGTTCAAGGCAATGCGTTCCACGACCCGCTCAGAGGCTTCTGTACGAACGGCCTTCTTCGCGATCCGGTCGTATAAGACAACAACCTCTGTTGACCTGAAATTGAATGAACGGTTAGTCGATTGGACAATTGCTTCAAGGTCTTCCCTGATCCCGGTCTCCCCTTTTTCGTCAGCCGCGCCATATCCTATGACGACTAAAACATCCTCTTTGGGCATCCTCTTTAAAAATTTTGATCCGGTTTTTTTAAGGTCTCTAATCCGTTTTTTCAGGATTTCCTCGGTAAGATAACTTTTGTTCATTGTGTCCCCAATCTTCATCGGTACACCCCATTTTCGCCCGGTCAGCACCTTCACAGCCTTTTGATAAAGCGCATTGGAGGGTGAGAGGAAAAGCGGGAGAACCCATATCTTTTTCACTTTCTTCCGTTTCAAGGCCTTGATCGCGGTCTCGATATTCTTCTCTGTTTTCTTCTGCGTCGCGAAGACAAGTTCGCCGGAATATTTCTCAGCAAAACCCACATAGACTTCCCTCACCTCTTCATTTCCCAGAAAACCGCGATCGGGCGCCACAACAAGGAAGCCCACCTCCGGGTGCCTCACCCTGGCCTCAGCCTGGCCCAAGCCCAAATGAAGAACCAGACTCACCAAAATGACCAACATCCATAAAATATTTCGTGTCCTCTTCACTCAATCCCCCTCACCAAAAATCATTAAAATCCGTAGAACAAACTTACAGATAAAAACTGTCCTGTCTTATCTCGTTTCCAATAAGGCCTGTTCAGTTCTCTCTCCTTGGAGATATCCCGCTTTTTTCACCTTCTCCTGCAGACGTGCCTTTCCCTCACCAATCTGCTGCTCCACCCATTTCATAAAGTTCGGGTGGGGTGAAAAGCCCGTGGCATAGCGATACTTCAGGCCCTTGAAATACTTATCGCCATGACCCTGCCCGGCGGTTCGCTCCGGAACGACAATAGCTGTCCCGCCGTTCAGGCTGGCCTCTTCAATCATGCTGCGAATCACTTTAACGGACTCATCCCGCTTGTCGGGCCAGTCCTCCCGCCAGGTGTGAAAACGGATATCCCGGAAGTCCGATCCCCCGTTTTTCCGCATCTGATCCGCAAGCGCGGCAAGATTTTCCATCCAGTGATTGTTCCGCTCCTCGTTGTCG
>JBHHXE010000170.1:0-3106 GCA_046756865.1 Nitrospiria bacterium | reverse complement strand
AGGGGATTTCGTTAGAATCTACTTGTTTGAAACCCGCTCAGCTCACAGGATGGCGTCCGCCCGGACTATATTGTCCCGGCTTAACGAGGTAATTGAATTTTTTCAAGGCCTTTGGTATCCTCCTCTGAATGATGAAACGATATCGACCCCAGCGGGGAAAAACTCAGAAAAGCCGTCACCGGTTATTGGCAATAGCTCTCTATTTGATCTTTCAAGCGCCTTTCCCCTCTGAGGCAGCATCACCTCCCCTACCCTTGTCCTTGTCGGATGCCGTTGCCATTGCCCTGGAAAACAATGTGGCCCTTATGATTGAAAGGGAAAATATCCGTTTACATGCCTCCAATATTATGTTCGAGGATGCCCAGTTTGATCCAGCCCTCCGCCTGAGCATAAGTTCTGAAAAAAACATTCGGGGCACAGCATCCTCCGTTGAAACTGCGTTTAATACAAGAAAAATTATATTGTCAACCCAAAGGCTTGGGACCGGCATAAACCAACGCCTCCGGTGGGGAGGAGATCTTGACTTGAGTCTCTTACAGTCCCGGTCGAGCGGAACACTTCAGGATCTCGAACAGGTTCTCAGGGGAGAGACCATTCTCACCTTGTCACAGCCCCTCCTTCAGGGATTTGGGCGGCGGATTGTCCAGGGACCGCTTCGGATCGCAAAAACCGAAGCCGGGATTTCCGAGGCAGACTTTCGATCAAAGGTATCGTCCCTCATACTGGACATCAGCCATGCCTATTGGGATCTTGTATTTCAGCGAAAAAACCTGCTGGTGAAACAACAGTCCCTCCAATCTGCACGACAACTTCTTGACACCAATCGTGCAAAAGTTAAGCTGGGTCTGATGGCGCCCATTGAAATCCTGGTGGCCGAATCCGGTGCGGCGTCCAGAGAGGAGGCGGTCCTGATCGCGAAAGAAGAACTCGAAGACAAGGAAGATGAACTTCGACTTCTCCTCAACCTGAAGGAGCAGTCGATGTCTCATCCGCCCACGCTTCTTCCGACGGACGCGCCGATACAAACAAAAAAAGCGTTTACGACGAAAAAAGTACTGGAAAGCGCCCTCTCACACAGGCCTGAGATCGAAGAAAACCTCTTGAAGTTGCAGAACAGTGAACTCCGCCTTGAACTTGCGGAGGATCAACTCTCTCCGGCGCTTGATTTCGTCGGAAAGCTCGGACTCAACGGCCTCGGGGGAAAATACTCGGACGAAGTCGATCAACTCCGCTCAATGGATTTTTTCCGATGGGAAGCCGGCATCGTCCTACGATTCCCTCTGGGAAATCGCGTGGCGGAGGCAAGACGACAAAGAGAAAAATCCGAACGAAACAAGGCCCGACTGGTGCAGACCCAAGTGATTCAGGAGGTCATCCTGGAAACAAAAAAGGCGCTTCGTCAGGTCATGACCGGTTTTAAAAGAATCGAAACAGCACAGCGGGCCAGGCATCTCTCAGAAAAAAAACTTTCTGCGGGACAGGAACGGTTTTCTCTCGGACTGATCAACAGCAACGATCTTTTAAAATTCCAGGATGAACTGGCCGATACGAGAGGGAAGGAGTTGAAGGCGGTCATCGATTACAATAAATCCCTGACCCACCTGGAAAGGGTTACCGGAACACTGATTGAGAAATTCGGTATTGAAACGCTTTCGTAAGCACACCATATTGGTTCAAAGGAGGGAAAGATTTATGCCGCTGGAAGAAGATCTGAACAAAGGAGGATACAACAAAGAAGAGGCCTACTTTCACGCCCTGAACAAAACACTTATTGAAAAAATCAAAAAGAAAGGCGGATCGGAAGAAAAGTGCCCGCACTGCGACGCTGTCCTGGAAACGATTGAGGCCATCGGCATCCGCGCAAGCCGCTGTGTCAGCTGTCTCGGAATTTTCCTTGCGAAAGAAGCGATTGAATCACTCCTGAAATCAAAAGAACCCCGACAGTTTCTGAGCGCCTTGCTTCCGCCCCCCTCATGACACTTACTGAATGATCTTCAAACCGAGCTGCTCTGACTTGGAAATGGAAAGTTCCTTTGTCATTCTCTGGGCGATCTCGACAAAAGCCTTCGCCTGATGTGAGTCCGGATCGGCGATCATAATCGGGACACCATGATCCCCCCCTTCCCGAATGGCGGGATCGATGGGAACTTCTCCGAGAAAAGGAACGCTCAATTTATCTGCCGCAGCCCGCCCGCCGCCCCGATCAAAGATCTCTGTTTTTTCATGGCAGTGGGAGCACTCAAAATAACTCATGTTCTCCACAATCCCAAGAACCGGCACGCTGACTTTTTTAAACATCGCCATCCCTTTTCTGGAATCAAGGAGGGCGACTTCCTGGGGGGTCGTGACGATGACGGCCCCACTCAAGGGAACCAGCTGGGCGATGGAAAGTTGGGCATCGCCTGTACCTGGGGGGAGATCGACGAGAAGATAATCAAGTTCGCCCCAATCCACATCACGCAGGAGTTGCTGGATCGCCCCATGGACCATGGGGCCCCGCCAAATCATCGGAGTATCTTCCGCAACAAAAAATGCCATGGAGATAAAGCGGACGCCATGGTTTTCTGCCGGCAGAATCTTTTCTCCCTGGGGAGAAGGCGGGGTCTTAATCCCCATCATGAGGGGGATATTCGGTCCGTAGATATCCGCATCCAGTAGCCCGACCCGTGCACCCCCCTGAGCCAGAGCGACGGCGAGATTGACGCTCACGGTCGATTTTCCAACACCCCCTTTTCCACTGCTGACCGCGATAGCGCTCTTCACCCCGGGGATAAATTTTTCTTCCTTTGGTGGTGTCGCTGCCTGCGGGGCACCATGCACATTGGCCTGAAAGTGAATGTGGACCTGTCCGATATCCGGGAGAGCCTGGTGGAGGGCGCGATCAATATGTCTTCTAACCTCATCCTGCTGAGAGGCCGAAGTGACGGACGAGATCAAACGGAACGAAAGGTCTTTCCCCTCGATCTTGAGATCTCTTATCTTGTCCAGACTGATGAGGTCTTTCGAATCTCCCGGTTCAACCACCCGGGAAAGAGCTTCCACAATGTTATCTTCTCTCATACCTTTCATAACCTCCCGATCCTGTTTCTGTTTGCACAGTATAACA
>JBHHXE010000169.1:0-3107 GCA_046756865.1 Nitrospiria bacterium | reverse complement strand
GCCCTGAGTTTGTCTGTGGTGACTGTGGGTAGGCCCAGTATGGAGGTTGTTGATGCGTCCAACTTGGATGAACGTCCGGATTTGGTCTTCGCATCTTTTGTTCCCTTTGCATTTTCAATGACCTGTACGGTTACAATGTCGCCAACATGGCTCGCATTGGTGTCCTGAAAATAAAAATTTCTCGAAAGACCCTCTCTCCAGAGTGATCCTCCTGTGTGTTCTCCCTTTGCCGTCAGCATCGGGGGCGGATGTTTTTCGTTCTCCATATGTTTAACCGCTTTCGGTGTGTGAGAACAAGCGGTGTTCAGTAATGCCGTAGAAACAAGAGTAACGGCCATCAAAAGGATCTTGCGGTTAAGATTTTCCATAAAATTCACCGAAGGGTCTTGAATGAGACCTTGACGACGCCCGGCTCGACCACTTTCCCATATACAACCTTCTTGGAATCAAGGTTTTGGATGCCAATAATCTTTCCGGGAAATCCGTCTTCTTTCGCCTTTCCCAGGGTCATAATGCGTAAGCCTCTTGACTCCAACAAAAGCATGACCCGGTCTCCGCGGAGGATCATGGGAGTCTCCTCGATGAGATCCGCCCGGATTGGAACGCCTTTTCTTGTAGAGCGGGTGAGTCGTTTACCGATGAGCTTTTCTGGTTGACTAAGGTAGTGGTTACGCTGGCGGGTCACAAAAATGCTCCGGATATCTAGATCGGACGGGTGGATAATGTGATGCCGCTTGAGATGACGGGAGGCGACGATGATCTCCTGACTTTTTTCAACATCAGCGGTGATCCATATGGAGCCTGGTTCTCTTCCGTCTTCTTCAATAGACAGGACGAAGAGGACACGTCCGAGCAGTCTTTCCCTGGATCCGGGCCTAATGCCTTTTATTTTTCCGGACCACTGAAATGATCCGCCGTTTGTCGGAACGATCTTCCGTATGTGGATTTCCTCAGGACCGGATGACAACTTATTTGCGACGTAGAGTTGGATCATCGCTTTGATCTTTTCTTTATGAGAGATGCCCCCAAGGTCCGCCCGGGCCAAATTCCAGGGGATCAGGCTGAGGAGGATAAAACCCGCTGTAAGAAAAGTCTTCATCGTTTTCATCGTTTCAGGTTGTTGGCCATGGCCATCATGTCGTCTGCAGTCTGAATAGCCTTGGAATTGAGTTCGTATGCCCTCTGTGCTACGATCATATCAACCATTTCTTCCGCAATGTTGACGTTAGAACTTTCAAGTGACCCTTGAAGTATTGATCCGAGTCCATCCTGTCCCGGGCTTCCTGTGACCGCCTCCCCCGAGGCTGATGTGGGCTGGAAAATGTTTTTCCCCTTACTGTCCAGACCGGAAGGATTGGTAAAGCGGGCCAGCTCGAGTGTTCCGACCTGTGTGGGGGTCGAATTTCCGGCCTGAACCACGGAAACCACGCCATTGGGTGAGATATTTATGGTCTGTGCGTCAGAGGGCACAGAGATATCAGGAAGGAGCGGATAGCCGTCAGATGTTACGAGGCTTCCTTCACTGTCTAATTTGAACGAGCCGGCCCGGGTGTAGGCAATAGAACCGTCCGGCAGGGAGACCTGGAAAAACCCTGTGCCTTCTACAGCCAGATCAAGAGAATTCTTGGTCTGTTCAAAGTCTCCCTGTGCAAAGGTACGATAAACCGATACTGGGCGAACTCCTGATCCGAGCTGAAGGCCGACAGGTAGCGCTCCGAGGCCTGTGTCTGTTCCCGGCGCGGTGATGGTTTGATAAATAAGATCCTGAAAATCCCAACTGCTTTTCTTGAATCCTGTGGTTGAAACATTGGCAAGATTGTTTGCGATAACCTCAACCGACATCTGCTGTGCTGACATCCCGGTACTCGCGATCGACAAAGCCCGCATCATGGTTCAATCCTCCTTATAGAAATAGTAAGTAATTTGTAAGCGATCAGAGATTAAGCCAAACGGCCCACCTCATTAGCAGCTTTGCCCGTAATTTCGTCTGCAGTCTGCATTGCCTTCTGGGCAGCCTCATACCTCCGGCTCACGGAAATCATAGCGACCATTTCCTCAATAGAGTTTACGTTTGACCCCTCGAGCGCCCCTTGACGAATCCGTGCCTCTGTCGATGGTGTGGCCTGTGCCCTCCCGGCATCGAAAAGGGTCGAGCCCACCTTTTGAAGGGCATCTGAGTTTTCAAACCTAAAAACCGGTAAAAGGTCGACCTCTACGGGTGATCCTCCAATGATCTCGGAATCCTTGACCGAAACCCGTCCTTCAGCGTCTATCATAATGGTTCCGTTTGGGATTGAAATGGGACCGCCTGATCCCAGAACCTGAAATCCCCCTTGTGTCACGATTTCTCTTTCAGCATTCAGCGTAAAATGACCATTTCGTGTATATCGGGTTCCGACGGGGGTCTGGACAGCGAAAAATCCTTCTCCCGAGATTGCTACATCCAGAGGTTCACCAGTCATTCGAATCGGACCGGGTGTAAAATCAGTGTGGATTTGATTAATCTTACTGAACATCGCAGAAGGTGAGGATGGACCGAGGCCGTGTTTTATGGTCGGGTCTCTCTGCTCGCCGTTAATTCCTTCGAAGAGGGCAATATCTTTCTTAAACCCGCTGGTATTGATGTTTGCAAGATTGTTGGTGATGACCTCCAGCCGTTTTTCCTGCGCGAGGGCACCTGATAAAACAGGATAGATACTATCCATAGTATGGTCCTCTCTCTCGATTCAAGCCTTACGATGAAAGATCTTGTTTCGTTTGAACTGCAATCTTCATGCCTTATAGCAGGAAAAGTAAGAGGCGCTTCCAATGAGAGATCAGTTTAAAGGGCCATTCTTGCCGATCTCCTTGGGCAAATATTTCCGACCTATGATTTTCGGCCGGACGAGCTTCCGGAGTCTCAAAAATGGAACGATGGAAATAGCGTTTGTTTTCTAACACTAGATAGTCAAGGAATTGACGAAATGAGATCTTTTAGGCGCAGATTGTGACGCACTGCGAGGAAAGGCAAGTGCAATAAAAAAGAGTCCAAAACGCCCATTTTCCTGGGATGTTTTATGTGGATGCGACCCTTCCCGATATGGAGAGCCAGGATTTTGTTTACTATG
>JBHHXE010000168.1:0-3175 GCA_046756865.1 Nitrospiria bacterium | reverse complement strand
ACTCTACAAAGCTTTCCGGGGGGTGTCAAATAGGAGGAAGTCTCGGGATCTATTTTTGATGTCGGGATAAAATAACAACATGCAAAAGAAGGAAAGAGCTGGTAAACTGAGGCCTCAAATCCTGTTGTCGAAATAAGGCCAAATTTTGATATATGAGTGAGCAACAACCCAATAATCCACTGCACGGCATTACCTTGGAGCAGATTGTGAACCGCTTGCATGAACATTACGGTTGGGGGGCTTTGGGAAAACGCATCAACATTAGGTGTTTCAACTGCGACCCCTCCCTGAAGTCCAGTTTGAAATTTCTGCGTAAGACCCCCTGGGCAAGAAAAAAAGTCGAGAACTTGTACCTAACGATAAAGAAGATTGACTAAATGCCCGAATTCATTCCTGCTGGAATTCTCAAAAAAAACTTCGATATTTTAGGACATTTCTACTCGGTTTGTTTAAAATCAGGAGAGAGGATTGATTGCCGGAGTGTTCTCGAAATTGTGAGAAAGAAGAATAGCCCTTCTGAAAGGGACGCCATACTCAGGCAATTTCCTGACGCGATATTTATCATGATGAACCCGGGGTCATCCATCCCTCTAGAAGAGGTCAATAACGCCATTCCCGAGGAAAAGATCAGCCTGCTCGGCACATCCCTGGTACCGACAAGGCCGGATACCACACAATATCAAGTCATGAGAATGATGCATTTTTGCGACTGGGATCATGTGAGGGTATTGAATATCTCAGATATGAGAGATCCGAAAAGCGGAAAGTTTATAGAGCGGTATAAAAATGTTGAAGAAGTAACAGGATTTAAAGCCCATTCTATTTTCTCAGATGAACGCAGCAATGAGCTGGAAAACAGACTAAAAAAGAGGCCTAAGGCGCCCATCGTTTGTGCCTGGGGCGTCAGTCCTGATTTGGAGCCACTTATTCAAAGATGTTTAGTCAAGTTATCTGAAATGGACGGCAGCCCGGATCTGACAGGACTTCTGAAACCCGGAACGGATAATAAATATTTTCATCCATTGCCTACCTTACAAAAAGGAAAAGTAAAGTGGGTCAACGATATGCTGGGAAAATTAAAAGGCACAATGACAATGGCATCGTGTTAAATCTTGCGCTTTGTTCTTCGATCTGCTACTTTTCGTCTCGTATACAGGGCATTATCTCCTGATGGGAACTTCACGGAGCATTTATTTGTTGGTCGTTTGTCTTATGGAAAAGTTCTCCCTCCGAAAACAGTTCAGGCATTGTCTAATGGTCTTTCTGGCCTGTTTTCTGGCCGGGTGTGCCGGATCGGAGGAAAAGTCAGAGCTTCTTTCCCTGCTTGGGATTGATGAGGAGATTGTCGATGTTTCCTCTGAAGAAGTGGATAATATTTTTGATGCCTTGACCCTTTTGAAACGCGGTGAGGCACATTTTGTTAAAAAAGAATACGATGAGGCTGCGGCAGAATTTCAACGTTTCCTGACACTCCATCCTTTTAATCGGATGGCCTCCTTCGCTCAATACCGTCTCGGAATGAGCTATTATAAGCAGATGCACACCATTGACCGGGATCCGGGGCCGATGGAAAAGGCGATGGCTGCCCTGCAAAAGGTGGTGGCCAACTATCCCAGAAGCCTTTATGTAGAGGATGCAGAGGAAAAAATCGCGGCGCTTCGGCTTCGCCGGGCGGAGCATCATTTTAATGTGGGTTTCTTCTACTACAGAACCGACGCTTACCCGGCTGCGATCGCTCGCTTTCAAAAAGTCTTTCAAGAGGGGGGGGATGGAGCCCTTATTGAGAAAACCCTCTACTATCTCGGTCTCTCCCACTACGATGCCGGAGACCGGGAGGCATCCGCAGAGACTTTTCGTCGCCTTCTCACGGAATACCCTGATTCTCCCTATACCCAAAAGAGCGAAAAGATGCGAACCTCACTCGATGTTCTTTCATCATCCTAGTAAAAGGAAGCTCTGAATAAGTCATGAATTATTTTTCAGAGCTAAAACATCCCGCTTCTTTGTTGCAAAGCTTGAAAATGGCGGGCTATTCTCTGTGATTTACGCCTTGAATCGAAATATTTTTTCTCCTGAAAAAATTAATCCACACTTAATCAGAGCTTCCTAAATGCGATATTATCCTGTTTTTCTTGACCTGAAAGGACGGCATGCGGTTGTGGTCGGAGGCGGGTCTGTGGCCGAACGGAAGGTGGCGACCCTGCTAAAGGCCGATGCCAAGGTGACGGTCGTCAGTCCGGAGGTCACGCGTCGCCTGGCCGACTGGACGGCACAGAAAAAAATCAGGCACATAGGGCGGGTCTATCGGGAGGGGGATCTGGATCAGGCCGCCATTGCCTTCACGGCAACGCACAATGGGTATGTCAATCAGAATGTTGCGGGCGAGGCCGAAGAAAAAAAGATATGGATTAACGTGGCCGATCAATCTGTTCCGGGTGACTTTATTCTTCCGGCCCTCTTTACAAAGCGGGACATTACGGTCGCGGTGTCCAGCGGAGGGAAAGATCCTCGCCGTGCGATCAAGATCAGAGATTCCCTGAAAGGAGTTATCACTTGAAAAAAATAGAGCCGCTCCACTGGGAGAAACTGAAGACTTATTCTATCAAGGACCGCGTCAGCAAAGTTCGCAAGGAAGATTTGGCGACTCCTCTACCCCCTGGCAATGGAATCACCTCTTTTCTGGGCACCTTGCCGCATATCCTGGCAGCCAAGGATGTACGCGAGATCATTGCCGCGATGGCCAAGGCGCATCGTCAGGATAAGATGATTTCTCTTGCGCTTGGGGCCCATGTCATCAAGGTGGGATTAAATCCGCTGATTATTGATCTCATGGAACGCGGCATCGTCTCTTCCATTGCTTTAAACGGGGCAGGCATTATTCACGATTTTGAACTGGCCTACATCGGCTCCACCTCTGAAGACGTGGCGGCTGAATTGGAGGACGGGCGTTTTGGCATGGCGGAAGAAACGGCAAGCCATTTAAACCGTGCCATTACCCGGGGAACTGCTGAAGGGCTCGGGATCGGTAAAGCTGTCGGAACGATGATCCTTGAAGGGAAATTCCCGCATGCAAAATATAGTCTCCTGGCCGCAGGGGCGCGTCTCGGCATCCCGGTGACCGTCCATGTGGCCATTGGGACGGATATTATCCATATGCATCCCTCTGCGGACGGGG
>JBHHXE010000167.1:0-3228 GCA_046756865.1 Nitrospiria bacterium | reverse complement strand
AGGAAACCCTTTATGCCCGAAAAGACCACATGGAAAAGCTGCAGCACCTGTAAGAAAGAGATTCCCTTTGGAGGAAGATACTATCTCTGCTCGGTCAGCACCTGCCGCAGGAAGGCGACAGGACTGATCTTCTGCCGCGTCTCCTGCTGGGATGCCCATCTTGGCTTTGCGAAGCACCGGAGTTCCTATGCCGAAGAAGCCACGGCCCCTTCAAAGCAGGCACATACGAGGGACATGGAGATCACAAACAAGATTGAAGGCCAGAAGAGAAAACCAATCCCTTCGGAAAAACCCTTACGCAGAATCGTCATTCCCTCAAAAAATACGGCGTCTCTCCATACCGCCCGGCCCAACCCTCAACGCGCATCCGGCATTGAAACCGACACATTGGTCGTTGTCTCGAAGGTTAAGAATCTCATTCGGGAACAATCTGACTTCAACACCAGCCAATGCGCCATTGATGCCCTGACAAGGAAGGTCGTTGACGAATGTCTAAAGGCGATAGAGCAGGCTAAAGCCGCTGAGCGGAAGACCGTCATGGGACGGGATATCCTGTAGTTTTTCTTGCGTCGGAGATGCATATTACGATAAGATCACCATTTTCAGGGAACAGCCGGATGGATCGGATTCGGGAATTTCATGCCCATATCTACTATGACGAAAAGACCTTTGAGCAGGCCCGTTTGCTCTGTGATGCCGCCCACCAAAAGTTTTCTGTTCCGGTCGGGCATATGCACAAAAAACCGGTGGGGCCCCATCCATGCTGGAGTTGCCAACTGACGGTCCGTCCGGAAGTCTTCGGAGAGCTGATCCCCTGGCTGGCATTCAACCGGAACGGCCTGGTCGTCTTTGTCCACCCGGATACCGGAAATGATCTGAAGGACCATTCGGAATACGCGCTCTGGATGGGAAAAATCATGGACATTGATCTTTCATTTCTAAGAGCGCTCGGTGCGAAATAAAATGAAGCAGGTTCAATGCCAGTTTTATGTCGGCCAGCTTATCCACCATCGCCTATTCGGATATCGCGGGGTCGTGGTCGACGTTGACCCGGAGTTTCAGGAGACAGAAGAATGGTACGAGCAGGTTGCACGCTCCCGCCCCCCGAAAGATAAACCCTGGTACCATGTCCTGGTTCATGGCGGAAAACATATGACCTATGTCGCAGAGCGAAATATAGAACCGGACCCATCGAAAGACATCATCCTTCATCCGATGCTCGATCAATTCTTTACCCGTTTTGAAGATGGAAAATATATTCGCACGATGAGTTAGAGACCTTGAGGTAGATTAATCGTGAAAGTTTCGCAAAGTGTGCTTGATCTGATCGGAAACACCCCCCTGGTCCGTCTGAAAGGCCCTTCGGAAGAGACCGGATGTGAGATCTTCGGAAAAGCGGAATTTCTCAATCCGGGAGGTTCAATCAAGGACCGCACGGCATTGGGCATTATTCGCGACGCAGAGAAACGGGGTAGTCTGAAAAAAGGGGGCACCATCGTCGAGGGAACTGCCGGCAATACCGGGATCGGCCTGTCCTTGATTGCCAAGATTCTGGGATACCGGACCTTGATTGTCATCCCGGAAACCCAAAGCCCGGAAAAAATTAATATGCTGCGGCTTTGCGGGGCGGAGTTAAAACTTGTCCCCGAGGCGCCATATACCGACCCTCAGAACTATATCCATATCGCCGAGCGTATCGCAGGGGACCTCAATCAGGAAGATTCCGGGTCGGCCATCTGGGCAAAACAGTTTGACAACACGGCCAATCGGGATTTCCACGCCCAAACCACCGGGCTCGAAATCTGGGAGCAAACAGAGGGAAAGCTGGACGCCTTTATTTGCGCGGTCGGCACCGGAGGGACACTCGCCGGTGTCGGAAAGGCGCTGAAAGAACGCAATCCGGAGATTAAAATCGCCCTTGCGGACCCGATGGGAGCCGCGCTGTACCACTACTACAAGTTTGGGGAATTGAAGGCCGAGGGAGACTCTATCGCAGAGGGCATCGGCCAGGGACGGGTGACGGCAAACCTGGTGGACGCAGAAATTGACGAGGCCTTCCAGATACCGGATGAGGAAGCCCTCCCCTGCATTTTTGACTTGCTGCGGGATGAAGGCATGTGCTGCGGCAGCTCTTCGGCGATTAATATTGCCGGCGCCCTGCGCCTGGCCCGGCAAATGGGGCCCGGACATACAATTGTTACCATCCTCGCCGATTATGGAACCCGCTACCAGAGCAAGCTCTACAACCCCGTCTTTCTAAAGGAACAAGGATTGCCTATACCGGATTGGCTTGCGTAATCGTGATAAGATTATGCCCTTGCCGTGCGTTTATTTTATCATTATTAAAGTAAGGAGATTTTTGTGAACAAAAAAACAAGAATAAAGTTTATGGCAGCTGGACTGACCGCGATTACCCTCCTAACCCTCCCCTTGCAAGCGGGATGGGCGGAAACACCTCACGAAAAGGGAGAACGACACTTCAAAGAACCTGAGGGGCCAAGGCCCGTCGTGCCCCGCGATAAAATCAAGGTCGAGTTGTTCATGCTGAAAGGCTCGCAAAAAAAGGCAAAGTTTATCAAAGAGCTCTTGGCTGAGCAAAACATTAAGCGGGTTTTGATCCAGTTTTTCCGTGCAGGAAACCCGCCTAAAAACATCGTGATCGGAAGCGGTATTCCCGCAGATGTCGCAAGGATGATGATTGAGCTGGCCATTGCTTTTAACAACGGCATCACCCATCTCCTCCCGGAGGCCCGCTTCTTCCCGCATTATGTGGCATTCGGAAACTCATCTTTTGACATACAAGCCCAAATCCCAATTTCCCCGGAAGATTTAAACCGCCTAAGAGACGAATCTCTTTCGACAGAAGAATTTCACGCCCTCTTTCGCTCTCTGACAGGAGAAGATGAGGGTGTGGCTGGATACGTCGATTAGCAGGAGATTAAGGAAACATAGCCGGCTGGGTATTCCCCCCGATGACAAGCCCCATAAAAGAAAAGGCCCTTTTAAAAAGGGCCTTTTCTTTTTCTGAATCATTATGATGATCATCTGATCATTGTTTCTAATACGGTATAAAATCCCGTATAAATCCAGTCGGCGCCCCCTCCCCCATACGCCGAAAGTTTAAATCCAGGATATCTTTTAAATCATCATCCATGATCTGAAGTTCGACCTTTGGCGGAACCAAATGCCGCGGCTCCAGCCAGGTTCCCAGGCGGTAGTTCAATTGCA
>JBHHXE010000166.1:0-3292 GCA_046756865.1 Nitrospiria bacterium | reverse complement strand
GAAATGATGGACAGCGCCACGCTTGACCTCGTCAACCGCGAGGCCCATGATATCCCGCAAAATGCAGTCGCCATGCTTCTGGTCGAGTTCGATGAATCGATCCGGGAAAAGATGGAGTCACTAACGGCCTCTCTTGAAAAGATGCTCTTGTGCGCCCCGCCGACCCTCGCCTTCGACCCGGAGAAGCAGGCCGAACTCTGGAGGGTGCGTAAGGCAGTCAACCCAACTCTCTATCGATATGACGCCAAGAAAAAACCCATTCATTTTGTTGATGACGTCGTCGTCCCTGCAGAACGAATTTCTGAATTAATCCCTTACCTTGAAACCCAATTTGCGGAGAGGGGGGTAACGGTTGCCATTTACGGCCATATCGGTGATGGCAATGCCCACATCAACCCCTTGCTGGATTTGAATGATCCTGCCGACTTTGAAAAAATGACTGCGCTTTATCATGAGATCCATCAAGTCGTGATCAATCGCTTTGGCGGCTCCCTATGCGGTGAACATGGAGACGGCCGGGTCCGGGCCGAGTTGCTGGAAAGCCTTTACGGACCTGAAATGTATGCGCTCTTTAAGAGGGTAAAGCATCTGTTTGACCCGGAGGGGCTCCTGAATCCGGGGGTAAAAATCTCAGACCACGCTTTTACTGATCAGATCGACTATGAACGCTACACCAAGGCCTGCGCCACCTGCGGAAAGTGTAACGCGGTCTGCCCTGTTTACGATGTGGTCGGGGAAGAGTCAAATGCCGCGCGGGGATGGTTTCATATTGTAAGCGATCCGGACTTTGCTTATGAAAAATCTGCCCGCGTTGTCGAAGCCTGTATCAATTGCAAATCGTGCAGAACCGTCTGTCCCGCCGGGATCGATGTCTCGGAGTTGATTTTAAAGAAAAGGGAAGCCCATCCAAACAAGGTGGCGGGAACGCTCTTTGCCTTCCAGTCCAGACGCCTCCTCTTTGAATCCTTTCTGAAAGTTGCCGCCTGGACACAGCCTATCTGGGACAAACGGCCCATCCGACTTCTGATCGAATATCTCTCCCTCCCCTGGGTGAAAGGCCTCGCGCCGACAGCCCGCATCCCGGCCGACATGGTGCTTCCACGACTGGCCAAGCAGCCTCTGCGGAAGAGATACGCCAAGCTCACCAATATGCAGAGCCCCATCGCCTATTTTCATGGATGTGCAGCTAACTACATTGATGACGGAGTGGGAGACGCCGTGATTGCGCTTTTAAGCAAGCGCGGCGTAACGCCTGCCCTTCCGCCCCAGCGCTGTTCCGGAACACCGGTACAAACCTATGGTTGGATTGACCGCGTCCGGGAGGATGCACGGTTCAACATGAATTCGATGGAAGGCTTTGAGAAGGTCATTACCGGCTGTGCCTCCTGCACCTTCATGCTCAAAGACTATGCGTCGATCTTTCCGGAAGGAGAAGACCACATGAAGGCGAAGCGCCTGGCCGAAAAGGTTGTCCACATCTCGGAGTTCATGGATGATCAGAAGCCGGAAAAACCTCCATCCAAGGGGAAAGTTCAGACAAAAAAAAGGCGCGTGACCTATCATTCTTCCTGCCATCTTCGTGCGGCGGGTGTGAATCACGCACCCCGCCGTCTCCTGCGCGAGGCTCCGAACCTGGAATTTGTCGAAATGCCGGATGCCAACCGATGTGCCGGCGGCGCAGGAACATTCTGCATCAAAAATCCAAAGCAGTCTGAAGCGATTTTTAAACGGAAACGGCGCGGGATTGTCGCCAGCGGCGCAGAGGTTGTGGTGACCTCCTGCCCGGCCTGCATGATCCAGCTTAAAAACGGCTTAAAAGGAGGGGTGGATGTTAAACACATCGCCCAATTGTTGCGTGAAGCGGAGTGAAAAAGAGGAACAGGATCCCGGGAAGCAGCCCGTCCAGACCGGGGAAACTCTGATCCGAGGAACCTTGATCTATGACGCCGAGTGCCGACTTTGTGTGGCCTCTAAACAGTTTCTCGAAAAGTGGGATTGTTCACACCGGATTCAGTTTCTTCCCTTCCAGGAAAAAGAAGCGAGGGAGATCATCCCGGACCTTGCCGGGATGGCCCATATCAACGCTATGCGCTTTGTCGAGCGGGATCGTCGTGTTTCCGTAGGAGTTGATGCCTTCCGGCGGATGCTTCCGATGCTCCCGCTGGGACGAGTCTTTTCAAGCATATTTTATCTTCCCGGCTTTCCATGGCTCGCCGGGAAGATTTATGGAATCATTGCAAAGTACCGCATACACTGGTTTGGGGCATGTTGAAAGGTAAGGTGCTTCTAAAACACCCAACTGAGCCCGAGGCTTAACGCCGACTCGTCCACAAAACGGAACTCTATGTTTGCACTCAATCCAGGCTTCAAGACAACATCTGTTCCAACAAAGAGACCGATATTGTCGTCTACCTTATGTTCCTCGTGAAATGTAGTTCCCGGGATCGATCGGTCAATCTCCACAGCCAACTCAGAAAATTTCAAACCGCCATAGGGCGTCCACATATCGAATGTCTTCGCCGCATATAATGCAAGCTGTATTTCCTGAACCGTAGCTTCCGCAGTTCCTAATAAAACACCATCCTCAGTGTAAGCACCGTCAACTTCAGACTGGAATAACTGAAGATTCGAATAAATCTGGTAGCCCTCCACATTCGCTATGGCGGCCTTCAGGCCAAGGCCATAGGCTAAGTCAGAATCGCCGCTAAAACTGATGACTTCAGGTACTCCCGCCTCAATCAACTGATAGGAAAAATCAGCATCAGCAAAGCCAAGATGAATGAAAACATCCATCCAATCGGCAAGCCCCACCGATCCCCTCAGCATAATCCGTGACGACTCAAGGCTGCCCCCGACAATTCGATCTCCAGGCGCAAGGAATGGCACTGTTGCGTCCCCATCGAACTCAGTTCCACCGTCAAACTCCGTATCTCGCTCCGAATCCGAGTCGTACTCAACGCCGAGGGCCATTTTTCCATACGCTCCCTGGAGACCTGCTCCATTGTTCACCCTGGCGGCATGACTCATTGAATAAAAGGCTAAAATAGCGATTAATGTAAAGGGTAAACTTTTAACAAACACTTTCATAGGTCTTCGGGCTCCTCGTTAAGTCTTTTTGTAAACTCCTTCTCCACTTAAACAAGTACTTCGGCAGGAACAATAAATAGCCCACCGAATTCTTATTCGCTAAGAGTAATTCACGAGTGTGGTTCTGTCAAGAAACCGTACTCAACCCTAATTCCGCGATTGCGGAATGAGAAACCGCCGATTCGCCTGAAAAGACTGCGTTATC
>JBHHXE010000165.1:0-3305 GCA_046756865.1 Nitrospiria bacterium | reverse complement strand
GTGGAAACGGGACATGATTGCCCTTAAAAAAACAATTCATGACTTATTCAGAGATTCCTTTACACATCCGACGGATTTTACCATTCTGAAAAATACTTGTCACGGTAAAAGACATCTCTAAAAATCCTGTCGCAGATACCGGGAAAACAGTCAGGCCGCCTGAAGGACAAGGCCAGTGATCAGCAAGGCAACAGAGCCAGACTCAATCACAAGGTGGAGGTGAGAGATTTCACTCAATCATCTAATTTACGATTCACGATTCACGACATTTAATTGCGAGATGTCCTTTGGCGGATAACGCGGCATCTTCGTGCGAATCGACGGATGTACAAACCCTATTTCCGCGATTGAAGTGGGTTTGTTTATACGCTACACTGGGTCATATGAGGCCATGGAAGCTTACTCCCCTGAGAGAACGAGGATTGCGCGTACTTTGTGTGCTTTGTTGGTCCGTCCTGTTGTTTTTTGCGTCATCAGGAATTCTCTTACAGGCGGGGGAGAGCCCCCCTCGCCTGGCCTCAACAGCCAATGAGGCCATCAGTCAAGGCATAAAGAAAGACCAAGTCATCGTCGCTTTTGGAGACAGCTTAACAGCTGGACTCGGACTGCCTGCTGAGGAGGCCTATCCGGCCATCCTTGAAAAGAAACTTCGCGAAAAGCGCTACCCCTATCGCGTCGTCAATGCGGGTGTCAGCGGAGAGACGACTGCTGGCGGGCTCAGACGGGTCAATTGGATCCTTCGCAGCCAGCCCGACCTCGTCATCCTGGAACTCGGCGCCAACGACGGCCTGCGAGGGCTTGACGTTGAGGAAACCCAAAAAAATCTCTCAAAAATCATTGTACGCTTGCAGGAGGAGGGGGTCGAGGTTGTTCTCGCAGGGATGAAAATGCCCCTGAACTATGGAAAAAGCTATACGGAAGCCTTTGAGCAAATATATCGAGATCTGGCAGCGCGTCACCAGATCACGCTTATCCCTTTCTTCCTCGAAGGGGTCGCCGCCCGTCCCAAACTCAACCAGGCCGACGGCATCCACCCCACTGCAAAGGGCTATCAGATTATCGTCGAACAGATTTGGGATGTTTTGGAACCTCTATTGAAGAGATAGTGTCCTCCTCTTTCCACCATCCTTGCGTAATAATAAATCAGACGAAGAAAAAATCTTCATGATTGACACGAGCAAATAGTCACTATATCCTGTCGCCTTGTGTACAAAACGTCAAGCGATCCTTTTCCGAAATCAAGGAACACAAAAGGCATGTACGGCAATAAACTATTCACCACTCCGGGTGCCCTTTTTTGCCTCACCTTTCTCCTCCTTGCTCCAATAAATTCCATCGCAAAGGAGGGAGGAGACAGTAACACCCTCAGGACTGAAATCGGATGGATTGACCTTGGAGCGGAGAAAAATCGTTTACGCGAAAATCACTTCGGAGATCGTTGGAAGAAGCGGCTTAACATTCAAAATGCCTTAACAAGCCGCACGACAATGAACCCGCATGTCTCCTTTTTACTGGAACCGGTATCGACACATTCAAGGGAAGCAGACGATCTCGTCATCCGTCGCGGTTATGTCCGTATCGTGGACGGCAACCTCGCCTTAAAAGCCGGACGGGAATCGCTCTGGTGGGGTCCCGGCCGCCACGGGGCCCTCCTGCTCTCCAACAATGCCTTTCCTTTTGACCTGCTCCAATTAGAATCGGAAAAACCTTTTCACCTTCCCGGACCCCTCTCACGACTCGGCACCTTTGAAGTCACAAGCTTCCTGACGGAACTCGAGGCAAACCGCGATGTTTCACGCCCGCGTCTCTTCGGGTTGAGAATCGGCTATCACCCCTTTTCCTGGCTCTCTATCGGCCTCTCGCGGATTACGATGCACAGCGGCGAAGGAAGACCCGGATTCGGCCTGGAGGATTTAGTTAAAGTCTACTTCAGCGACGGGAACCGGGGTGGTAAACTTGAAGTCAATGAACTCGCCGGTGTGGATTTTCGAATTCAGATTCCACTCGGAAGCGGATCGACGGACAGTCGCCTGGAGTTCTACGGTGAATATGGCGGGGAAGACGAGGCCGGTTTTCGCCCAAGCAAACCGGCCATTCTCACGGGACTTGAGTGGACTGACAAGGGACGAAGTCTCCTAATTGAATACGCGGACAACAACATAAAGAGCGACGGACCGGTCTGGTACAGACACAGTGTTTATACTTCAGGATATACTTATCGAAGAGAAATCATCGGACATCACATGGGGCCGGACGCGGACGATTTTTTTGCAAGGGTAACGACTCCCCTCTCAAAAAAATTGAAGATCGGAATCGATTTTGATCAGGAGCGGCATGGTCTCTCCACTCCGACACCGGAAAAGCTCGAAAGATATGGTGGAGACCTTGTTTATCTTTTTAGTGCCAAACTGAGTTATTCATTCCGGTATCAATATGATCGAATCAAGAACCTGAATCGCTCTCCAAACCCCATAAAACAGACGCCTTCCTTACAAACCGGTCGCAACCATTACAGTGTCGTATCACTTACAGTAAACTTTTAACAAATCCAGATCTTTGAACAAAACCCGATACTTTGCGAAGTTCCCGGGAGCCGGACCAACCCCGACAAGACATCAGTCGGTTTAATTCGGCCTCTCTCGAACCTCCGGACTGACCATCGGAGATCGCGTAGGTTGAAGGGGTAATCCCTCAGAGCCTCTTTCGCTTTGATAACTTTGGATTAATTCTTTCAATAATAATATAATTTCCCCCGGCGCTGTTCGGTTGTTCATTGCGGCAAACTTTTCGATGTATGTGGGCAGTTTTCCATTACCCTTTACATTACGCGCCAATTGGATCTTCTCGTGCCGGGTTTGAACAACCTCTTCATTCTCATCAAAAAGAGACTCAAGCAACTTTTCTCCGGGGCGCAGGCCAATCAATTGGATCGGGATATCTTTGTCTGGAGAAAATCCCGAAAGAATAATCATCGTTTTCGCCAAATCCAGGATTTTAATCGGCTCTCCCATATCCAGAACAAATATCTCTCCTCCCTCTCCCAGGACATTGGCTTGAAGAACCAACTGTACTGCTTCCTGAATCGTGATAAAGTATCGCTTAATTTCGGGGTGGGTCACCTTGATCGGTCCCCCTTTCCTGATCTGTTCACGAAAAAGGGGGACGACGCTTCCACAACTCTCCAGAACATTCCCGAAGCGAACAGAAACGAGCTTTGTCCGCCCCAAGGGATCAAAATGCTGGACCATCATCTCAGCGACCCGCTTCGTGGCCCCCATGACACTCGTCGGGGAAACCGCCTTGTC
>JBHHXE010000164.1:0-3306 GCA_046756865.1 Nitrospiria bacterium | reverse complement strand
ATGGTTTATATGTGAGAATTCGAGCACCGTAGCAACGCAGCCATGAAGGAAAGGAGAAGTAAGATGAATCGTTACACCTGCGTCCAGTATCGGTATGCCAAAAGCGGATCCCACATCGCGCCGGTCGCCGACATCACGCCATCAACACCCAGGGCCAGGTAGCTTTGGATATGCTCCGGCGTCATCACCCCTCCGACACCGATCACTTCAAAGTCGTATTGCGCCTTCCGCTTAAGATCAACGATTCGCGCGGCCTGGTCCATTGCGCATTGACGAATCGCCGCGCCGCAGACCCCGGCACGAAGACGGCCCTTCCCTGGAAGGGCCTGTACACCATTCGGGCCGACAATTTCAAAGGAGAGGGTATTTACACCCGCAATGGCCTCGATATACGGGACATTTGCCGCAACAACTTCGGCCAGGCGTTTCGGGTCGGGAATATAGCCGATCTTGATGATCAGCGGGACATCGCCGATGGCGCGCTTTACAGCCCTGGAGACCGCAGAGGAGTGATCCGGATCGGTGTAGAGACTTCCCTCTCCGGTGACCACATTCGGACAGGAAAGATTGATCTCAATAATCGGGGCGCCTGCCTCAACGGCTAGAATCGCCCCTTTGACATAGTCGGCCTTAAGCCCTTCTTCCCCCGGCGACCCCACTACACTGACAATCAAAAGCTGGCCCGCGCTTAAACCTTCCTTCGCGGTTTGAATATCGGCCTGCCAGATCTCCGGCGCGCGCGAGGGCATCCCGAAAGAATTGGTGATGCTGATTCGGCCCGGGTCGGAAGGCGCATCCCTTGTCGCGACAAGCTGCTTTGAAAAGTCGGCCTCCCGGATCTGTTTCTCTATTCCCAAAAACATACAGTTGGGATTGGGGTGGCTCGGCGTTTCACGGGTCCGCACCGTTTTATAAACAAGAAGATCGAAACCCAGCGCCGCGTAGGCGAGTATCCAGCGTGCGTTTAATAGGGGACCGGCCGGTATCCCAAGACGGGAGTTGACTTCAAAGCCGAGGAAGCGCTCCTTCCGCGCGATCTGACGGGCTGGAACCTTCTCTGTGATAAAAGGCCCCTCCCGGTAGTTCTCCTCATAGGAGAGGCCAACATCATATGCGGGGCTCGGCTTCATGAACTGAAAAGTTTCCTCTGATAAAAAATAAGCCCAGACAAAGTTTAGTCCGGGCTCAGACCGGCTTTACAGGCGGAGTGGGCAATACACGCCCCCCTTCCAATTAAACTTTCTCGATGACCAGGCGGAAATGACCATCCGGAATCTCGGCCAATTCCAGAACCTTATGCCCTTCGGCCTGGACGCTCCGGGGAACATTGCGCTCCGGCTCCCCTTCATCAATCACGACTTCAAGAAGCTGGCCCGCTTCCATCTCTTCCAGTTGTAGTTTTGTCTTTACAAAATTCATCGGGCAAAGTACACCCGAAAGATCAAGACGGACATCGACCTCTTTCCCAGCTTCCATACGACCTCCATTCTCCTTTCATTCTGCGTTACAATCCAGATGGTTCCTTCTTCCGCAGCTTCATGCTGGCGTCCATTCGGTCGTAAGCCTCCTGACATTCTTCGATCAATGCAGCAGCCTTCTCGACATGGCTCGAAACCGATTCCGGTGAAAGGTCAAAATCTGTCCAAACACCAAGATCTGCGGTGAAGTACTCAAAGCGTTCGGATAAAATGCCCTGTTCAACCAGCTTGTGCTGGAACTCTTTCAGGATTTCATCGTCGTGTGGGGATTCAATCCCATAGGTATAGAGGAGCGCCCGGCTTTCATAAAGGATGGCCTCTTTTATCAGCTTCAGCGCTTCTGGATACTCCCTGCTTTTTTCGGCCAGAGCAGCCTTCTGAACAGTCTCTCTTCCCATTCTCAGGCCATGCTCAATCATATCGATAACCGTCCCGGAACATTCACCCGGACCCAGATCGTCAAGGGTAAAGACTTTCTCTTCCTCCCAATCCAGGTAGGCGTCCGGAGCCTCATCAGGTGTCGGAAGGCCGGCAAACTGTT
The DNA here is from genome assembly GCA_046756865.1 of Nitrospiria bacterium. Classification (GTDB taxonomy): domain Bacteria; phylum Nitrospirota; class Nitrospiria; order SBBL01; family JAADHI01; genus DUAG01. The sequence goes on along the minus strand of JBHHXE010000164.1, from coordinate 1,287 downwards.
CGAGTGCTTCGCAAAACTGCTTCCGGCCAAAGCGTTCGACAAAGGCATTGAAGGTCTCTTCTTTCTGATGTTTTTCACGATAAATCCGGACCATCTCCAATACCATTGACGGTATATTCTTTGCGGGTATTTTGAGATTTGAGCTTCCGATGACGGATTCCTCTGCGTCGACTTTTCCGCCGAGGTGAAGCTGATAATGCGGTGCAAGTTTTCCATGCACCTTTTTCGCAACGCCGTGAAACCCGATTCCGGCAATATGATGGTGGCCGCAGGAATTGGGACAGCCGGAGATGCGAATCCGGAGACCTTCCAGGTCTTCATACTCCGGAAGATCTTTTGAGAAAGACTCTAAAAGCGCGCCGCCCAGTCCCATCGAAGAGGTCAGGGCCAATTGACAGGTCTGAGCCCCTGGACAGGCGATGACATCCACCACACGTTCGGCGCCGGACTCGGCCAGGTCGATTTCCCGAAGCGCACGATAGAGTTCGGGCAGGTTTTTCCGCTGGATACGATGGAGGAGCATGTTCTGCTGATGGGTCGTCCGAAGACCATCAGGGGAATACCGGTCAACGATGTCGGCGAGACCCCGCAACTGAGAAACGTTAATGTCTCCCAAGTTCAGCTTGATCTGAACGGCACAACTCTCTTCGGGACGCGGCACCACGTTCGTTCGCACCCAACGCGCATATTCAGGACCGGCTTTCTGAGCGCCGTTTCCGTTTTGGGGCAGAAACAGGGGCACACTGACCGTCTTTTGCTCAGGTTGGGGCAAGGGCGGATACTCCCTGCCCTCTTTCCTCAATGCGGCCAATTCCTCTGCAACCTTTTCCTTGAAAAGGTCCATCCCCCACTTTTCCAGGATGAACTTCATTCGGGCCTTGCTCTTCCTCCGCCGGTCGCCATGCCTGTCAAAAATCCGTAAAATGGCTTCACAGGTCGGAAGCACTTCATCAATGGGAAGGAAGGGGCTATACAGCATGGCCAGTTTGGGATGTGATCCCAGGCCTCCCGCAACCAAAACCTTAAAGCCGTAGACCGTCTTTCCATCAATTTCCCGGCTCACGGCGATAAACCCGATGTCATGAATGGCCGCCAGGCCGCATTCGCTCTGACAACCGGAAAAAGAGATCTTGAATTTTCGCGGCATGTCCTGGGTGATGGGGTTCCGCAGAAGATGATAGGCCACCTTCTCGCCGTATGGGGTGACGTCAAACAGTTCGGTCGGGCAGGTTCCGGCATGCTGACAGGCGGTGACATTCCGGACCGTGTTGCCGCAGGCCTCACGGG
>JBHHXE010000163.1:0-3334 GCA_046756865.1 Nitrospiria bacterium | reverse complement strand
CATGAATTGTTTTTTCAGGGCAATCATGTCCCGTTTCCACCTTGCAAATCTTGAATATAGCGGGCTATTCTCTGCGATTTGCGCCTTGAATCGAAACATTTTATCTCCTGAAAAATTCAACCCAGACTTAATCAGGGGTTCCTTAAGAAAATAACCTGGGACATGGGACAATTTGCCATCACCGCAATGGATTCTTTATTCCTCAGATTGACTCCAATTCAAGCTGGACCGTTATTCACCCGGCTCCTTTTATTCTGCCTTTGTAAAAAAACAAGGGCTTCTTCTCGGCTCGATATCCGGCCCGAGAGCTGTTCTTCGCGAACCAGAGCCAGAAGCTTCCCTATCTCCGGCCCGGAAGGAATCTGAAGGGCCTCCATCACGTCATTCCCGGTTAGAAGCGGCCTGGGAACTTTCGCGCGTTCCGCCGAGAGGGCTTGAATGTGTGCAATCCGTTCCTTCACCTGATGGTAATGAAGAAGCTTCGGCTCACCAGAGGCCGGGATCGCGGCACTCCCGTCGCAGAAAATCAACTGCATCAGCTCCCGGCTGGGGCGCCGCGGATTCATAAAATATTTCTCAAGGGTCGCGGCCCGCATCCGGTCTATCTCACCCTGCACCAGGAGAAGGTGGTTTCCGATCAGCCATCCAAGCGCGTCCCCGTCAACATAATACCTGCTTCCCTTCGGCATGGAGGACAACTTCAGGCGCAGCACAATTTCACGGGCCATCCGGGCACCGATGCGGTCATGGTGGTTGAAACGAATCCGGTCACTTCCGTCCTTCTCCGGGGTCTGAATCGTTACCGGTTTTGCAATATCATGGAAGAGAACGGCCAGAACAATCTCGGCGTCACCATCAGAACTGAACTCATCCCGGAAGGCCTGAGACTTCAAGTGTGAAAGGGCTAGGCGCGTGTGGGTCCAGACATCCCCCTCGGAATGATATTTTTTCGGCTGAGGACAGCCTTTCATGGGGAGAAGTTCTGGAATCAAGACCCGAAAAGCCCCGCTCGAATCCCACAGGTCGAAACCGAGCACAGGGTCTGCCACCATCGCCTTGAGAAACTCCTTCGCAATGGTTTCACGGGGGACGATGAAAGCGCCCCCGGCCCCCTTTGCGTTTAATTGATCAATGCAATCCCCCAGGGCCGCCCAGCTCTTTTTCTCGAAAGAAAACCCGAACTGACAGGCAAAGCGGAGTCCGCGCAGGAGGCGGGAACTGTCCTCTTTAAAACGTAGGACCGGATCGCCGACAGCACGCAAGCATTCTGCTTTAAGATCGCTCAGCCCTCCGTAAGGGTCCATTAAATGTCCACGCTTGATATCTACTGCCATGGCGTTTACCGTGAAGTCCCGCCGCTGGAGGTCTTCCTCTACCTGGAGCTCGGGGTCGGTCTTCACCTCAAAATCCTTGTAACCGCCGTCCTGAGATCCGGCGCCTGAAAAGGATTCCTCCGTTCGAGGCAAGGCCACGTCGATGGCCTCTCCGGCCTCTCCCCGGCCCGGGCCTCCTTTTGGATAAAACTTGTAAACGCCAAAGTTTTTACCCACCCAGCTGACCTTTCCATGAACTTTCAGAAATTCATGCAGCGCAGGCGAAGGCACATGGCGAACCAGGAAGTCATAATCTTTTGTTCCGCGATTCAGAAGCAGATCACGAACCGCCCCGCCGACAAGATAGACCTCCCCCTTTGGAAAAGCCGCTTCAAGTGCTGGGAGAAAAGGCAGACTCCTTCGGATATCAGCAACTTGACCCCGGAGGTTTTCGAGTGAGCACGACATGCTTTCACTATAATTCGATCATCTCCTTTCCGCAACATCAGAATTTCAGGCCCGCCCCGAAATTCGCCGCCAGAATCACGATAACATCTTTCAATTCAAAAAAGATCTGTGATATAATCCGCCAACTTTCTTGTGGTGGGTGTAGCTCAATGGTAGAGCACTGGTCTGTGGCTCCAGCGGTTGAGGGTTCGAGTCCCTTCACTCACCCCAGTTGAAGAAAAGCTTTTTCACCCCTTCCCGAGTTGCATCCTGCGAGTTGAATCCCGATGGATGAAATTGTCGTCTTCATCACAACGCCGACAAAAGAAGAAGCAGAAAAAATCGGGCGGGTCGTTGTCGAAAACAGGTTGGCCGCCTGTGCAAATATCCTCCCTTCGGTAAACTCTATTTTTTCATGGAAAGGAAAAATCTGCCGTGAAGAGGAGGCGCTGATGCTGCTGAAAAGCCGTGCCGCCCTTTTTGAAAAGCTCTCTGAGACCGTAAAAAAATATCACAGCTATGCGGTTCCGGAGATTATTGCCCTCCCGATCTCCGCCGGTTCCCCGGATTATCTCCAATGGCTACAGGAGAATGCCTCCCCGGAAAAAGAATGACCGCCCCGATCGTTGCAGATTCCGGGAGCCTGCCTTCCTCTCAGAAAACCCCCTTCTCAAAAAAGCAAGAAATCCTGGAGATTTATGATCGGCTGGCCGCCCACTTCGGTCCCCAGCATTGGTGGCCTGCGGACACGCCCTTCGAGGTCATGATCGGCGCCATTCTAACGCAGAATACTTCCTGGAAAAATGTTGAAAAGGCCATCTCCAGATTAAAAGAAGAGGATCTCCTTCATCCGGCGGCCCTTTATCACCTCCCTGAAAAGACGCTCTCTCTGCTCGTTCGGTCCAGCGGTTATTTTAAAATCAAGGCAAAGCGCATCAAAGCCTTGACAACCTTTATTTTTGAGGAATACGGCGGTTCACTGGACACCATGTTCTCCGAAAAATGGGAAGTCTTGAGACAGAAGCTCCTTTCTGTCAGGGGAATCGGTCCGGAAACAGCAGACGCAATTCTTCTCTACGCCGGAAATGCCCCTGTTTTCGTCATAGATGCCTATACCCGAAGGATATTTGAACGACACAACCATATTGATCCAGCCGATGACTACCATAAGGTCCAAAACTACATCATGGAGGGACTCGGGGACAAAACAGAATTGTACAACGAATATCATGCTTTGATCGTCGTGACCGGAAAGTTTTTTTGCAAAAAAACGGCAGTCTGTCCCGCCTGTCCTTTAAATGACCTCTTTGAGGACAAAGCGACAAGTTGAGGCTTTCGCCTGTGAAACAACCCAGGCTCCCGGGCATTCATGTCCCGTTTCCACGGTGCAAATCCTGAAAATAGCGGGCTATTCTCTGCGATTTGCGCCTTGAATCGAAACATTTTATCTCCTGAAAAATTCAACCCGGACTTCATCAGGGCTTCCTAAATTTACCCCCGTCACCCAGTCACAATTTATCGCATTCACAGGCGAATCGGTAGCTTTTCATTCCGCAATTGCGGAATGAGGGTCA
>JBHHXE010000162.1:0-3422 GCA_046756865.1 Nitrospiria bacterium | reverse complement strand
GGTTCTGGGCCGCCTGAGGTCTTTCCTGGAAGGAAACAAGATTCCCTTCCGTGTGATTCCGCACACGGAGACATATACTTCCCAGGAGTTGGCTGAGTCGATCCATGCCCCGGGACGGAAAGTCGCAAAAGTTGTGATTGTTCGGACGGATTCGCACTATGCCATGGCGGTTCTCCCCTCACACAAACAGCTCGACCTGGGCCGTTTCGCAGGCTTGCTGGGTATTGACCAGGTGACCCTCGCGACGGAGTCCGAGATTGACAGGCTCTTTCCGGATTGTGAGCCGGGGGCGATGCCTCCCTTTGGAGGATTCTATGGTCTTTCGGTCTATGTGGATGAGTCTCTTGCGAGAGGGCCCGTCATTTTCTTTCAGGCAGGGTCCCACCGACATGTGATCGAGATGCGGTATCAGGATTTCATTGCCTTGGTTCGCCCGACAGTAGATCGTTTTGTCATGGAGACTTTCAGAAAGGTCAGCGGCTTTTAGGCGTCCGGGCTTTTAGAGCCTGTGGGGGGGGCGTGAGATTTTCAAGGCAGTAGAGGCGTGAGGATGGAGAGCGATATTTTGTCGACCTGCAGATCGGTTTTTGAAAACAGTCCGGACGGCATCCTGCTGAGCGATGAAAGCCTGGTCATCCGGGCTTTTAACCCCGCCATGGAGGCGTTAACAGGATGGAAGGAGGGGGATGTTGTCGGGAAAAAGACCTGCATGACGCTTTTTCAGTGCCGGATGGAAGGCGGCGAGGAGGTCTGTCCGGAAAATTGCCCTGGGCTTGTTGTGTTAAAGGGAGAGGGTTCGGTTGATTATCGAGAGGTTGTGTTTCAGACGAAGGGTGGCAGGGAGATTTCGGTTGCATGCAGCCATAAGGGACTCAAAAGTGAAACCGGGGGGCGTTATGTCCTTTGTATCCTGAAAGACATGACGCATAAGAAGGCAGAGGAGCGGGCATTAAAAAAAGAGGCGATTACGGATGGGCTGACCGGGCTGTACAATTATCGATATTTCAACAGACAGCTGGATCTTGAGGTGAAGCGGGCAGAGCGCTATCTACACCCGGTTTCCCTCGTCATGGTTGATATTGACCATTTTAAATCTTACAACGACCATCATGGCCACCTTCGGGGGAATAATATCCTAGAACGGATCGCTATGCTACTGAAGACCTACACACGGGAGACCAATCTGGTTGCCCGCTATGGGGGCGAAGAGTTTATGATCCTCCTGCCGGAGACGGAATCAAAAATTGCGGCCAAGGCGGCTGTGCGGATGAGGCGCATGATTCAGAAGGAGCGCTTTCCTTTGCAGGAAGACCAGCCTTCCGGGAATTTGACCGTCAGTCTGGGGGTCGCGAGTTTTCCCTGGGATGCGCCGAGTGCAAAAGATCTGGTCCGCTGTGCTGATGCAGCGCTCTACAGGGCGAAGGCACTGGGAAGAAACCGTGTTTATTGGTATGGAATTTCGAGATCGATCGGTCGATATCCTCTCCTTCGCGCCTCAGGAGAAAATAAATGAAAAGGAGCACACGAAAGGCATCCTCAAGAAAGTACTTTAAAGGTGAGGTATCCGGACTGTTCATTGGAGATATGAAGAGGATAGAAGGAGGATGAAGATGCTTGAGCCCAGAGGACAGAAGAATAAGAAAGACAGGCGGCGGATTCCAAGGCCGCCTGACATCAAGGCTTTTTTGGATGAACATATCGTGGGCCAGGAACGGGCAAAAAAGGTTCTCTCGGTTGCTGTTTATAATCACTATAATCGGGTTTTTGCTCCGCCGGATGATGTCTCTCCCAAGATGCACAAAGGGAATGTGCTTCTCATCGGTCCGACCGGCACGGGGAAAACCCTGCTTGCAGAAACCCTGGCCCGGATCGTCGGAGTTCCGCTTTCGATTTCGGACGCCACAACACTGACCCAGGCAGGCTATGTCGGGGAAGATGTTGAAAATGTGGTCCTCCACCTCTTTCAAGCCGCCGATGGAAAGGTCGAGCAGTGTGAGCGCGGCATTATTTATATTGATGAGATTGACAAAATAGGTCGGAAGAGCGAGTCCCCTTCCCTGACTCGTGATGTGTCCGGCGAAGGCGTTCAGCAGGCCCTCCTGAAAATGATAGAGGGAATGGTTGTCAATGTTCCTCCTCATGGCGGGAGAAAGCATCCGCATGAAAAGATGATTCCGATTGATACGCGCCAAATCCTTTTTATTTGCGGCGGTGCCTTTGAAGGTATTGACGCAATCGTCTCGGGGCGCCTGGAGGATAAAACGATTGGTTTTGGAGGGCGTACCGGATCGCCTAAAAAACTGACCCATCGGATTCTTCCTGAAGATCTTCTCAAGTTCGGGATGATTCCTGAGTTTGTCGGTCGCCTCCCGATCATTGCAAGGTTGGAAAGTCTTGATGAGGAAGCACTGGTCCGTATATTGCTCGAACCCAAAAATGCCCTCACAAAGCAGTATGAAAGACTATTCTCACTTGAAGGCATCGCGCTCCGCTTTAAGAAGGATGCGCTCTACGCGATTGCAAGGGAGGCCATTGCGCTTGGAACGGGAGCTCGCGGCTTGAGGTCGATTCTCGAAGAGATCCTGCTCGATCTGATGTACGAATTGCCGATGGATTCCATGGAGAAGGAGCATGAACTGGATGGAAAAGACATAGAGAGGATTCTGTCTGCGCATCTGGATGAAGAACAACGGGAAGAGGCGGTTTAGTTCATTCCCTGTTTTGATGGGGGTATTGGAAAGGGGTGGAAATGGGTCAAAAATAGAGGGGGTGTCATTATGAAAAAGATTATTTTTTGCACCCTGATCGTATCGGTTTTCTTTGCGACGGGTTTTGTGATTGATTTGCAGCCGATACTGGTGACTGAAGCAGATGGGGTCTCGGAATCCGTGAGTCAGCTCAATAATGAGGGCGTTCATCTGTATAAAAAAGGAAGGTTTTCTGAGGCTTTGATCCAGTTTTCCGCTGCGGCAGAAATTGACGCGCTTTTTTGGGAGGCCCATTACAATTGTGCCGTTGCCCTGGTCGCCATGAAGAAACCTGAAGAAGCGCTCCGTCACATCGAATTGTCCAGGGCCATTGAACCTGAAAATATGAAAACAATTGAGTTCTACTTAAGCCTTCTTGAGAAGGTGAACCAAAGCGCATAAGAGGAACGGAAGGAGGGTCTGTCAAACACTCAAAAAGGGAGGGTCTGGTATGTCAAGAAGAGTCGATTTTCTTACAGGAAAAGGGACCGCGTTTGGAGATTTGGTGGCAGGGCAATTTATGGAATCTGCGGTGACCACCTGCTTTCAGGGATCAATGGCGGATCGGGTTGCCATCGCGATTACGACGGGACAGTTTGGAAGTATGCCCGTTGTTGATGAGGGTTGGCATCTTGTCGGGATTATCAGCGAGTTTGACTTGTTGAAGGCGCTTCG
>JBHHXE010000161.1:0-3470 GCA_046756865.1 Nitrospiria bacterium | reverse complement strand
TCCGGAATCGCATAAATTCGATGTGCGCAACCGACAAGACCCCAAGTGATCACTAGGACAAGGCCACACCAGATTCGCAACCCTCCCGGACGCATCCCGACTCCTCCTGTTCCCTGATTTAAGACTACACCCTCCGCAATTTATCTGTCAAGAAAGCACCCTGCTTCGGGGTAATGGATACCCGATACCTTTCCTTCAGTTCCTGACAAGCGTATCACGTTCGATCTGGCCGTCGTAGAGGCGGATAATGCGCCGGGCATTCTCCGCCACAACGCTTTCATGGGTCACCAGGATAATCGTATTCCCTTCTTCGTGAAGTTTCTGAAGCAAGGCCATGACCTCTTCGCCGGTTTTGCTGTCCAGGTTCCCTGTCGGTTCATCGGCTAGAATAAGGGAGGGGTTTGTGACCAGGGCCCTTGCGATTGCGACACGCTGCCGCTGTCCACCCGACAATTCATTGGGTCGATGGGCCATCCGTTCCTTCAAACCGACACGCTCCAAGGCCTCCCGTGCCTTTTCCCTCCTCAGGGAAGATGCGATCCCGGTATAGACAAGAGGAAGTTCGACATTTTGAAGCGCGGTGGCCCGAGGCAAAAGATTAAACGACTGAAACACAAAACCAATCTTTTGATTTCGAATCTCCGCCAATTCATTGTCGTTGAAATCACTCACACTCTGATTTCCAAGGACATATTCTCCTGTCGTCGGGGTATCGAGACATCCGAGGATATTCATCAAAGTTGATTTCCCTGAACCGGAAGGCCCCATAATCGCCACATATTCATTGTCCTCAATCTGTAAATTAATCGCGAGCAGGGCGGGAATATCCATATCTCCCATCGGGTAGGTTTTTCCTACATCTGTCATATCAATCAGCATAATTACTCATACCTCAGTGCGTCGATTACATTTTTGTTAGCAGCACGAAACGCCGGGTAGAGGCCGGCCACGATACCAATACCCGCACAGATGATAAAACTGTAACCGATCCAATTCCAGGGCAATAACAAACCTGCACCGACTTTAAAGTGATTGAAAACCATACCGCCCACAATACCCAGCAATCCACCGAGCATCCCCAATATTGTGGATTCGGTCAGAAACTGGATGATGATATGAAGTTTTTTAGCACCAATCGCTCTCCGAATACCAATCTCTCGAATCCGCTCGGTAACGGTAATCAGCATGACATTGGCAATGCCGATTCCGCCAACCACAAGTGAGACAAGGGCAATGACCATGATAAAGCGGGCAAGTTCCTTGTTGGTTTCCTGAATCGTGGCAAGAAAGAAATCCTGCCGTCTGACCCTGAAATCGTTTTCGCCTTCCGGACCGATGCGGTGATTCCGCCTGAGGATGGTCTCAATATCAAACAGGGATTCATCATAATCCTCGACAGCCCGGATTTGTGCCAGAATACTTGAGAGGTAATTCACGCCAAACAAACGCTCCTGCGCCGTTGTCAAGGGAATAAAAACCTGATCGTCAGGGTTCGTCCACCCTTCTCCCTTAGCACGCAGCACACCCACGACAGTGAAACGTTTTGATTTAATCAGTACTGATTTCCCGATAGGCGACTGGCGGCCGAATAACTCCCGGTGGACCGTCGCGCCCAGGACACAGACCCTGGCCCGGCGAAGCAGTTCATCCTGATTGAAAAACCGCCCCTCAGATAGATGATCATTATTAACAAATTGAAACTCAGATGTTGTTCCGGTCACACGGGTCATCCAATTTTTATCTCCGAACAGCATGTTTCCCTGCCCGGAATATATGGGCACCGCAGTGGTAATCACTTTCGACTCGCTCGAAAGGTCCCTGGCCTCCTGCCATTTCAGGTTAACGACGCTCGCCCCGGTTCGAACCCCTCTCCGGTGAGAATAACCGGGCCGTATCCGTAAAACATTTGAGCCTAAGGACTCCAGGCGTTCATTGATCCTTCTCTGGGTTAGCTCACCAAGAACAACAACATGGAGGACAGCCCCAATTCCGACCGCTATCCCGATGAGGATGAGGACTGAGCGCAAAGGATTTGACTTTAGATTATGAATCGACAAGCGAATATTCTCAAACAGGATCATTCATCTATCTCTTTTTCTTCCTCTGATTCCCTCTTCCGCCTCCGAAGGACCGACTTCTCTTGAGCATTTTTTCGAGCCGTTCATTTTCTGCTTTCAAGCGGGACGTCATTGGGATGCCCAGGACATCGCCTTCGGACAATCCACCGAGGATTTCGGCCTCTTTAAAACTGGTGCGACCAACCTCCACTTTTTTAAAGGTAAAGTCATTCCCCTCTTTCAGTAACACTTCCCGGCCCCGCCCTCTTTTACTGTCCGCTTTCCCTTTCTGTAGGGCAACGACGGGAATAATGAGGACATCATCTCTTTTGAAAAGGGTGATTTTGACTTGCGCATTCATCCCCGATTTCAGCTTGGCAGCCAGATTCTCGACTTCCACAACCACATCGAAAAGCGTAACATTCTGCTCGATTCTTGCTTCCGGCGCGATCCGGACAATCTTACCCGGAAACTTCAGCCCCGGATAGGCTTCTGCGACAACCATCCCACTCTGCCCGATTTTTATCTTTCCAATGTCAATCTCATTGATTCCGGCTTCAATGTAGACGGAACCCATGGCGGCGATGTCAACAATCGGGGTCCCCTCGCTGAAGCTGCTGACCCCTGAGGCAATAATCTGACCTTCCTCTACATATTTCTGCAGAATGATCCCATCAATCGGCGAACGGACAATAGAATCACTCAGACGTTCCTTGCTACGATCCAGAACCGTCGAGGCCTGAATCAGTTTTCCGCGCGCCACAGCCAGACGAAGTTCGATTTCGTCTCTTTCCTCTTCTGAAATGATTTTTTTCCGGTAGAGTTTATTCCGTCGGTTAAACATGCGTTTGGCCTGTTTGAGTTCTGCCCTCGCAACATCAAGGTCCGCCTCAGCCTGTGCGACCGCAGAGGCTTCATCTTCCTGATCCAACCTTGCCAGAAGATCCCCCTTTTGAACAAGCCCCCCCTCTTCGAGAGGTAAATCCTCAATGCGACCGCTTGCTTTTGACTTGATTTCAATCCGGTTGATCGGCTTTACGCTCCCATCCGCCATGACCACTTCCTGGAAGGTCCCGCGCGTCACAACAACTTCTCTATACCTCGGTCCATTCTTTTTTCCATCCGTTGCCCTGCCATTTTTCTCTGAGAACATCATTGCAGCACCCGCTGCAAGTAGAATGAAAGCAAAAATAGCAACTTTTTTTAAGAAAGACATCATTGATAACTCCAATTCTGGTCTGCTGCCAACTTATTTTCCATCTTTAGAGTAGATGATCCTCCCCTAAAGGGCAAGCTTGTTTTCAATCCCTCATTCCGCGATTGCGGAATGAGAAACCGCCGATTCGTCTGAAAAGACGGCGTTATCGGCCAAAGGTCTCCTCACCGTACGGGTGAGTACGCCTCCGTCGCCCT
>JBHHXE010000160.1:0-3540 GCA_046756865.1 Nitrospiria bacterium | reverse complement strand
TCCATAAGTGCTATCCCTTTACAAAATATAAAGACTTATTGCTCAGGCTCCTAGATAGATACTCCCCCAGAGTCAAGGCAAAGGCTCATCCCATTTAGACCATGAGGCTTTTCTATTTCTTGAAAGATGAGTAAACTTTGTCGTATCATCGCCTTACCTTAGGGGAATAAGTCGATGGCCACCCGTATTTTCTGGAATGAAGTCCCGGCGAGCCAAGCAGTCGAGGGATGTGTTGTCTTTCTACATGGCCGTGGGACAACAGGAAAAGATCTCATGCCGCTGGCGGACGAGATCGCCTTCCCCTCCCTGAGGTGGATATTCCCGGACGCACCCTTCCCCTTTCTTGAAGATTTTGACGGGCGGATGTGGTTTGCATCTCCACCTGAGCAACACGGAGGGATAATAAAAAGCCGGATACTCCTCTCTGAGCTGCTGGATCATCTGATCGTTGAGAACCAGATTCCCTCCCGAAAGATAGTCCTGATGGGGTTTTCTCAGGGAGCAGTGATGAGTCTTGACGTCGGGATTCGGTTTCACTTGCCGCTTGCCGGCCTCATTGCAATGAGCGGCTTTCTTCATTCCCCCGAAACGGTCCCTGAAGAAAAATCACCTGCATCGGCCGAGATGCCGATCCTGCTTGTCCATGGAATGGCAGATCCCGTCGTCAAGGTGGATGGATCACGTCAGGCCCTGTCTACACTCCGGAAAGAGGGATACACGGTTAATTTACAGGAATACCCCATGGGTCATCAGGTCATTCCGGAGGAGATCGTCCTTATCAGAAAACATTTGAGCCAATTTTTAGAGCGTTCCTAATGATGTTCACAAAGTGGAGGCCTTTCGATGAAAGATGTCATGCTAATATCCCCTATACTGCTACTCATCGCCTTATTGGCACCGCCCGCCTTTGCGGAAGAGGGCTTGGGGCTTGATCCTTCTGAGGGCCGTGTGGGGCGGTCCGGTTTCACCACGGGTATAGATCAGCGTGAACCCATTGATGAGATTACAAGTCTAAGAAATGATGTGAGAAAAATCATATTTTTTAGTGAAATCAGAGAGCTTACAGGTCAAACGGTAACGCACCGCTGGGAGTATGATGGGAAGGTCATGGCTGAGATTCCATTCAATATCGGAGGATCAATCTGGCGAACCTGGTCCAGCAAGAACCTCCTTCCCGGATGGCTGGGGGTATGGAAGGTTTCTGTCCTCGACCCCTCCGGTAAGACCATCGGCGAAAAAAACTTCACCTACCTGGAGGCAGACCAGGCACCTTAGGGACGAATCTCTGAGGGATCATGACAAGCTGTCGATCTGGACATCCAGACGTGCTAGGGTCCTCTTTTTTCCAAGAATCTCCAGGACATCAAAGATTCCAGGGCTGACGGTCTTCCCCGTTACGGCTGCACGGACAGGCTGGGCGACTTTGGCCAGTTTTTTGTCCATCGATTCGCTGACCGACTTAAATGCATCCCGGAGCGGGTCATGTTCGAAGGCGGTTGCGTCTAATTTTTGGCGGACTGCTCTAAGAATGGGGAGATTTTCCACTGTCAGAAATTTCTGTGCCTTGTCATCAAAGGCAATTTTGTCCGAAAAGAAATAAAAGGCCGATTCAGCCATCTCCTCCAGGGTGCGAGATCGTTCCCGGAGCGCGGTCACGACCTTTAGTAAGTGGTCCGGGTCGAGTTGTGAGGCAACGATTCCTCGCCTCACCAGGTGAGGATGAATCAATTGGGCAGTCCGCTCGACTTGACCGCTCTTGATATAATTCGCGTTGATCCAAAGGAGCTTGTCCGGATTGAAAATGGCGGCTGAGGATCCGACATTTGCCATAGAAAATTTTTCGATCATCTCTGCCAGGGTAAAAAGTTCCTGATCCTGATGAGACCAGCCCAGACGGACAAGGTAGTTCACCATTGCCTCCGGAAGATAGCCTTCCTCACGGTATTGTTGCACAGATGTCGCACCATGCCGCTTGGATAAGCGGCTCTTGTCTGATCCAAGAATCATTGAAAGATGGCCGAATTCCGGCTGGGCGTATCCAAGGGCTTCGTAGAGTTGGATCTGCCTCGGGGTATTGTTTAAATGATCGTCCCCTCGAATCACATGTGAAATATGCATATCGACATCATCAACCACAACGCAGAAATTGTATGTAGGTGTGCCGTCTGACCGCATGATAATAAGATCATCAACTGTTTTACTGTCAAAGACCACCTTGCCCTTGACCAGATCATCCACGATAATCTCACCTTCTGAAGAAGCCTTGAAGCGAATCGCCGCGGGACGCTCGGGGTCCGGAGCGCTCAAGTGGCGGCAGCGCCCGTCATAGCGTGGAACCTTCCTCGCTTTGAGCGCTTCTTTTCTGCGGGCAGCCAGCTCTTCGGCGCTGCAATAACAACGATAGGCCTTTCCTTGCGCCAGGAGGTACTCCACCTTTTCCCGATAAACCTCAAATCGCGCGGTCTGGCGGACAGGACTTCCCCCTGACCCTTCCCACTCATCCCAATCGAGACCGAGCCACCGCATACCGTCAAAGATGGCTTCTATCGCTTCATCGGTCGATCTGGAAAGATCGGTATCTTCTATTCTAAGGAAGAATTTTCCCTTCGCATGGCGGGCAAAAAGCCAATTAAAAAGGGCTGTCCTGGCGCCGCCCACATGAAGAAATCCCGTAGGGCTGGGAGCAAAACGAACGCGAACCTGATTCATATATTCTCCTGGCTGGATATCTTGAAATATGCTGGAAATAAAGTGAGAAATTATCGCACCTTCCAGCAAAAAAGTAAAGTTTTCCGATGTTTACTTGACAAGGACTTATTTCCTTGATAGCTTTTGCTGGATGCTCTGAACCTTGGGAAAGATGGTTTTTAATCACCCCGCTTCAAATATCACGCATAGATGGGAATTCGCATGAATCTTCCGATATACCGTTCTGCATGGCCCTTTCCGGGCAAACAGATCAAAAAGATCTCCCTGTTTTTTTTGACGATAGTCTTCATCGTGGGCTGCGGGGGCCTCAACTTCAGTCAAATCAGCCCGGAGGCCAGAAATTTCCATCCAAAAACCATCGCCATCCTTCCTGCAACAGTCGGGCAATATGAATCAGCTAGAGATGTCGTGGATGTGGCGGCTTCCAAAAACCTGGCCAATCGCGGATGGTTTGACAATGTTATTGATGTTACATCGATCAAAGCTCAAACCTCGAGAACCCCCGAGCTGGCAAACGACCTTTCGGCCTACATCCAGAGAATCAATACCCTTGGGATATCCGACTCTGAAATGGCGAAGCGGCTGCACAACAGACTCAAGGCCGATGCCCTCTTTCTGACCTATATCACTTCGTGGGGCTATGGGCGGATGGAGGGAAATAAGGTGGGAAGGGTCGGTCTCGGACTCAAGCTGGTGGACGCCTCAAAAGGAACGATTATCTGGAAGGCCAACCATGAACTGACCGAAGATTACCTTTTGTTCAAGCCAAAACTCGACAATATTGCAGATGATGTCCTGGAAGTCCTCCTTGATGAAATGCCCCATTAAAAC
>JBHHXE010000159.1:0-3583 GCA_046756865.1 Nitrospiria bacterium | reverse complement strand
GAGGCATAAATCTTGGGAAGGAGGAGACTGATGATGACTGAAGCGATTGCGGCAGTCCCGATAATGAAGATAAGCAGCCCCTTCCGCTTCATCAGAACACGCCAGTAGTCAAGCAGGTTGATTTCGTCTTCGTCAACGTAAGATGTCTGACGTGAGACGTCTGACGTGAGACGTGAGACGTGAGACGTATCCTGATCGCTATCGGACATAAGATTTATCTCTCAGAGACCGGATGAGTCCCAGCAGTTTGCTTTTTAATCTTTCAAGCTTTTCAAGGATCTCTTCTTCGGCCAGAAAACTGAGCTTCTTCGAGATGACGAGCTGGGTTTCAAGTTCTGCAGCAGAGCCCAAGGCGATATACAAGAATTGCATAAACTCCTTCGGTGACTTCCTCGCTGCGCCTTCCGCAATATTCGATGGAATGGACACAGCTGCCCTCTTTATCTGATCAACCAAACCGTACCGCTCTTCCCTGGGAAACACTTCAATAACTTATAAACCTCTACCACCAGCGCTATTCCCTCTCTCCAGACATCCAAATCCCTATGCGTCCTCACCTTGCTTTTCACATCTCACGTCTCACGTTCAACGTCTCACGCCCTTAAAATGCAACAATGAGGACGCCAGCCGCAGTGGCAATCTGGAAAAGGATCTGGGTAAGGTCTTTTACCTCTCTAAGCCAGGCAATCCGCTCCAGCTTTTCCGGGACGACGATGGTGTCTCCCGGGTCGAGGTTTGAGGACATGATCCCGCCTCCCCACCATGATCCGCCCTGATGATTTGAGATGGCCGAGCCATCGACTTTGAGGACATAGAGGGCCTCTTCTTCGGCACGTTCTGTCATCCCGCCCGCTTTTTCCAGGTAGTCTGAGACATCCTCTTCACGATCAAAAATAAAGGCAGTTTGATTATAGACGGAACCGATCACCTGGACCTGTTGGGGCTTTTCGGGGATGGTAATCAGATCGCCCTCTTCCAGAATAAGGTCGGAGGGGCTGCCTTTGAACGCTTCGAGGGCATCAAGATGAATAGCGATTCGCCCCTTCGCCCGGGCCGCCCGCATCTTGGCGATCAGAGCCTGCCGCTGACCGGCTGCCGCTTTGTCCTGCAGTAAGGCATCAGGGGTCAGGGAGGCTTCAATCGTGTTGGCTGATTGAGAAAGAAGCTGGTGCTCAATCCGGTCGATCGACTCATCAAGCTGCCTTTGCTGGAGCTCGCGGACCGATTCCCGTGTAAAGACGGCCCCCTTGAGGTAGGCATTTTCGGTAAACCCGCCCGCTCTCTCTAAGAGGGAGGAAAGGGATTCTCCTTTCTTGCTGGTATAGGTTCCGGGAAAGCGGACCTCTCCTTTGACCTGAACTGTTCTGTAGAGCTCCCATTCCGGAACAGTCTGCACTGAAAGGTGGTCATCTGTCTGAAGTTTGATATTGTGTTCGATATCCCCCGCGATCGCCTTCTCCAGGTTAATCTCGAACCGCTCCACTTTCGGCCCATCCGAGGTCGGTGTAATGCGAGTGAGTTCCGCAGATTTGAGAGATGCAAAATATTTCACACCCCCTGAAAGATTCACCAGATCCAGAACCCGCATCTCTTCGGCCCAGACAAAACTTCCCGGGTTATTCACCGCCCCGACGATGCCCACCTTTCTCTCCTGTGCAAGTTCCCAGATATCAAATATCTGAACTTTATCCTTCGGTTCGAGGAACAGGTCGGCCTCGGCATCCTGCTCGATGACGACTTGTCTGAAATCAAAGGTGACCTGCTCTTCATGAAAGTCGGGCGGCATTCGACGCGAGATGACTCCCTCGCTCAGGTACGACTCGGGGTGCTCGGGTCGCTTTAAACCGCCGGCCAATTTCAAAAGGTCCGAAAGTTTCATGTTGGGCCGGTACTCAAACTCTCCAGGCTTGTTGACGGCACCTGAAATATGCACATTCTCTTTCGGAAGGAGGTCCCACCGGTTAAAGACCACTATTTTGTCAAATGGCATAAGGAGGATATTCTGCCCTTCGTCCATGTCGAGGAGAAGTTTTTCCAGGCCTATAGAAAGATACTCCTTGTGTCGGTCCGGTTGCATCTCTCTTTCGATTAAAGCAAATTCAAGGTAGGTATCCGGAAGAAAATCGCCCGTACTCCTGAGCAAATCCCGAACCCTTATCCCAGGCGCCCATTGGTAGGTCCCCGGCCTTACCAGATTTCCAACCAACTCGATTGGATTTTTTATTTTCTCGTAGACCGAGAAGATCCTGACCTGATCTCCATCCTTGAGTGTAATCTCCCCGTCTTTGGGCATGAGCTCCAAATTAACATCAAGAACCTGTTTTTCCTGGTTTTCAAAGACTCTTTCGAGCTGCACCTGCTGAAGATAACCCGTGGCCGTGATTCCCCCGGCCATCCGGATCAGACCCCGAAGTCCTGTCTTTCCCTTTAATTCATAAATCGCGGGCGATTTGACATGTCCGGAAAGAGCAACTAAGGGCCCAACGGTCGGTATAAAAATAACATCTCCGGGCATCAGACGGATGTCGTTCTTCTTGTCTCCCTTCAGAAGGAAATCGTAAAGGTCAAAACGAGTGACTGTCTTCCCTTTTCTCTTGACCTGTATGTCTCGCATCGTTCCAATTTTGCTCGGTCCTCCGGCGGCAAAGAGGGCATTGATAAGCGTGGAGAAGGAAGAGAGGGTATAATTTCCGGGCCGCTCGGCCTTTCCGACGACAAAAACCTGTATAGAGCGGAGCTGGCCCATACTGATATTGATTTTGACTTCGGTCGGCTTATAGTAACGGCCAAATTCCTTCCGGATAAATTGTTTTGCCTCTGAGAAGCTCAACCCGGCCAAATGAATGGTTCCGATTTGGGGAAGGTTGATCTTTCCATCACGGTCTATGAGAAGGACATGGTTCGCATTCAGCTTTCCCCAGATATTCATCCTGAGCTCATCGCCGGGACCAAGAAGGTAGTCGGGACCAACAGGAACCATGTTGGCCGGGGCAAAGGTTGTCGGGGGATTCTCAAAAAGATCATAACCGAACTGTTTGATCTCCAAAGAGATCGCCTGGGCCTTCTTCCCCTGGATATAGGCCTCGAAGGGGGAGAGCCCTCTTTCAGGTAATGAGGAAAGCTTCTTCGTTGTTGGCGGGGAAGCGAGAGGCGGTTTGGAGGTCGTCTCCTCTTCTTTCTGTTGTAATATTTCCTTGCCCCTCTGAATCTGAGCTGGGGTCAATGACTCGAAGGAGGGGGGTAATGGATTGTCCGAAAATCCCTTACTTTGGGGTGAGGCGACTCGCGGACATAAAAAAATCCCCAGAAAGAAGGTAACGATTAGGGCAATAAAAAGAGGATATTGTTTCCTGGTCGAAGGGGGTGCGCTATGCGTGTTCAAGTTATATGTATACCGGTTTGTGAGTGACTATAAGTCGATAAATACCGGGTCTCATTATAGAATAGCGACTGGGTTTGTCAATAAGAAACATTAGCGTTGTAAAGAAAAGGCCGTGATGGATGAAGAGCGAAGGGTGTCCATCAATCTTGAGGAAGCTCTGAATAAGTCATGCATTGTTTTTTCAGGGCAATCATGTCCCGT
>JBHHXE010000158.1:0-3623 GCA_046756865.1 Nitrospiria bacterium | reverse complement strand
GACTTGCCCCGACCGGGGGCCCCAGCCCGGATTACGGCCGACCAACGCTGCCGGCCAATATTGTGTTCACCACCAATTTCGATGATCTCCTGGAAGGGGCCTATCGTAAAGCCGGACGACCGGTCAACCTGGTGATAGGAGCAACGGAGCTACCCTTCTGGGATGAGTCGAGGGTCAATCTGGTCAAGCTGCACGGTACCTGTGACCGCCCCGACTCGCTTATCATCACCGAGCAGGACTATAACACTATTTATCGCAGCAACGCCCTGATTGTACAGCAACTCAACACGTTGCTGGCGACTAAGACTTTTCTGTTCATCGGCTATAGTGTGAGCGATCCCGACTTCAACCAAATCTACGACCAACTGAGCATTGATCTGGGGCGGCACCAACGCCGCCCGTATCTACTTACCTTCGGGGTGGACGAATTTACGATGGAGGACCTGGAACGGCGTGGCTACCACGTGATCAATCTGCCAGGTGAAGGGGACCGCAACACCCAGTTGGCGGAGTGGCTGCTAACATTGCTGAATGCAGTCGCTGAGTCAACGTCCGAGGTTGTGCCTCCCTCAAAACCGGTCGCGTCTCGCCCGCAACCTACCCCCACGACGCCGCAGCCACCCAAGCTCACGCATAGAGGAGGTAAGATGAACTACGAACGTGGACTGGATGTACTCAAGCAATTTGCAGAAGGCGCCGATTGGTACGGCGATTTCGATCTGTATGAAGCCCAATTCCGTGAGAATCTGGGTGACGAGCGGCGTTATGGCCCCAGCGAGCAGTCGCGGCGAGATCGGGCACGCATCGTTGAGCGCCTGAATGCTCTCGCTCGTGAGCATTTGGATATCAGCTTTAATGACTTATGTATGGGAGAACAACCCCGGGTCAGACGTCTCGATAAGGCGGCCGATGAGGACATCGCCGCGCTAATTCAAGAACTTAAGGCGATTATTACTGCGGCAAATATCGCCGAACGTGAGGCAGCCGAGCGTCTCTGGCGGGCTGTCCAACAGGGCCGGGTTGAACAGGGCGAGATCGCCGCCACGGTCGAAGGCTTACGCCGGTGGGCCCAGAGTGTGCAGAAGACCGGACTACCCGTCGATGCTCAGCTGCGCGCGGCGATACTCAATCTCACCCAACCAACGGAGGGCGTCGATGGAATGTATAATTACCTCCACTTTGCCCTGCCGCTCTTGCCGGGGCTGCTGAGTGTGGAATCCGAGATTGATTTGAATAAGCTGTGGGCGGAAATAAAAGGACGTTGGGGTAAAAAAGGGAAATCCGCGACCTCGGCTAAGGCTGTTTCACAACTGACCATTTTACTTGAGGGTGACCTCCAGGATTTCACCACCAGCGAGCGAGATAGCTTTGTTTTTGCTTTATCACGCATCGTCAATGTCCCCCCCGAACATATCCGGATCTTACAAGTAGCGCCAGGTAGCATCTTGGTCACACTTGAAATGCCTGAGCAAGCTGCCCAACGCTTGGTTTCAATGTACCTGGCTGGTGACTCCACACTTCAAACACTTCACATTAGAAAAGTCGAGCTGCAACA
Organism: Nitrospiria bacterium; assembly: GCA_046756865.1. Lineage (GTDB taxonomy): Bacteria > Nitrospirota > Nitrospiria > SBBL01 > JAADHI01 > DUAG01. The sequence goes on along the minus strand of JBHHXE010000158.1, from coordinate 2,068 downwards.
ACAAAAGGGCGACAGCGTCGTTGTAGCATCCACTAAAATAATCCTCAATACCGGCAAAGCCTGGGCACTGCTGGTTGGCGTGAATAATTACGATGATCCGCACATTGCCAATTTGAAGGTTTGCGTAGACGATGTGACGGCCATCCAGCAATCGCTGACCAAAGGCTACCAGGCTACCAAGTTATTGACCGATGCCACCCCAGACCGACTACCCACGCGAGCCAACATCTTAGCTGAACTCTCTATCGTTGCTCAGGCTGCCGGTGAGGGTGATTTGCTTTTGTTCTACTTTAGCGGCCACGGCGTAGCCGAGGCTGGCGAAAGCTACCTGCTACCGCGCGACGCGCGATTGTCTGCCCTCAAGCACACGGCTGTAGCGATGCACGACGTCCGCGAACTGCTGGAGCAATCACCGGCACGTGCCAAAGTTATCATGTTGGACGCTTGCCACTCCGGTGCATCTATTGGCAAGGCGGAACCGATTATGACCCCAGAATTCATCCAGCGCGTGTTTGAAGAAGCTGAAGGAATGGCTGTGTTGGCTTCCTGCAAACAAGGGCAACAATCATGGGAGTGGCGCGACAAGAACCGCAGTGTATTCACCTATTACCTGCTGGAGGCCCTATATGGAAAGGCTGATTTGGACAAAAAGGGCTTCGTTACCGTGTCTGACGCCAGCCGCTACATAACCGATGGTGTCAAGAGCTGGGCCGTTGAGCGGGGTGTTCCCCAAACGCCAACATTGCAATATACGGTTGCTGGAGATATTGTCTTGAACCGCTACTCAAAGTCCAGTTAAGGAACCAAGATGAATGAACCGCGAAAGAAAAGGAGGCCCGCTCACTTTGAAATTCTACCTGCCCAACTTTGAAGACATGGTTGACCCCGAATACGAGTTCCTCGCCGACCAGCCTTCTCCCAAGCGGAAGGATCGCTGGGCACACGATTGGTTTGCCCACCAATTCTTCGCCGAGCCAATATTTGACGGCATGCTCATCTCGAAAGCTTCGTTGAGCCCCATTGCCGAAAAGCGCATCCGTCAAGTCGGCGGGGTACATGCCTTCACCAGGCTCGATCCGACCGTCCCAATTATGGGCGATTGTGGAGCTTTTACCTATTTACTCGAAGAAAAACCTGTTTATACTGTTCAACAGGTGGTTGATTATTACCAAGAGCTCGGTTTTGATTATGGTGTCTCCCTCGACCACCTCGCTTTTGTGACGGTCGAAATGTTAGAAAGCGCCTTGCGCTTAGCGCAGGGCAAGCTCAAAGAAAGGTGGTGGCAGGGCAAAACTACCCAGCAAATTCAGGCTGCGCGTTTTGAACTGACCTTACAAAACGCCCAAGAATTCTTGGATTTGCATACTCAACAGAAGCCCAATTTCACGCCCATTGGTATCGCTCAAGGCCGGACGCCAGAGCTTTACTGCGAGGCGGTGGAGCGGCTCATCAACATGGGTTATGAGCACTTGGCCTTGGGTGGACTGGTCAAGAGTTCGGATCAAGATATCGTGGCCATTCTAGAGAAAATTCACCCACTGATTAACAATGGCATCCAATTACACATTTTTGGCGTGACCAGGTTGTCATTGGCACCCCATTTCGTGCGCCTGGGCGTCACCAGCGCCGACAGTGCGGCACCGCTGCGGCGGGCCTTTCTGGGTAGTGGCGAGGATAACTATTGGACTGCGGATGGCCAAAAATACGCTGCCATTCGGGTGCCGGAGGCGAAGGCCAGGCGAAATAAACGGGGTGTTGATTCGGTCGAAGAAGTGCTGAAGAGAAATGGTAAACTTTCAGCAGCGTCATTGGGTGAGTTGGAACAAAAGGCTTTGCATCTACTGCGGGCTTATGATAGAGGGGAAGCCGACCTCGAAGAAACGTTGGCAACCGTTTTGACCTATGACAGGCTTTACGGGATCAAACGGGACTATGAAGCAGCCTACCGGCGTACATTGACCGACAAACCCTGGCAGAAATGCGATTGTCCCATCTGCGAGGCGGCTGGCATTGAGGTCATCATTTTCCGAGGCAATAACCGCAACCGCCGCCGGGGGTTTCATAACGT
>JBHHXE010000157.1:0-3763 GCA_046756865.1 Nitrospiria bacterium | reverse complement strand
AGTTTTCCGCCTGTTTTTCCTGATAACTCCTGAAAACAATTTTCCCGATTTTGGTTACACCATTGACCAGAATAGAAATGTCCTGTCCAAATTCCCGTCTCAGTTCATCAACAGAATGCGGGGTATCCTCAACAACATCATGCAGGAGACCGGCGGCCACAGAATGAATGTCCAGTTTGAGCTTTGTCAAAATACTCGCGACTTCCAGGGGGTGGTAAAGGTAGGGTTCTCCGGACCATCTCCGCTGCCCCTCGTGAGCTCTTTGGGAAAAAGCATAGGCTTTCTCCAACAAAGCGATGTCAGACTGAGGTGCATACGCACGGATCCGTTCGACGATCTGATCAAAAGACGTCTCCGGACGACCAATTTTGGGAGATTTAATGCGCATCAATATGACCCCGAACTTACCGGAGACCGGCAACTCTTTTAATGGTAATAATTCAAGGAAAGCTTGTCAAGGTAACGCCGAGCGAAAACGGGGACAGGAAACACAAATGCGGAATGAGGGACACTCAGAAAAAATATTTTGCAACATCTATTTTGTATTTTGTCGCATCAATCACCTTCATAATCTCATAAAGGTAAGATTCACTTTCATCCTGCTCTGTTAGATCAACTACATTTTCGGTAACTTCTTTGCCCGAGGCGTCGAGAATAATCTTCACTTTTGGGCGGTCACTCTTCTCTGGATTCGGATTGGACGAATAAACAATACCGATTTCATTTGTATTCAGGAGGACCAGCGTCCCGATTGGATAAACCCCAATGGCATTGACAAAAAGCTTCAGCAGAATCGGATCGAAGGCCGTCCCGCTCTTTCCAAGCATGAACTTGAGTGCTTTATCCGGAGGAAAAGGCGTCCGGTGGTACACGCGGGAAGCGGTTAAGGCATCGTAACAATCGACAATACAGATAATCCGCCCCAGAAGGCTCAACTTCCGATCATTCGCCAACTTGGGGTAACCGGAAAGATCATAGTTCAGATGATGTTCAAAAGCGCCAATGGTCACGCGAACCGCCATCTCATTGATCCCTTTCAGGCGGACCAGTTCCTTCACCGACAAGATCGGATGGGTCCGCATTATCTCCCATTCCTCTTCCGTAAAATCAGTCGGTTTGTTCAGGATCTCCAGGGGTATCTGGAACTTACCTAGGTCATGAAAAAGGGCCGCCATCCCAAGCTCGGCCAGGCGTTTTTTCGTATAGCCGATTCTTTGACCGATGGCGAGAGCCAGAATGCAGACATTGACCGAGTGGTTGTAAGTATATTCATCATGACTTCTCAGATTGGTTAGACCGAGAAGGGTTGAATCTTCCTGCAATATCAGGTCGACCATCGATTGGACCACCCGCTTTGCTTTCTTCAGACTCACGGCCTTTTTGAGTTTGATGCTCTCCATCACTTCAGTAACCGCGGTCACCGTACTCATGTAGGTCTTCTTGGCCAATTCTTTTTTATCCCTGAACACATCCTCGACATCTTCTCTCTCCTTGCTTTCATCATAAACTTCGATTCGAGAATGATTAAGGCGTGCATCCTCCAGAGACTGCTTTAATCGCTCAAAAGGCTTCGGCATCGTGGTGTTTATGCTTGAAAATATCGTACAGAATTCCAGAATTTCCGCCACAGTGATCCCTGAGGAAAAGATGATGCTCCCCACGGTTCTTTTCTTCATCTCCTCATTCACCAACATCAGATTGTTGAAACCGTCGATATCAACCTTGAGCTTGGTGTCTCCCAAAAAGAGATAGTCCCCTTCAAGATTCAGAACGACTTCCGGATCCGATAAAAAAAGCTCATTTAAGGTCTGAAAAAGATTCTGAGTCGGCTGCTGGAGGGCGATATTACTCGAATCGTGGATTTGCGTCGTCTTGATGAGAATGGCAATCTGATTGACCAGGTTTTTACCGAGTTCGGCGCTTTCCTCATCATAACTTTTCGGGCTGGTATTTGGTGTCATGGTTTACTGGCTTCCATGGTACTGAGCGCCTTGAGGCATGCCTCTCTGACAGCCTTGTTCTTTGAAGCGGCTCCTTCCCGAAGCGACTCCAGGGCGGCTGGCGAGGCAATCCGTTTGAGCGCGCGGACCGCACAGAGCCCCTTCTCTTCTTTGCCGGTATTCTTAAACAGGTTCCATCGAATATTGAGATATTGCCGCATTTCCGGGATAATACCATCACCGCCGATAACAGCTACAGTATTAAAATATTCTTTCTTCTCATAGAAATCCTTGGAATCAAAACCTTTGGAAGTAATCACCTCCCACAGGGGAGACAAGCTTTCTTGGACTTCTTTTCTTGCCAGACTCTTGATCACAAAAATACGGTTTGTCTGGTCAGGGTCGTTCACAAACTGAGTCATAAATTGGATGGCCTTTTCGTCGTCCATCGCATCCAGAGCGTGAAGGACTTCCTTCCTCACTTTGGGTTCTGCGTGCTTCCTGAATCGGGAAAAGGCTTGAATAATCCTTGGGTCCCCAATTTTTCCTAGAACGTAAATCAGATTCCGAACGAGAAACCATCGTTCATCTTTTAATCCTGCAATTAAAGTTTCGACATCCGCCCTCCCCAGTTCAACCAGGGCATCGCACAGGATACGTCGGGCCTTCATGTTATTGACAGAGGCCAGGAGGTCTATGGTCGGCGGGATAACATTCTTGTCAAAGAGGATCATAAACGAAAAAAGTTCTTTATAAAGATCAGGCCTGTTCGCATTCAGGGCCGGCTCAAGCAGGGCCATCTTCTTCGGAGCGCCCGCGTTCTTTAAAGCACTTCTCACCAAGGTCTCGATGGACTCCGGAAGTTTATTGGATGGATTCAGCATCTCCCAGAAAAACTCCAGAATTCTCCTGGCATAACTAAGATCACCCCGACTCATCAGCCTGTTGAGAATATTATCAAGGATATCCAGGATTTCAGAGAAAATGATAACCTGCCGCTCAATCCGTAGAATATCAAACAAGATCCCGATTAGCTCTCCAACAACATCAAGGTCTTCCTCGCCTCGTACTTCCCTCTTTACTTTTTCGACCTCCTCTTCAGTCAGCTTGAAGAGATGAAGAGAAGGAATTTCAACCTTCCGATGGGCAGCAGTCGTCAGCGTTCCCAAAGAGGCACCCCCCTCTTGCTTGAATACCGACTCGAGTTTTTGTTGACTGGGGTGTTCCGCCTGCATCTCAGGGCAAGAGTCGATTTCCTTCGCGTCATTCTGGAGACTTTCCACAACAATATACTTAATATGGGGCAGGTTCTTCTCCCATAATATGGTCACGATATCATCATCCGCTTCGGTATCTTCACCTTCACTTCCTAGCGCCTGCATCAATTCAACCATTTCATCTCGATCGACCCCGGGAAGAAAAGATATCTCACGCATCCCGTCGATAAAGAGTTTAAATGCAATACTCTCCATACGGTTGATATTTTCATAGACGAGCTGCTCCGAGCAGTAAAGCTCGAACTGCTTCACACGAAGCCGCAACGGACCAAAACTCAGGAGATGCGCCTCAAGCTTCTCGATCAGTTCATCAATGAATTTTTTATGTATAGGGTTATTTGGAAGGTAGATCTTAAGTGTTCTTGCCGTTTTGGCAAGAGATTGCAGGATTTCCTTGGCGGATTTTACTTCTTCTTCGTTAAAATCCTTATCATCGCTCTCTTTCGGTATTTTTTCGTCTTCATCCGACTCACTTGCGGTACCCATAGACGGCTCCAAGAATCTGGTGGAACAGTATATCCTACAGAAAAATAAATGTCAAAATGT
>JBHHXE010000156.1:0-3781 GCA_046756865.1 Nitrospiria bacterium | reverse complement strand
CCAATTGCATGACATCCTTTGACAGATTTTTCTTCTTTCAAAATCGACAAACGGATGCTTACAGACATCGCATTTTCTGATCCGCCACTGAGCTTCAAGAGAGGCCCGCTCGATAAATCGGAGCACAGTTATCGGACTGTAATTGAATATTGAACTAATCTCAAAAATATCGATCGACATCAAGATGAGTTCGATAATCATGCCTTTGTGACGGTTGTGGACTTTGAGATATTGGGGGATACGTTTGACTGGAATCTTTTTCCATTTGTGATTCAGACTCTCAGTCGACAGGGTGACCTCCTGCTCGATCTGCTTGATCGTAAATCCGGCCATTTTTGCGAGGCGAATGAACTGCAATTCCTCTTTTTCTGTGAGCTGTTTTGTGTTGATTATTACACCTCCCTGCACACGATCTTTCGCTGCCTGTCTCGCTTTCATCTCATCCGAGGATCGATACCTTCCGACTTTTGCAGGCGTTTTTTCAAGGAATTGATGAGTCGTTCCTGTTCCGTGATGATGATGCGTAATCGTTTTATTTTTTTTCTATGATGGGTTTTGGAAGGGCGTCTATCTACCGAAGGAAGCCACGTTCCATCTTCCTTTTTGTTAAGGGAAAGATAGAGGAGCTGCCTTAAGATTTGGTCCAGGGAGACGATTTCTTCCAGAGTGGTCGGTGCCAAGTCATTGAAGCCGCAGAAAGGGCGTAAATCATCCATCGTCAGTCCGGTGTGCGGCTCCAATGCTTTGACGGATTCCGGGAAAAATGTGAGCCTCTCATAGAACTTAATGAGCTGGAGATTCTTTTCGCTACACTGACAGATCGAAACCAGCCATTCAGTAAAAAAGGCCTCGTGGTCCGTCCCGGCTAATACCTTAATCCCTTTGATTAACTCCATTTGAAGGATGTCGTCCATGTTGAATCATCCGGATAAAAAATAAACTTCCCTTACAAGATTGACGCATAATCATCATAGAGGCCCGGCCGCTCTTTTTTGCGGCGGCGTCTGCATTTTTTACAGATCCAGTCGGGGTTTAATACGTCACATCTCAAACAGCGCCGTTTAATTTCCGTCGTTTCATAGACGACCTGCAGTACAACAGGAAGAGCGATCTCCATAACCAGTGCGATATCGATAGGGGAAATGCCCGCAGACTCCAGATCGACGATCTCTTTTTTCCTCTTTTTTGATAACCTTGCCTCCCTTGAACGCTCTCTTTTTTCGGCAGCAGGAAACTTGTCCAGCGCCCGAAGTTGACGATAGACCCTGTTACGCGAGCAATTCACCAATCGCGCAATCCAGGACACATTGCAGCCGAGTTGATGAAATCCTGCGATTAACAGGGGTTCCAGTGGATCGATCTTCAACATTATCTTTTTTCCCTCAGAACCCGGATCTGCTCCAGTAAAATCGCAATGATCCGCTCTTTCTCGATCAGTTGATGTACGGGGATTACTTTTTTTTGATTTGCCGGCACGATCAGGTCAAGCGAATCCGGAAGGGTGTGCAGACAGATCAATGGAAACAGTCCGGCGCCATGCAGGAGGTCACTGTCGGAATGCCCCCGTAAGTCCTCTCCTAAGGTAATGATCCTATGTCCATCGTCCGGTTCAAACCTGAGCAAGGCTGCAAGGATTTCCGGGGAAAGATAACCTCCGGATGATAATGCACCCAGTTCTTGAAGCAGGCGGAAAAGGAGAAAGTTAAGATCCTGGATGAGCGAGAAGAGATCGGAGAGCGGGGGTCCTTCATTCATAAGGTTCAATCGTTTGATGATCTTTTCCCGAAGGCTATTGACTATTTTTTCGTCCATTAACCGTTCCTGTTATGTTTTCCTTATTCGGAAGTCCGGTCCATCCACGGACAAGACCTTGCACATGCCCATAATTCGTGATGCGACACGTGGCGTATATTTTTGTTCGATCTGTTTCAGATTCAGATTGCTCGTGATGATCAGACGCCGATGCGAAGATTCGTAACGGTCATTGATGATCAATGACATAATCGACCTTGACCAAGAGGTCAGCTGTTCGGCGCCAAGGTCATCCAGGATCAAGACCGAGGCATCTCTGAGGAAGTCAAGGTGTTCCTTCTCAGTTTGGGCATGGGCGGTGGCATCAAAAGCGCTTCGGATATTGAGAAACAGGCGATGCATATTTTGAAAAAGAACGTGCTCGGCCTGCAGAAGAAACACCCTTGCCAAGGACGCCGCAAGGTGTGTTTTTCCAACACCGGTCGGGCCGAAGAGAAACCGACCGGTGTGCTTTTTTTCTTCCAGATAACAGTTGATAGGCTTGAGAACGGACTGGGTCTCAACACTTGTTAGGTAATTCGAAAGAGACGCGTTCAGAAAGTGGCTGGGGACGCCGGCTTTCTTAAGAAGGGATTTAATCTCTTGGCGAATGAGCATGCGAACCGCTTCTTTTCTGGCTTTCCTTTCCATCGCTTCAATCGCTTCCAGACATCGGGAACAGCTTGGGTTAGGGGCAATCCAAGGTTCTGTGACTGGATTGTAAAGCGGATATAGTTCCGCCCCGCAATGACACGATAAGGTTTCAGGTTTGTGATTTTTCATTGAAGATCCTCATCGATTAAGGAGGGAAAATGGTATTGCGCTAACAAACAATGACGATTCGACGAGAATCTGACTTTTATCCGGAGGATTGAAATACAAGATAGGGACCTGATATTCAATCGATCACCTATTTTGGGGGAATGTTCAAAACATATTGAATTTAATTGGTGATTTGTTTCTGAAAAGACATGGTAACCCGATGAATTTATAGTGAATCTCATTTTCAGCACAGATTCCGCTCTCAGACGGCTTTTTTCTAAAGAAGTGGCGGAACTGAACTTATCCACAGGTTGCTTAAGATATGTCTTACTCATTACAGGTAAACCCTTTCCTTATTCACTTATTCTTGTTTACTTATTCTTGTTATGTGTTCACCTGGTTTACCAGGGTGGTTCATGACGTTTACCGGGGTGGTTCATCTGATGAACCGGGGGTGTCAGATTTTGATCACCCTGGTTCACCTCGTTTACCATGTGCAGTCCCCGACGCATTGACCGGGTCAATCAGCTCGTAGAGGTTGCTGTGACACCCTTTCTGATCGCTTCGGGCCGTTTTCTTTAAAAGCCCTTTTTGAATCAGGATGCGAACAGCCTGAACGGCCCTCGGACGGCTGCAGCCCAAGACCGTACTCAATCGTCTGTAAGAGGGGAAGCAGACCCTTTTCTCTCCGCTCCCGTCAGCGTGCCGCGCCAGGACGCAATAGACGGCGATCTCGTAAACCGACAATCCCATTTCCAGGATCACACTGTGACACCAGAACCATGAATGGGACCTGACATCCTGCAAAACATCCGACATGCTCGCCTCAAACGGCCTGATTTCCATCTTCATTTCTACCCCTCTTAAATTCTCTTTTATTTTTTTACCATGGTTTCTGCAATAAAAAGTGTTCCGAATTCGATACACTTTTTTGTTACAAAAGCGCGGTAAACTTTGCTCAGGATTAAATAAATAGGGGGTGAGAGATAAACATCCTATAAGGCATGGAGGGATGTTTGAATGGTCTTCTTATGGTGGGAAGGGCAAACAAAGAACGAATCAATCAGTGGTTTTGCAGTATGGCAGGGACCGAGTTGAAACTTAAATCTTTCCGAGACTGGGTTTCATATGTTTCTCAGAAATCCGAAATAAGAATGCCGGTTTGGAGATTCCTCAAACAACAGGGCCATTCCATCAAAATGATCAATACGCTCTGTCATTTCAGGAT
>JBHHXE010000155.1:0-3818 GCA_046756865.1 Nitrospiria bacterium | reverse complement strand
TTACGACCGACTGCGAAAGGCGGGCTCGCTAAAACCGACCATTTCGACCCCCGGCACACCCCCTCCTGAAACTTCAAAACCAGCCATTTCGACCCCCGGGTCTGAGGGATCGTTCCTGTCGGATCTGATCTTGCCGGATGCCGGGCGTTGTTCAGGCCGACCCAGCGAGTGCGAACCTTTCAAGAGCGTCATCCAGGACAAGCTGGATCTGGGCTTGACGGCCCAGCGGATCTACCAGGACCTGAGCGCGGAAGAAGGGTTTACCGCGTCGTACTCCTCGGTCAAGCGGTTTGTCCGAAAACTCGGCGCGGCCACCCCGCTTCCGTTTCGCCGTATGGAGTGCGCGCCCGGCGCCGAGGCGCAGGTGGACTTCGGCTCGGGGGCCTGGGTCATCGAAGGCGGGATAAGACGCCGTCCCCATGTGCTTCGCATCACGCTTTCCCACTCCCGCAAAGGCTATAGCGAACCGGTGTACCGGCAGACCACGGAGAACTTCATCCGGGTCCTTGAAAACGCCTTCCGACATTTTGGCGGGGTCCCCAGAACCCTGGTGATCGATAACCTGAAGGCGGCGGTGAAGAACGCCGACTGGTTCGATCCCGACCTGAACCCCAAAGTCCTTGCCTTTGCCCGGCATTACGGGACCATCATCCTTCCCACGAAACCCTACACCCCCCGGCACAAGGGCAAGATCGAAAGCGGAGTCAAGTACGTCAAGGACAATGCCCTGAAAGGCCGGACGTTTCCCTCCCTGGAGGAGCAGAAGCGTTTTCTTATCCACTGGGAGACGAAGGTGGCCGATACCCGGATCCACGGCACGACCAAAAGACAGGTCCGCCGGATGTTCGAGACAGAACGGACTGCCTTACAGCCTTTACCCCAAGAGTCCTTTCCCTTCTACCACGAGGGGCAGCGTAAGGTGCATCGCGACGGCCATGTGGAGGTGGCCAGAGCCTATTACTCCGTCCCACCGGAATATCTGGGCCGGCAGGTCTGGATCCGCTGGGATGCCCGTCTGATACGTGTATTTGACCAGCATTTCAAACAGATTGCCGTCCATTCTCGGATCGCCCCGGGCCGCTTCAAGACCTGCCGGGCCCATATCGCGGATGCAAAGATATCCGCCGTGGAGCGGGGCGCGTCGTATCTCCTGTCCCGGGCTGCCCGGATCGGCACACCGGCCGCCGCCTGGGCCCGGGCCATGCTCGACGCCCGGGGCATCGAAGGCGTGCGGGTGCTCCAGGGCTTCGTCAGCCTCACCCGAACGTACCCGGTTTCGGTCATCAATCAGGCCAGCCGTACCGCGCTTCGGGCCAATCTGTTTCGGCTTCGTCCCTTGCGCGAGCTCATCAAACGCCATGCCGATGAGATCCCGTTTGAATTTACCGAGCAGCATGAGATCATCCGTCCTCTGGCGGATTATGAGCAGTATCTGAGTGTATCATTTAAACCCAAAGAGGAAAGGGAAAACCGATGAATCCACAACTTCAAAGCACACTTAAACGACTGCGCCTCTCGGGACTTCTCTCCACGCTTCAAGTCCGTCTGCAGGAGGCCGCGGGGAATCAGCTCAGCCACGCCGAGTTCCTGGAGCTGATCGTCAACGATGAAATCGCCATTAGAAACGACCGGGCCATCGCCCGCCGGGTCAAAGCCGCAAGGTTCCGCGATCTTAAAAGCCTTGAGGACTTCGACTTTACCTTCAACCCTTCCATCAAACGCAGGGAGATGATGGAGCTGGCCACCTGTCACTTCATCCGGGAACATCGTGATATCCTCTTTACCGGCCCCCCGGGCGTCGGCAAATCTCACCTCGCGCAGGCCATTGGACATCAGGCTGCCCGGGTGGGGTACACCGTCATGTACCGCTCCATCTTTGATGCCGTCGGAGAACTCAGTCAGGCCGAAGCCTTCAACGAAAGCCCCAAGAGCTTACGCCGCTATCTCGCGCCTGACCTGCTCATCATCGACGACATGGGGCTTAAAAAACTCCCCAAAAACTCGGGCGAGCACCTGTTCGAGATTATGATGCGCCGCTACGAACTGCGCTCAACCATTATGACCTCCAACCGCCCCCTCGAGGAATGGGGAAAACTGATCGGCGATGTGCCTACGGCCACGGCCATCCTCGACCGTTTTCTCAGCCGCGCAGAAGTCTTCCAGATCGTCGGAAAGAGTTACCGCCTCAAAGACAAGGCTTGCAAACAAAATAGAGAAAATGGTAAAGATTTAAAACCACACTAACTGGCCGGTTTTAAACCGATCCCCACTGGCCGGTTTTGTTCCGACCGCCGACACTGCTGAATCGGTAGATAATCGTGAAGCGATGCGACAAATTCCTATCGCCAATACCAAAACAAATGGCCAACTACAATACCGTATTTCCCCCAACGGAAATACGCACTGACCAGAAAACAAAGCCTCACGGTCTAACTCTCCCTTCGTTACTTTGAGTCTCACATAGGATCTGGTCATAAATTTCTTCTACATTTGCGGCTGTCTTGTCCCAGGACATTTCATTGAGAACAAAGCTTCTCGCATCTTCACCGTATTTTTTCCCCCGTTCCGGATGATCCAGTATCTTTACGATGGCATCGGCAAACTCCTTCGTATTTCCGTTCTCAACGACCAAGCCGTGTTGCCCATGCAAGAAGTGCTTTGCTGAACCTTCGAAGCTAACCACAGGGATACCAGCTGCCATGTAGTTTAGCAATTTCTGCGGTAAACCGTCGCATTCCGTACGAGGGTTTAACGCAATCGTTGCACTTGCCAGCTCGTTTGGTAAATCCTCCAATTGACACTCTTTAACGTCGATACGCTCTCGTACACCTAATTCTCGCGCCAACACTTCATAGGAACTGAAATCGCTCGCGGTCAACATCTTAAGGTGCACATCCGATCGTTGATTGCATACCTCACGAAACGCCTCCAAAAGAAGATCTATTCTCTGGTAGAGGGAAAGATTGCCAGAAAATACGAGTGTTTTGGATTGCCCCTCTTTTGAGCAACCTGACACACCAATGTCTCCGAATAGCTCTAGCTCCATTCCGTTGGGAATCACCGGGATCTGCCGTTTGGTGTAGCCATGCTGTTTGATTAGCTTTTCTTTGATTTCATCTGAAACAGCAATTAACTGATTGGCGAAGTGAGGCACAATTCTATCGAACAACCGACCCACGTGCTTTTTCAATGACAAAGGAAACCCTGAGCCATAGTAAGGTAGTTCGGACTCCAATAATGTGTGAATGTCAAATACCAATGGCTTATTGAATAACTTGTGGGCATACCAGGATGCCAACATGCCTTCAAAATGGTGCGCATGGATTAAATCAATCTCGTACCGGCGCAACAGCGCAATTAACTTAATAACTAACAGTGGATCGAGTACCAGCAGTTTCTGGCAACTGGGACCTGGTGTGCGTTTTTGGTAGGTTTTAATATTGGGGATGCGGTGTATTTTGATGGATGGGCTATCAATTGGCTGCCCCAAATGATAGGAAACTACATGAACCTCATGTCCTCTGCCAGCCAGCGCCTCAGCCATTCTGAGGATTCGTGTTGGTGTTCCCCGTGGTTCCGGAAAGGGGCAGGCTGCGACCATTGCAATGCGATAACCACCGTTATGCACTTATCTCCTTCGTCGAGAGTTGCTGCCTAGGCTTATGCTAATAGTCATATTATCAAAAAAGCTTGTCTTTACCAATGATAACGTCAATCCGTGCGAGTTCATAATGTGTCCGGTAATTTGCACATAAATTGTCCGGAGAAGTGGACCCCAAAAACTGGACAGGGTCTTAAGTGTGATCTGCTGGGTTTGA
>JBHHXE010000154.1:0-3849 GCA_046756865.1 Nitrospiria bacterium | reverse complement strand
TCTACGTTGTTTGAGCGTAACGGATACGTCCTGAGCGTGCAATCCCCATTCTTCTGGGGTGGCGTTGCTAAAGGAGAGCAGAAAAGATTCCGATAGAGGGTGGGATATAGGGCCGCTTATATGGACGGACATATAAATCTGCTTCAACCCGAGTTCCTGGAAGTCGGGGGGGAGGTTTCAGCCAAAAAAGGATTTCTCTCTTTAATTATCGTGGTGATGGTCCTGGTTCTTTTCGGGTATTATTTTCAGGATCAAAAGAGAGGGGAGGAACTCCGTGCTGAAGTAGAGACCTTGCGGCGGGAGCGCGATCAACTTCTCCGCCGGGTCGAGGCCGTTTCTCCTATGGGCAAACCGGAAGTGACGAGGGTGTCTCCGCGGCTTGATCCCGTCAGAATCAATAGGATTCTGAAAGAGCGGGTTTCCTGGTCGCGTATCCTGAAGGAGTTCAGCTTTATTATTCCAAAAGGGATCTGGATTACTGAGATGAAAAATACGGATGGAGAGGGCGTTCGGATTTCGGGGTTTTCTCAATCACATAACAAGGTAACTGAGATGATATCTTCCATGGAGACATCCCGGTTCTTCAAGGACGTAAACCTAGAATTCTCCAGGCGAAATGGGAGGCAGGATCGATTCGACTTCTCGATTCATTCCGGCATCCGGGGTGATCATTCTCAGGGCCTGGAGGACGGATGACCCTTAGAAGCCAACAAAAGTGGTGGTCCAAGCTTTCAAAGCGCGAGAAAATCCTGTGTGTCCTGACGCTGGGGGCGGTCTGCTATTCGTTCCTTGTGTTCTCTTATAATCCAAGAGTGGCGGCGCGCGAAAAGCTGAACAGCCAAATCCTGGACCTTTCAGAGGAGGTCACCCGGCTTGGATCGACCCTGGAAACATTGCGGGAGGACGGGCCTGCTGAGCAGGAAATAAGCCCCGTCCAGGATGCCGGGTTTATTCATTCGGGGACCATGCTTTCAAAACTCCTTCATAAAATGTATAGGCAGGCGAGAGGGCAGCGTGTCGAACTCCTGGAAATAAAACCGAATGTGCTGGAAAACAAGGGTGCGTATCGGGTTCTCCCTTTAGACTTAAAAACACGTTCCCGTTTTCGTGATCTCGGGCTCTACCTGCTGTCCCTGGAGCGATTTCCGGAACCCGTCGTGATCGACCGGATTATTATTCGGTCTGATCTCAAAATAAGCCCCGAGGTTGTGACGGAGTTGAGCCTTCACGTTTACAGAAGGGGGGAGGCATGATCGAAAAAGCAGTCGTTGGGTTTTGGGTTTGGTCTCTGTTTGCTGTCGTGTTTTTTTATGCGGTCCCTGTTTTTTCAGACACACCCAGGACTGACCTCAAGAGAGAGCAGCAGTCGCTTGTTGATGTCAACCTCCGCTTTCTCCAGAAGAAGGAAGCGATTAAGAAAGCGACTGACGATTGGGGGCGAGATCCCTTTCTCCTGCCTTCCACGCCCAAAAATGGCGTGCCCGTGAACAGAGAAAACCGGTTTTTGCTGAGCGCGATTATTTATAAAAACGGGAGTGGTGCGGCCATTATTAATAATCAGATTACCCGAAAAGGAGATCAGGTTGGTGGGATGGCGGTTCATGATATTCAGCCGGACCGCGTGATTCTAAGAAGCGGGTCTGAGGTTCTGGAGTTAAGAGTCGATCCGTTTACGCTGAGATAAGAGAGGAAGCGCTGAGCATAATGGCTCAGTGATTCCTGAAATCGCGCCGCAAGGAGGGTGCCGAATGCCGTTATGTAAAAAATTTCGATCAGGGCCGGGGACAGTCGTCCTCTTCCTCTCTCTGATTTTTGGAAGTCTTGTGATTTCTCCTTTGGATGCCGGGGCAGGTCACCAGCATCCAAAGCCCTTGGATCAGGGAGCATCTCTTCTCTCCATGGAGTTCAGGGATGCCGATTTAAAAGACGTTCTTCGTGCTCTCGGCCAGGAGAACCAGCTGAATATTATTGTTGGTGAAGAGGTGAGCGGAAAGGTGACCCTCAGCTTTCGGGAAGTCTCTTTTGAAGAGGCTCTTGGGGCGATCCTGAAGGTCAACAATCTTGTCTCTTTTCAGGAAGGGAAGATTATTCGTGTCATAAAGTCTCCTTTTGGCGATGGTGAGACGGGGCTGGAGACAAGGATTCTTCCCGTTTCGTATGCAGATGCGAAGGAAACAAAAGAGATCATCAAAGAACTACTGACCAAAAAGGGGAGTGTCACAATCGATGCCCGTACCAATTCTCTGGTGCTCAGGGATGATCCAGGAAACATCCATAAGATTGCCACGGTCGTCAAGAGCCTGGATAGCGAGACCCCGCAGGTGATGATTGAGGCGCGTATCGTAGAGGTAAACTCCAATTTTACCCGGGAGCTGGGAATCCAATGGGGAGGAAGGCTCGAAGCCGGTTCAAATAAATTCTTTCAGGCGACTGGAACCTCCTTGGCCGGAGGAACAGGTCTTTCCGGAAGTAATTTTCTGGTCAACCTCCCGGCCTCTGTCGGTCCGGGATCAGGCGGGGCCATTGGAATGTTGGTTGGAAGTATCGGATCGGCCAGACAGCTTGATCTCCAGTTGTCTGCGATGGAAGACACCGGGCGCGGGAAGATTCTCTCCAATCCCCGTGTGATGACGCTGAACAACAAGCAGGCGGTTATCTCCAGTGGAACGGAGATCCTGATCCCAACGGCCGCGATCCTGTCCACGGGGGCGCAGGCAGGGGGCACCGGGGGGACGGGGACCACCGGAACGGGGGCAACAACCGGAGTCACAACCATCGACGCAAAACTTGAACTCACAGTCATTCCACATATTACGCCCGACAATCAGATTCTGCTCCACGTCAAGACGGATAAAAAAGATCCCGATTTCAGTCAGCAGGTTCAGGGTATCCCCCCCCTGCTCACCCGAACCGCGGAAACTGACCTCCTGGTGGGAAACCGTGAAACAATCGCCATTGGGGGGATCTACACCCATAGGGAATCGACGGCGGACAAGGGCGTTCCCTGGTTGTCAAAAATTCCGATCCTCGGCTGGCTTTTCAAAAAACAGATCAAGAATTCAATCCAGAACGAACTTCTGATCTTTATTACGCCAACCATTCATAAGAAACCAACAAAAGAGGACCAAAGAGTGAGGGCCCTCCGATAGCATTATCGTCCAATTACCCAATTCTCGCGCCCATAGCTCAGTTGGATAGAGCACTTGGCTTCGAACCAAGGGGTCGGGGGTTCGAATCCCTCTGGGCGCACCATCTTTTCAATGACTTAGAGAGAACACCCACCTGTCACAGTTGGTGATTGTGTCAAAATTGTGACAAAATTCTCCCTTTTATCCAAGATTTCCACCCCGTCTCTAAGGCTTTCCGGGTAATGATGTGCATAACGCTGGGTCATGCTCGGTGTCTTGTGACCGAGTAAGCGTTGCACTTTGTAGAAGTCTACTCCCGCCTGGACAAGCCGCGTGGCGAAGGTATACCTTAAATCGTGGAAGCGAAAATCTTCGATCCCGGCCTTTGTGAGCGCCGAAAGGAAGACACGTCGAAGGATCTCCCCCCTTCTCATTCCAGTGTTGAGGGCAAAAACAAGAATCTTCTCCAACCAGGATGGACAGGCCTTCAGGAGTTGTTCCTCCTCTTCGAAAGATAACCACCGATCCCGCTTGATATTCTCCTTCTCCATTTCCGGCTTATTGCTCCAAAGCGTTTGAAAAGTTGAGGGTTTTACCGGTTTACCGATTTGATACGAATTTCAAAGAAGCAGAATACCTCTCTCCATGGCAAAAATACTGACTTTTCCTGGTTGAAAATTGAGAGGAGGAGAGTCTTGAAATCATATTCGTTGAGCCCGTT
>JBHHXE010000153.1:0-3862 GCA_046756865.1 Nitrospiria bacterium | reverse complement strand
CGCTCTAAGGCATACTCAATCAATGGCCGATAAGTCGAATTTTCCACGTGTTTACTATACCACACTTCGTAGGTTCCGGCAGCTAAATGCTCATCAATCTGTCGGGCCTCATCTAATAACGTCCACAGATTATGCGTAGCGCGGCAACAAAAACCCTGCATGCCGCTTACCTGTAGAGTTTCCACACCAAATTCCTGACAGGCCGGACAGGGACAATTTCTCAGCATTTCCCATTCTTGCTCGTCCGGTTCTCGACCGCGCCAGTTGCCTAGATTTGCAACGATTCGCTCTCCCCGGCCAGGCAACTGAACGATGCCTCGCGCCGCCCGGTTGCGCCAGCCGGCGGAGTCAACCGAGTCAACACCTAGGAGGGCCGCCAGATGCAATGTAGCGATTCCTCCTACCCCGAAGATGTGCAGTTTCTTGCCGGTCAACTCAGCCCGAACCTGACGCACGCTGTCGAGAACGTTTTCGGGCTTCATCGCTTTGGGCATTTTTAGTAAGTTGGGAACAATACCTCCCAAAGCGACTGCATTCTTACTTTCTAATAACCGCTCATCAGCCTGCAACTGGTGCAAGTATGCTGCCAAATGACGGCTGATGTGAATCACAGGGACATAACCATCGTGGCGATAGTTTCGATTGACCTGCATTGTCCGCTGCAAGCAGTCCAGTTGTTCTTCATCGCTCATCCGTGGCGTGGGGATATAATCTTGCGGAATCGCATACCAATCGGGAGACGCTCGCTTGACGAACTCCTCATACTCCTGGCGGGGAACTTCTCTGTGGCGACGCAAGAATGAAAACGCTCCATTATCGAGATACACCTGGGTCGTGTCCGGCAGGTTCAAATAGGTTCGCAAGCCTTGCGCAAAGCGCATCACCCGCCGCCTTAAAACAGGCGCTTTGTCAAAATCAGCATAGGAAACCATCACCGCCGTCAGATTTGGCAAGTAGTATGGAGAGTCAGGATTCCAAACCCTGGGATTTTTGTTAAGATTGAGGCCAGCGACGATTTGCAACAGCTTATCTCCTCCTCTCATTGGCGAGATCCAGGCGCGCTTCCTCAAGCGCTTCAAAGGCGTCTTTTTCCTCCCGCTCCCCTTTTGACTGGGGTTCTTTTATTCTAACCAGCACCGGAAAGTTTATGAGCTGTCCTGAAAGAAGGGCTTCCCCAACATCCAGGTCAGGGAGCAAATTAGCCTCATCCTCACCCAGGGTCTCGATGACACGGCGAACGTAGCTCTGGTCGGCAGGATTAACCATCCGCATTATGATGTAGGAGTTGCATTGCGACAATGTAGTTTCATCCAGGCGAGAAGGACGCTGACTGATGAGAATGAGGCCCACGCCGAACTTGCGGCCTTCCTGGGCGATTTGCCTGGTGGTGGCGACGGCTCGCTGTTCGGCAGCGGTGCTGGCTCGGGCTGGGGCAAAATTATGCGCTTCTTCTAGCAGGAGCAATACCGGCAACTTAAGCTCATCAGATACCCGCGCAGAAAATATCTGTTCGGCAACCAGTGTGTAAATCGTGGCCTGAAAATCGCTGGTATAACCGGCCAGGGCCACTATGCTGACACCGCCATAATTGACCAGTTCCGTGCGATCAATAGGCAACGGTTGACTATCACGAGCAATTTGTTTACTGATTCTTTCCATCTGCCATATTTGCCTTGCCGCTGTTCGCAAATTGTTGGGCAAACCTTCCAGCCATCCGGCTTGTTGTTTGTTGATATTTCCAAGCGCATCTCGGCCACTCCACTCAACAAGCTGGTCAATAGCATCCTGGTTCTGGCTTTTACCAGCCAGCACCACAGCCTGCACAAAATCAGCCATAAAGAAAAGGTTAGGCTGTAAGCCGAAGCGGGTGATATTATTATTACCCAGAAAATCAGCAAACCACCTGGCCCGTTGTTTTAATTCTTCTGTTGTTCCAGAAATACAAGATTGGGCTCCCTTAAATAAATCATCAAACCAATTGCGATGCGTGTTTGCCAAATTCCAGCCCAGAGTTTCAACAACAGTCATTACGGTCTCAGGCGCTTGCTCGAAGATAGGGAATTGAGCATAGTAACGACGCACCTGTTTTTTAAGCCCCGGCACGTCTGCCAACCCTGTATAATCGCCGTGCGGGTCAAAGATGACGATGGGATAATTTTTCGCAGCCAGTTGTTCAATAATCCGCCGGGCGGTCCAGCTTTTGCCAGCCCCGGTCATCGCTAAAATTGCCAGATGGCGGGTGACAATGGCGTGGCCATCGATTTTTACATCCACTTCAGGCCGATTGGAAAGGGTGGCAATATCCAAAGCCCGTTTTTGCTTTTGTTGCAATTCTCCCAGAACTACGCGGGCAATGTCCCTTGAGTCGGGGCGATAGGCGCTCGTAGCCGGTTGGGCCGGATAGCGCAGGTGGTCCAGCTTGCCCCCCACGCTGCCATCTAACGGTTCAGCTCCCAACACTTGACACACGGCCGTCACCATCTCCCGGCTTAGCGACAGAACCGTATCAAAAGGATCGGTACGGGTGGCGGCCAATTCGTGGCCGGCTTCGCTGGGAAAGAGGGGATTTAGTCTTTCGATCCGCTGCACTTTGGCCCAGACCCGGAGCTTTTCAGGAGGTGCGGCTTCATCTTCTGGTCGTCGTAATTCAGCATCCACAGCGATGATGTCTTGCTCCCGAACCGTTTCGTGGGCAACAGCCAGCCGAAACTCGCGGCTGGTGCTTTCACCTACAATAGTGCCAACATAGCGATCGGCTGTATTAACGTTAGTTGCTGTCGCCATACCACTACCCTCCCTTTCAAGCTCTGGGGCGGAACAACCAGTCCCGATGAGTCATGTATATTGCCTGAACCAAAATACGACGCATCTCAGCGTCGCTAATCTCCCCTTGTTGCAAGCTCACGCCGAGATGGTACCGAATGAGCTTGCCATAGGCACTCGTCAACCAGTCTGGCACGTGGGCGTGCTTGTCCACTATATCCAAACCAACCGGAAAGCCATAGCCTGGGAGCAAACGAGCATATAAGTATGCTCGGCCGGCTGCTTCTCCAATCTGATCGTCCCCCAACCCCTTGAAGACCTCGATTCGCAATGGTTCGGTAGTTTCGGAAACATGCAGATAACATCCAGACACGCCCGGAAAACCGAATCCGCTCGACGGTTTGAGGACGGCCCAATTTACACTACTTTCCCACACATCGTCGGGTAGGAGCACTTTGCCTCGACTGAGACCGGAATACTTATTAATCATCCAGGACTCAGAATATTCGCCCGGTTGGAGGAGCATCGCCAGGAGTAAGGCGTCCGTGTAGCCTAACCGGTCTATCAAAGCCTTTGGGGAGATTAAATCAGAACGACCATACATCCGGTTGAAATAATCTGTTTTTCCTTTCTGACGCAACCCCCGAAAGACCCGTTCCAGCAGTATCTGTTCACTGAATTGGCGTAATGTACCTCGTTCAACAACACCGGCAATGATAGGCGTCGGGTTCCGCTGTCGCGCCGTTTCGAGTAATCGTTGATAAAGGTAGGCAATCCAAGCCAGCGGTTCAAACAAAGATCTCTTGACCCACTCATCGGAATGGGCCGTCATTTTAGGGTAAATGTCAAGTTGGGCTTTTTGCAGGAAATCTTCTTTAAGTTGTCGCCCTACATCGGGCTGAGGCATATAGTGGCGCAAAAATAGGTCAATGTCATCCTCGGTAAAGGGAGTGTGTCCGGCATAACCACTCATCAAGTAGACTAAGGGACCGTGAAACATCAGCACTCGCAGGTCGGGAGTCCGCTCCAGAGCCGATAGGCCCCCTAACAATTCAGCGGTGATACGCACTATGTCAACAAAGTCTCTACGTTCTTTACT
>JBHHXE010000152.1:0-3985 GCA_046756865.1 Nitrospiria bacterium | reverse complement strand
CCCCCTTCACCCCTTCATGTTCTGTGATCCGCCGCGCCAGGTCCGTCGTGATCCCCGTGTAGAGCCTCCCGTCGCCGCATTCCAGGATGTAGACCGTCCAATTCATATTTCCCGCCTTCACTCCCCTATCGAACGGCCTCTAGTTCTTTTTCAATCATAAACTTGATACACCGGGACTCACCACACCAGCCCAAGGTTAACCTCATAACGCGTACTCCGTCCGCGTCCGGAAGAGATGAAAACCCCTTTTTCTACGAGGTTTTGTAAATCCCTTGTTGCTGTTGCTTTTGAAGTGTGGGTAATAGAGACGTACTTCTTTGTGCTCATACCACCTTCAAAGCCTTTCGGCCCTTCTTCCAGCATCCGGCGTGCAACACGGTGTTGCCTCTCATTCAGTTGACCTCTAAAGCGATCAAAGAATTTTGTTTTCTTTAAAGTAAAGGCTATTTCTTCTTCTGCCTGGATTTGTGATTCAAGTATCATTTTCACAAAATAGGTCACCCAGGGAGTAATCTTATTTGATCTCTGCCCAGCCTGAAGCGCGTCATAATATGCATTTCGTCTTGCCTCGATGGATCTAGACAGGCTGAGCAGGATGGGCCGCCCCACCCCTTGCGACAAGGCTTTTTCTGAAATTGCCCGCCCTATTCTCCCATTTCCATCTTCAAAAGGATGAATGCTTTCAAAATAGAGATGCGCAATCGCGGAGCGGACGGCTGGTTTCTTGATCTGATTTTTCCCATTTGGGCCCGTGTTATTAAACCACGCGATGAAATTGTTCATTTCATCCGGGACTCGGCTTGATGGGGGGGCTTCAAAATGAATTTTTTCTTTACCGATAGGTCCGGATACCACTTGCATGGGTTCTTTATGAGATCGCCAATCACCCGCTTTACTCCCCCAACTCCCTTTCATGATCATTCGATGCCAGGAAAACAGTTTTTCTTTGCTCAGATCTTCGGCGAAGCTCTCTCGAACATCTATCATTAAGTCGGCAGCCCCTTCTGCCTTCTTGTCTTGAACCTTTGCGATATTCTTAAACCCAAGATTGTTTTTAATCGAGGACATCACATCTTTACGGCTGAGAGTCTCGCCTTCAATCTCTGAAGTTTTTATGGCTTCAGCAACCATCATTTCGATGACGGTTTCGGTTTGCCTGTCTTCCGGCAAACCTTTCAGAAGACCACTGACCCGCCCTACTTTTTCCGCAAGTGCAAACAATACATCTTCAACATCCGAGAGATCGTACTTAAATTCTGCCCAGTCGCTTTGTTGCCAATTATAGGTCATGAACCGATTATACCAGATATTCGGCTCACTTATAAGGGAAATATGAGTTGATTTAGAAGGTAATTCAGCTCATAAAAATCTACGAACTTCCACCATTCAAAATCCTCCTCCCCTACCCTATCTGCCGTACTGGTTCTGTAAGTAACTCTAATCTTATCCACTCCCGAACCCCGCCCTTCCAGAACAAAGATCGCGCTCACTATGTGGATTCACAACATGAACCACTCCCCTTCCTTGGAATACCAAAACAATACTGGTATTCCAAGGAAGATCACGACTCAAGAATAAAGTTCTAATTAAGCCTAAAAATACTCTGTATATTCAATGCGTTAGAAAATAGTAAAGTGACTTAACCTGGACCATTAGGAAAATCCCGGCCAGGGGAATCAGGGATGATGAGATACTGGGACTCCAAGTAAAATCTCCAGCCGCCCCGGGAGATGGGCTTTGCTTAAAGTAGAAATTACATCTTAAATAACCTCAATATATTCACTGTGTTATGTAGCGGTTAAGTCACTTAACCTGGAGGACTCTTTGGGTAATACTGGCGCGAAGGATATTACTCTTCACGCCTTCCATGCTGGGGAAATGCTGCCTGACTTCAATCAACGCCTTTTCTAATTTTTCATTCACCGTCACCGGGATGATACAAGTCACTGCCTTATCCAGATCCTCCTGAACCGAAGCGATATCGACTAAAACCCAGTACTCTCGCATTTCTAGAAATCGCTCAACCGCATCTGTAATCCACCTGCTCTTCCCTTTCAATCCATACCCGTCTGCAACGATATGTTCCAACATTATCTGAACAATTTTACTGGATGTCCGAAAAGAGACCGAGACCTTTTTCACTTTCACTTTATTATTTGGCATTTTCAATCTCTAAAAATTCGATCATTTTTTTAAAAGCAACATTCGCTTCCTCAAATTTCTCCCATTGAACCTGGTCAAAAGATGAAGCATATTTCTTATATTCCCGCTGCCCAAGAACACTCATAACCACCTTCTTGACAACATCAGGGTTCCTGGTCACGCCCAGATTAATTCGAGTCAAAGGCTTTCCCACCCTCCTTTGACCTGGAGCCTTTTGTGCTTCTTTCTCAGCTTTTTGGGATTTTAAGGTCGAGAGCGTTGATTGTAACTTCCTCAGAGGCGCACCCTCTTCACATGCCTTAATCAAACACTCCCTAAAAGATCGATCCTTAATCCGCGCAATAAACGCCCCCTTCTCAACACTGTTTATTTTCCCCGCTTCTACCTTTTTCAGGACATCAGGAGAAGCGTTCGAAAGGACTAAATAATTACTCGCCTGAGGTAAAGAAACAAATAAGATGTCCTTCAGGACGGTTGCTGTCACTTCACTCCCCGGATGCGTTCCCTGGTATCCAGAGACGATTGCTCGAATATTTCCAAGACGATCCTGTAAAGACAGATCCTCTCTTTCAGTATTTTCAATCCACTGGATCAGCCGGAGATCATCTTCGGAAGGTTCTTCTTCATATACTCTCGCTTGAATATCTTCCTTCCCAATTGAAAGGCTGGCTAAATAACGTCTTTCTCCAGCCACCAGGCGGTATTTGTTCTGGTTTTTATACACGACAACAGCGTTTATCAAGCCGCCATTCTTGATCGTTTTACCTAAACGGTTGAGGCCCTCCAGCTCACCCTTTTTGACCTCGTACTGCGGATCATCGCGCTTCAATCCGTCTTCAATATCCTGTGGCGTTACCGCCAGTGTCCTTGGGTTCTTCGGATCAATCTCCATCCGCGATAAAGGAATCACCTCGTAACGCAAAGCACCGGCATTATTCTTTACGGCTTTAATGGTATCTGAAAGGCCTTTACTTAAAGTATTACTAATCCCAAAGCTTTTTCGTTTCATAGATTATCCGCCATTATTAGTATTTGAAAACACCATTTCTGTTATACATTCACATACCGCAAGCGCTTCCATTTTCGCTTTTGAAGAATCCGGAAAATCAAAGATCGTTTCCGGTTTTGCGCCTTCTGCATCAATCTCCGCAAAATTTGTTCTCAAATTTAAAGACACAGGCAGAATATACTTTTGCACGGCCTCAGTATCCCGAAGACTCTGCAACATGTCCCGATGAAGATTGATCGGCCGGACCATATTAGGCAAGACCCCGATCAGCTCCAAAGATTTTGAACGTTCCCGCCTTAATGACTCTTGCATCCATAACTGCAACATTCCGTAGACCCCCTGAATGGGAGCCTCTTCCATAACAGATGGAATAATCATATGCGTTGCCGCCTTAATTGCACCCATTGTAAGCGGTCCTTTGCTTGGAGCGGTGTCAATAATCACAACATCATATGATTCAGGGAGATCGGGCAAACCTAAAAACATTGAGAGCTGGTTATGCACCTTCTCGATCACTTCAGTTCGCCTAACCGACTCAGCCGCAAGAAGTCGATCTGCATGTGCAGGCAGGATATCGAGGTTCCCAATGTGCGTTCCATAAGGAAAGACGAGTTTTCCAAAGAAGATATCTGCAATACTGCTTCGCCCTTCAGGGCCAAAGTCCTCAGAATCGGACGGATCAAAACCAGGATGAACTGGTGGAATCTTCCCTCCAGGTGTCGCAGGGTCGATTTCCATATTTAAGAACCGCTGTGAAAAGTTACACTGGGGATCAAAATCAATAGCCAACACCCTCTTTTTTAAGACCATCGA
>JBHHXE010000151.1:0-4013 GCA_046756865.1 Nitrospiria bacterium | reverse complement strand
GAAAAGGTCTAATTTAGAATGTTATCCACAAGATGTCAATAGGCTCTTTGTTCCTATTATGGGCAATACGGCCAAGCTGCGGCGTTCTGGATGCCTTTTGGGGAGCCTCTCTCTTAGAAAGACCAGCTCGCGCTCAGGTTCAGCAGCCTTTGATTGTAATTTCCCAGGGATTCCGCCTGCCCGGAGAGACGCTGCTCCACCGTGACGGCGCCGGAGGGGAGGTTGGAACGGTTTCGCTGCTCGGTATAGCTTAAATTGAAGACCAGGTCGTTCTGGAGGACATAAGATGTGGTCAGGCTGAGGCTCCTAAAAGTATTTTTCCTGCGGGCCTTCGCGAGTGAATCCGGATTGATGAATTGAACGCGCTCAAAGTTTAAAGAAATGGCCGCCCTCAACTTTTCTGTGAACGCTTTGTTGTATGTGATCCTAACCCCATTCGTCCGGGAGGCCTGATCGTTTAGATTGGCGTCATTTTCAGCGAGGCGGTAAGCGAGCGTTGCGCTGTCCCTTCCCCACCTTTGCGTCAAGGTCAGCCGGATATTTTGCCGAAGGGCATCAAAGTTTTCATCACTGACCGAAGAGAAGGTGTTGTAACTGTAATTTAAAGCTATTGTGGATGGAAGGGCTCCCGTCCAGGTCAGGCCGATATCTCCGATATGGTCCGTCCCGGTCACCCCGTCTTTTGCCAGTCCCAGGCGAAGCCTGTAGCCGGCGGAATAGGAGAAGGGGGAGTCCATGCCTGTGAGGGAGAAGGAAAGGCTTTCACTGCTGAAATAGGTGTTTGATTGAAAGAAAAATGTATTGTGGGTGCCGACGGCGAAGGGGATCTGAATGCGCCGGTCTTTCCTGATGAAGTAGGTCATATCAATACCCAGGTTTGAAGAAAGATCTCCCTCAGGATCGGAAGAGCCTGCCGGGTTGCTGTTATAGCTGAGAACAACATGATTAATTGAGACCATAAGACGCTTTTCAAGCGGGGTTAAACGACTTTTAACCCAAATGGCCTCGGGATCGTCCTCTCCCTTGAAAAGAGGCAGTGTTTCCTTGTAAACCAGGATGGCTTCCTCGTTCTTCCCTTGCCTCTCAAGGATAAACCCGAGCCGTTGGCGTGCCTGAATGTGCTTGGGAGCAAGTTCAAGGACCTTTTCATAGATCTGGGCCGCTTTCTCATCGTTATTCAGGTTTTCGTAGGAAAAGCCTGTCTGATAGAGACTTCTTACGTGAGAAGGGTAGATCCCGAGCACCTTTTCATAGGATTCTATGGCGGCGAGGTAATCATGTGTTGAGAAAAACCGGTTGGCCCTCTGAAGGTGGCGTTTTGCGTCTTTTTCATCCCGAAGCTTTTTCAAGGCAATGGCCAGATCTGTCTCTGCTTTAAGACGGATATTCTTCGGGAGTCTTTCCCATTGGAGCATTTCATGGAACGTTCTTTCGGCATCCCGCCATTGCCCCGCCGCAGAATAGAGCCTTCCCAGGCGATATTTCGCAGCCGCGTTTTTCGTATCCAGCGATAAAGCATTATTAAATGCCTCATAGGCTGCGCTTACATTCCGGGTGTCCGCATAGAGGTTTCCAAGCTTTATATGGATCAAGGTATCATCGGGTGCGGAGGAAAGGGCTTTCTTGAGGAGGGTGATTGCATCGGCCTTTGTTCCTGCCGCGGCCTCTTCTTCCGCCTGTTTAATGAGGGGAAATGTCTTCTTTTCTACTTCAAAAAGCTTTCGTTCCAGGCGTTTTAATTCCTGCGTGTTCTGACGAGAGGCCTGAAGGGCATTTGCCAGTTTCAATTCTTTCACCGCCTGGTAGAGGAATCCTTTTTTCTCAAGAAAACGGCTGAGGTGTTGGTGTGCCCGGGCCAGTTTCGGGTTAAAGGTCAGGGCGCCCCGCATTTCGTTCGACGCGCGATCAATGTCTCCTTTTTGCTCGTAGAGCGCTCCCAGTTGGAAACGGTAATCAGCATTCTCCGGGTTGAAGAACACGGCGCGTTCCATAAACTTAACGGCTTCCTCCAGATCACCGGCCCTGAGCCGTTTCTGTGACCTCCGGAAATCCTCTTTCCCCGCCTTCCGGGTCTGCTGTATTCCTTGTTCGCTTTGGGCAATAAATTGTCTCAGTCTTTCTCTCATTGGTTTACTTTTTCCCCCCGGGGTTGCCAGGGCCGCTTCAAATTGCCGCTTTGCCCTGCCAAAGGATCGTATGGCCCCGTAAACCTGTCCGAGGCGCAGATGGGCCTCTGTGTAATCCGGAAAGATCTCAATGGCCTTTTTGTAGCGAATCTCGGCCAGGTCGAAGCGCTTTTTCTGATTCCAGAGCTTCCCCAGGTTAAAATAGGCCAAGGCATGTTCCGGATCTATTTTCAGGATCTCCTGGAGCATTGTGATTGCCGTATCAATCTGGTTGTCTTCCAGTTCTTTTGCGCTCCGATCCAAAAGGTTCTTCAATTCAATTTTGCTCTCGACATCATCCAATTTTTTTTCCAGAGACTCAGCAAGGGGGCCATCTTTATCGTCCACAAAAAAGAGGCTCGTTTCCAGTTCTGAGCGTGCCTTGATCAATTTTTCGACAGACTGGTAAAGCTCTGCCAGGCGTGTTCTGGAATCGACCAACTCCGGTTTGATTCGTAGCAGGGTTTCGAATTGTTCTATCGCTTCTTCAAATCGGGTTTGAATCCCGAGGGAAAGTCCGAGGAAGTGCCGGGCCTGCGTGTTCTCCGTTTGCAGGTCCAGAATAGAGCGAAATGCCTTTTCGGCGGCCCCGGTTTTCCCCTCGCGCAGCAGCCGGATTCCCCGTTTGAAGCTTGTGTTGACTTCGAGCTGGTTGCGAAGGAGCGTCAGTTGCCCGGACAGGGCTTTTGCGCCAGGGGCGCTCTCATCAGGAAAGATCGTGTAGGCCTTCTGGACGGCCTTGATGGCTTCCGGGAGATTTCCGCGCCTTTCGTGTAAATTGGCAAGGAAGAGATAGGCCTGGACAAGGTCAGGTTTTGAGGCAATGGCACGCTTCAGGACGAATAAGGCCAAATTGATTCGACCCGTGGATAAATAGATGTTTCCGAGGTGAAGGTTCGCAAATGGATGCTTCGGATCGCTTTCGAGGACGTCCTGAAACCTGGCTTCCGCATTATTGAGATCTCCACGCTGGAGCGCCTCTAGCCCTTTTTCCATCGGAGAGGGTTCCGGGGGAAGCGGACAGACGGTGGTTTTCCAGTTTTCAGGCCCATAGATACGTGAGAGGATAAACTGGGATACCGGTAGATCCATTATTGGATCAGCGTGGCACAAAGCGGTGGTTTTTTGATCCTGGTCTCGCTGCTGAGGCCAGGCACGGTCTTGAAAAATAAGAACAAGGAGGGGGGAGAAGAAAATGACCAACAAAAAAGGAGCGCGGATTCGTCTGTTCAAGTCTCCATCCAAAAAAGGACCTTTAGGAAGCCGACCATCCATTCGTGCGACGGACGATGCGGCGTACGTTACCGTTAATCGACTGAAAAGTCAATGAAAAAGAGCCCCTCTCTTTCAGAACCGTGAGGACATTTATCGTCTATCCTGCTGATAATACGCGTTAAAATTGAACACGCTTTTTGAACGCAATCCTCGTCCTTCCAGGGCGGAGCTCGTGAGAGATTAAAAATAAAGTTGTTTCCCCTCTCTGGTAGGAGAACCTCGCCGCTCTGCGGAGGGGATCTTCAAAAACAGCTCTCGCCGGCCTGGTAGGCCTTCATGTCATAGGCATGATTTCGGATGATTCCCGACGATCTCTCCCTCATTCCGCGATTGCGGAATGAGAAACCGCCGATTCGCCTGAAAAGACTGCGTTATCGGCCAAAGGTCTCCTCACCGTACGGGTGAGTACGCCTCCGTCGCCCTTATGGCCTCTGGCCTTGTCTTTTAGACAACTTATGCGCTTTACCCCAGGACCAATCGCTGATCTTGGATAGGGGAAGGAGACCATCTCATCGGGTCTCAGTATATTCTAATCCAAGAATGAGTCTGAAAAGGAGTTTTGGGATCTGAGAT
>JBHHXE010000150.1:0-4075 GCA_046756865.1 Nitrospiria bacterium | reverse complement strand
CCGGCATGCTGACAGGCGGTGACATTCCGGACCGTGTTGCCGCAGGCCTCACGGGTTGTCAATCCCGCCTCGGCCAATCGGGTCATGATGGTCGTGACATGGTCGAGATCAACATAGTGAAACTGTACATCCTGGCGGGTGGTGACATGGCCGATGCCGGTGGTATATTTTTCGGCAATGTCGGCCAGGCAGCGGAGCTTTCGGGCATTCAGAAGGCCGGATGGGATCTTGACACGCACCATCTGCACCCCTTTTTGCCGCTGGCCGTAGATGCCGTATTGAAGCCGGAAACGCTTGAATTTCTCCTCCGGAATCTCCTTATTTTTGAAGCGGGCCACCTGGACACCGAAATTTTCGATTTCCCGTGTGATTTCCTCCGGCACCGCAACTTCCGTTTGTTTCATTAGACTCTCCCTCACGCAACGCCGTTACTTTTTCCTTTAATTGAGTACGAGGATACACCATCCAAAGAGATGGAATCAAGGTTTTACCTTTTTCCGGAAGCGTAATCACCATGCGGTCATTGACCCCGTAGAGACAGCTTGATATGCTGGTATCTGCTTGGGAGGGGGATATCGCTATGAATTTCTGGTCCGGGATTACAACTGAACCCGAATCACATATTGCCGTGGAAAAGCTCGTAATGGATGCAATGCAGGCGATCGGCGCCCCCCCGGATCTGGCTCTGTTTTTTATCTCCTCTCACCATCGCAAAGCCGCCTCTGAAATTGCAAACCATCTCAAGCAAACCTTGAATGCCGGGGTATTGCTGGGCTGTACCGGCGAAGGCATCATCGGGTCTTCTCATGAGATCGAGGAAGGTCCGGCGATATCACTCTGGATTGCGAGCCTGCCCGGTGTCACTCTCCATCCTTTCCACCTCTCTTTTGAAGAAAATGCCCAAGGCACACAATTAAAAGGCTGGCCGGAGGAAAGCCCGGCACCTGAGTACAATCCCTTTTTTATTTTGCTGGCTGAACCTTTTTCGACACCCGCAGACTACCTTCTCACCACCCTTCAGAAAGAATTTCCCTTTGCGCCGGTACTGGGCGGAATGGCAAGCGGTGCGCGAAATCCTGGAGAAAATCTTCTTTTTTTTAACGATCAGGCTGTACAAGAAGGGTGCGTCGGCATTATGGCCCACGGTGCTATTCGCCTGGAAACCGTGGTTTCACAGGGATGCCGCCCTGTCGGAGACCGCTTTCTGGTCACTTCAGCCGAGCGAAACATTATCCACGAGTTGGGGGGGCGTCCAGCCCTTGACCTGGTCAAAGAAACCTATGGGAAACTCAGTGAACAGGAAAAACGCCTGGCGCAAGAGGGCCTTCATGTCGGGGTTGCGGTTGACGAACAAAAAGGCCACTTTGGCAGAGGAGACTTCCTGATTCGAAGCCTGATCGGCATTGATCAGGACAGCGGCAGTCTCAGTTGTGGAGATATCATCAAAGAAGGTCAGACGCTACAGCTTCAAGTGCGGGATGGAGAGAGCGCCCGGGAAGACCTCTGGCTGTTGTTAGAGGCCCGGAAGATGGAAATGGGCGAAGCCCGTGCCGAAGCCGCCCTCCTCTTTTCCTGCAATGGCCGGGGAGAACGGTTCTTTGGGCGCCCTCATCATGATGTGGGCGCTATCCGGGAATGTCTGGGCAAGATCCCTCTCGCGGGCTTTTTTGCCCAGGGAGAGGTCGGCCCGATCGGTCGCAAAAATTTTCTACACGGATTCACAGCCAGCATCGCCCTTTTTTGTAAGACGAAAGCGCTCCGGGCTTGATTCTTCACACGTTTAAAAATGCACAGTAAAAGAACGAATATGAATAAAACCTTCCTTCCGTTTGGAAGCTTCCCTCAGCTTGCTGGGGGAAGCTTCCATAAATCATAATGCGACAAAGAGTTCTGATCCTCGGATATGGGGCCCTGGGCGCTGCATTCTTCCGCCTCTACAATGCCCGTTATGAGATCCGGGGCCTCAAACGCACATCCCTCCCTGACAATCCCTGTCCACTCGTCCTCGCGCCGATCCGGAGCGAATCACTCCGGCCTTTAGCGGAATGGGCGGAGGTCATTATTTTTTGCCCGTCCTCCGGGAGAGGCGGCCTTGCGAGTTACCGGAAGACTTATCTCGAAAACATGACTTTCCTCATCTCGCAAATTGGCCGTCAGACCTCCCCCCTTCCCACCGTAATCCTTATTGGCTCAACGGGGGTCTACCCGCATACTGAGGAAAAGACCTGGCGCGAGGATGATCCGATTCCCGTGGAAACAGAGCGGCAGGAGATCCTCCTCCGCACAGAACAAGCCCTCATCGAAAGCCCGGTTCCTTACGCCGTTTTACGTTCAGGCGGCCTGTACGGTCTTACCCGGGGATATTTTTACCGCTACATTCGGGAAGGGAAGATTGCGGCCTCTGAGATGTCGGACCATTGGATCCTGTCTGTCCACCAAGACGACCTCTGTGGTGTAATCCACCAGGTGATCAGGCGAGAGACCCACATGGAAACTTACAACGTCGTAGACGACTCAAATCTCAGAAGACGCGAACTTGCCCAGTGGATCTCTCAGGAAAAGGGGATACCGATCCTGCCTGACGGCCCGGCGCCTCCTGCTCCGGAGCGGCATGTTTCCAATCAAAAAGTGAAAGAAGACTTAGGATATGCCTTCCAATATCCATCTGTCCTGCAGTTTTTAAAAAGATTGAAGAACCCCGCACCAGAGGAGCGAGGATTGCGCTCGTTGCGCGTGTTCAAGAACAACCTGGTCCTTTAAATTGTTTTACAACTTGAATGGAGATTTTGCAAATGCCTCATGAAAAACCTGCACCAAACATTTTCCCGCGCTTGATATCAAGCTTCCTGTTGCTCTGCTCAATGGCTCTCGCGGCGCCCAATCCGGCCTTGGCCCAGGGTGGCTGCGGGTCTGTCTGTGTGCCTCTGGATGCATTGGATCCAGACAAAACACAGCTCAGGAAAAACCAGATCCGCCTGCTCATCACAACAGAACACGCCGCCTTTGATCAATTCCGTGAGGGCTCGGATTCACTCTTGAATCCCGGTGGAAATAAGGCCGATATTTCTCAAACCACGCTTTTTATCGATTATGGGATAAGCAGGAAAATTACGAGCTCTTTACTGATCCCCTACATTGATAAGGAGCAAACAACAAAAAATTTCGGAGTGCGTGTTGCCGAGGGCATTGGCGATATCGCTCTGTTTGCGCATTACGAAGCCCTTTCTCCAACTTTGGGGATCGGTCCTTCCATCTCCTATAGCATCGGATTAAAGCTTCCAAGTGGAAGCATTGATGAACCGGACAATAAACCCCGCCTGCCTCCCGCCTTCCAGGTTGGATCCGGCGCGTACGATCTTTTTCCGGCGATTTCATATTTTCAAAAATTTGAGTCCTTTTCTCTGTTCGGAAGTTCATTCGTACGGATTCCACTGGAGTCCAACAAGCGCGGCTATAAATTCGGGCGGGAAATAGAAGCCCACCTTGGCCTGCAATACCCGATTCCCCTGACAAAAAGAAAAGCGGGCTTTCTCATCTCGTTCGATTACTTATTCGCCGACCATGACCAGGATTCAAATGCAATCCTTCCCCCGAAACTCCGGAATGGGAGCCAGGTTCTAAACACGGGAGGACAATTCCTGGACCTCACGCCGGGATTCATCCTGTTTTTAGGACCCAACTTTACTTTTCAATCCCGATTCTTTATTCCAATCCTTGAAAACTGGAACGGGCTTCGACAGAACAATGTCGGACAGGTAGCTCCTGAGTTCACCACACAGTTTACACTGAGTTATGCCGGATTTTGACGTCCACAATAAAATGGAGCATTTTTTAGCAATTCCGCCCGGAGGCTTAGAGGGGCAGGCCGTGTCGTTACCCTCAAAAGTGTCGATGGGGGCGATGAGGTGTAAACCAGTAGGGGTAGTAGGGAGGATAAATTCCGTAGGGATAGAAGTAAGGGTAAGTGTGGGGAGGGCCCGCGTAGCGGGCGCCGGGAAAAGGCCGCTGCCTCCAGAGATGGATATGGGAGGAGACAAGATAGGGATAGGTGTAAAGCTTCTCCCCGACAGGGAGT
>JBHHXE010000149.1:0-4136 GCA_046756865.1 Nitrospiria bacterium | reverse complement strand
CAGGAGTTGATTCACAGCGTATTTGAATTTA
This sequence comes from Nitrospiria bacterium, assembly GCA_046756865.1. Lineage (GTDB taxonomy): Bacteria > Nitrospirota > Nitrospiria > SBBL01 > JAADHI01 > DUAG01. Next base: position 4,105 of record JBHHXE010000149.1, on the reverse strand, counting down.
CGGATACCTCGGTCAAGGAGGTCATGGTTCCGAGGCCGAAGATATTTGCCCTTCAGGTGGATACCCCGTCCCAGGACGTGCTGAAATATGTTACGGAGAATAACTTTTCGAGATATCCTGTATTTAAAGCCAACCTCAATGAAGTTTCCGGTATTCTCTATTTTAAAGATTTACTCGACATCCTGCACCGCGGCGAATCGGTGAATTTGAAGGACATTCTTCACCCAGCCTATTTTGTTCCGGAGACTATGCAGGTCAGCGTCCTTCTCAAAGAGATGCAACGGAGGAGAACCCAGCTTGCGATTGTGGTAAATGAGTATGGGAGCGTTGAGGGATTGGTTACAATGGAAGATATCATTGAAGAGATTGTCGGAGAGATTCAAGACGAATATGATACGGAAGACCGCCCTGTGGAGCGTATGAAAGACGGCTCATGGGTGGTTGATGCTTCCCTCAATGTCAGAGATTTGAGGAGTGAATACGGTTTTCCTGTGCCGGAGTCCGCCGACTATGAGACCTTGGGCGGATTCGTCCTTTCCCAACTTCAGGGGATGCCGAAGGGAGGAGAGAATATTCGGCACGATGAGTACAAGTTTACAATCGTCGATATCGACGGTCGGCGTATTTCTAAATTGAAAGTCGAAAAGAAGCCGGTCACGACCAGAGAGAAGGTCTTTCCCAAGACCTAAATCCCTAAGATTCTGTCGCAATAAGCCCCTTAAAAGCCTGATGGAGTCTGCGGGTCACCCTTCCCGGCAAGCCCGCTCCGATCTGCTTTCCGTTGACCTCTGTCACAGGCATCAACTCCAGTCCGGTGTTCGTCAGGAAGGCCTCCTCGGCGTCGAGAAGTTCTTCAGGGGGGTAGTGTCCTTCTTCCAGCGGAAAGCCCCTCTGTTTTGCCAGGCGGATGACGACACCGCGTGTGATTCCCTCTAAGATAGAGGCCGTGGCTGCAGGGGTTTTGATGATGCCGTCCCGGACCCAGAAGAGGTTGCTTGTTGTTCCTTCCGAAAGGTATCCCTTGAGATTGAGGAAGATTCCTTCAAAGACCTTTTTTTCTCTTGCTTCCATTTTTCCCATAACGTTGTTCAGAAAGCTCAGGGATTTCAATGCGGGGTCCAGTGTATCAGGCGAGTTTCGCCGTATGGAGACGATGGCCGTGCTCACTCCTTTTTCGTAATGTTTATGCGCATCGCTCCCTGGAAGCCGCGGTGTAATGATCAGCGTCGTTGCCTTAAGATTTGAATCGGGGGCGAGGCCGGTTCCGACCTCGCCCCGGGTGATTGTGAGGCGGAGGATGACATCGTTTAGTCGGTTCCGGTTGAGTGTTTCCTGTAAAAGCGCCTCAAGTGATGTGGCTGGGGGGATCGGAATCTTCAGGCGATCCGCAGAGCGCGACAACCTGCCCAGGTGCTCCGGCAGGGCAAAGATCCGTCCGGAGTAGGCCCGGAGGGTCTCAAACAGGCCGTCGCCATAGAGAAATCCATGGTCAAAAATGGAGATCTTCGCCTCTTCTTCCGTGACAAAGCGGTCGTTAAGGTAAACCCACATATCTCTCAGTCCTTATCCGATGGGCCGTAAGGCCCTTATCAAGGCCGCGGCTTTCTGGAGGGTTTCCTGGTATTCCCGTTCGGGAATGGAATCAGCGACAATCCCTGCGCCGACCTGCATCGACAATTGATCGTCTGTCCGGACCCAAGTGCGAATTGCAATATTCAGGTCCATCTCCCCTCCAAACCCGATGTAGCCGATCGCACCGGTATAGATTCCTCTCGCACATTTTTCCAATTCAGCAATGATTTCCATACAGCGAATCTTGGGGACCCCGGTAATGGTCCCCCCCGGGAAAAGGGCTTGCAGGGCTTCAAGCGGGGTGGTTCCGGGAAGAAGGGTTCCCGTGATATTGGAAACAAGATGAAGGACATGGGAGTATTTTTCCAGAGTCATCATCGCGTCGACGGAGACCGAGCCGTATCGGCAGATCTTTCCGAGATCATTTCGCTCCAGGTCGATCAGCATCAGGTGTTCGGCCCGCTCTTTTTCACTGCCGTAGAGCGCCTTGATCATGCGTTCATCCTGAAGAGGGTTCAGGCCGCGAGGTCGCGTTCCCGCAATAGGTCTGGTTTCGACAATATCACCCTGAAGAGATTTTCTGACGCGGATCAGCCTCTCAGGAGAGGCTGATGCGATCTGGATATTTCCCATATCAAGGTAGGCTGAAAATGGGGAGGGGTTAATCTGCCAGAGTCGTCTGTATATCTCAAAAAGGGAGGTTTGAGGCGCCTGAAAACTTACCCGATGAGAGAGGTTGGCCTGGAAAATATCGCCTGCTGAAATGTAGGCCTTGGCTTTCCGGACCATCTCCATGTATCTCTCCGGAGAGCAGTCCGTCCTTCCCTCCTGAGGGAAGCTGAAGTTTTCAAGACGATCCTGTCGTGTCGGCCCAGTGATATCTTCGCAGATACTGTCGATTTTTTTCTGCGCCTCTCGAAAGACCTTTTCACGGGTTTCCCCCAAAAGGATCTCGGGGGCGGGGTTGTATATTATGTGGAGATGATCCTGTTTATGGTCGAAGATGACAAAGAGATTCAGGAAAAGAAGGTCAATGTCGGGAAGCTTGGGGTCTTCCCCTGCCGGGAGAGGAATGGCTTCAAATTGCCGGACCAGATCGTAACTGAAGAAGCCGACAACCCCACCGTCCAAAAAGGGGATTTCCGAACAGGGACGATCCGCTTCCCCTGAGGGTTGAAATCGGTCAAGCCAGCGCTGAAGGTGAATCAGGGGAGAGCTGCTGGAGGACGTAGCCTGGTTTTTATCTTTATTGAGTGTGGTGAAGTGGCTTTCACCCCCTTTGCTTCGGAAGCGGGCGAAAGGGGAGCCCCCGAAAAGAGAATATTGACCGTCAAACCAACCCCCCGCAGATCCGTCCAGGAGAAAGAATGCCTCTTTCCATTTCCCCTTATTTAGTAAATCGATCGGATGAAGCCCACTGAGTTCGAGCGTTCTGACAAGGGGACTTTCCCAATGCTTCTCCGATTCTCGTCTCCTCCGCGGCTTTTGCCGGAAATGAGAATCAGCCGGGGCGCGATTCAACCGGGTCGTACGCATCGAAAGCCGACGTCGTTAATGGTTGCATCAGGAGGCGCGAAGAGCCGAAACGTGACTGTGGAGTGATGTTTAACCAGTTCATTGTGAATTTCCTCCGGAAAATGTCCGATGCTGGACCAGGAATTTCCCCGAAGGACTTTGATGCGTCTTCCGTAGTCCTTGCTCTTGTACTTGCTGCCGGGGTAAGGCTGATACCAGTCAGCGGTCCACTCCCATACGTTCCCGATCATATCGAAGACCTGATAGGGGCTTTTCCCCGAGTCATAGCTTCCAACAGGCTTGAGATTTTGAGCCGATCCCCCCACGTTTACCTTTTGAATATCGAATTCGGTTCCCCAGGGGTAGGGCCTTCCATCGGTTCCTCTTGCGGCTTTTTCCCATTCAGCCTCGCTCGGGAGGTGGCCTTCCTTTGACCGGCAGTAGTCCTGCGCTTCTCCCCAGGTGACCATGACCACAGGCAGATTGTCTTCCCCTTCCGGGTAGCGTCCCTTATCCCAGTAAGGGGGCGGTGGAAGCTTTTTGGCAAGGATATATTCGGCATATTCCGCGTTCGTGACCTCATGCTGATCAATGTAGTAGAGGGGGAGAAATATCTTGTGGGAAGGGCCTTCATCGACAAACCAGGGCTTGACAATGCCCTGCTCAGCCGCGAAATTTGATTCATCCACTTCATCGGTTCCCATGATGAATTCCCCTGCCGGAATGGCGACCATACCTTCCGGAGGGCGGCGAAAGCAGGCCCCTAACATGAAGAAAAGGATAATGATGAGGAAAACCCGATGTTTCATTGAACCTCTGCTATGATCCTGTCAATATTTGAAGAACTCCGCTCAGTGAAGAGATCTTACTGAATTGCCGATAGGGAGTCAAATCAATGCAGTGGATCTTGAAATGTGATGGGGTGATCGGCTTATATCTTTAACGGTTTACCTTATAGCTGAGTACCCTCATTCCGCGATTGCGGAATGAGAAACCGCCGATTCGCCTGAAAAGACTG
>JBHHXE010000148.1:0-4240 GCA_046756865.1 Nitrospiria bacterium | reverse complement strand
AGGTCCTGGAGCAGCTGATTAAATCGAATGACCAATTCGGCGACATGACATCGGATGCCTATGCCCTGGTCAAAGGTCTCACCACCGTCAGTTCCCAGGTCACAGGACAAACAAGCATGAAGCTGCCCTGTCCGGAATGCGGAAATACTCCGCTCCGTATGCAGGAAGGCTGCTTCTCCTGTACACGATGCGCCTGGAGCCGGTGTTAAAACCACAAGGTGAAGACCACCTACCAGCGCTCTGTCAAGAAACAGTTCAAAAGAAATGATTTTGACCTGCCGTCAATATCCTGATAGGATATTGATATAAATCTATCAACCATATCAATTAAGAGGGTTAATATGATTAAAGAAGCCTCTGCGATGAAAGTCCGGCAGAATTTGGGAGAACTGATCAATGAAGTCCAATACCGCCATGACAGCGTCGTCGTTACAAGGGCCGGAAAACCGGTTGCCGCCATCGTGGACATCGCGCTCTTCAACAAGATGCGCCTTCTGGAAGAGGAATTCGACCGCGCTCAGAAAGACCTTCAGGACGCCTTTCAAGGGGAAAGTCCTGAAGCCGTCGATGAACTGCTGCAAAAAGCGAAACGCGCTTCAAGACGTGCCAAAAAATAATGAAGATCGTCCTGGATGCGAACGTGTTCTTATCAGGGCTCATTCTTCCCGAAAGCGTTCCCGGCAATATCCTTCAGGCCTGGAGAGAAGCCCGATTTGACTTGGTCCTGTCAGAAGCGATGTTGGAAGAGATCGGGCGTGTCCTTTCTTATCCGAAAATCAGAAAACGCTTGAAATGGAATGATCAGCAGATCGAACGCTTTCTTCTTCTGCTCAAATTTAAAAGTCTGATCGTCGATCCCGCCATTCAGCAGTTTAAAGATCTTCGGGATCAAGCGGATGCGCCGATACTGGCCGCATTAGTGGAATCTCAAGCGGAGGCCTTAGTCACAGGGGATAAGGATCTGTTAGTCCTCGCTGATCGATACCCTATTTTCACACCAGCCGAGTTTTCCTTACGTTTGTAGTCTCTGACTGGAAAAAGGAACACTGTCAGGACATCTTCCGTGAAACGGTGTTATCCGAGAAAAAGATAACCACACCCTCTGAAACAGCGCTTCAACATCTCAATTAACAAATCACGACAACTACCTTACAGAACGTAAACCATTTAAAGGCCCGAAGGACAAATCCCTTCCGGGCCTTTTTATTTGATCAAGGAGAGAAAAAAATGGAGACAGTCATTGGAGATCCAAAGAAAGAAGCCATCCTGTACCACCACTTGAAAAAAGTCCGTCCCTATTTGGACGAAATAGTCGACGGAATTGACCGGACTGATCTAAAACATCGTCTTCAGGAGGTTCGTTAAGTGCGTCAACAGAGATGAGGCTCCCCACTACATCTTGGAGGATTGAATGGAAGAAAAACAACACATAATCGAATCTGGCGTTCAGAAACGGTCAACCAAAGAAGCGACTCATTTAAGTCGGCTTACCTTCGAGGATCGCCTGTTCTTAGATACGATCACCCGGACAACATTCCCGGATCGCTTGAAACAAAGACGGCCGAAGTTCTTTGATCGTCTGCAAGGCAAATTGGAATCCGTAAAAAGAGAAGTCATCCAGTACTACCGGAAAGATCAGAAAATGAGTAGGAGGTAATGTGAACAATAGTCTCAGTGAAAACAAAAAAATCGCTTATCTCTCAGACGCGGTTGCCGAGAATCCAGACACCCCCATTCCCGAACCGGAATCAATCCTGACGAATCGCAGTGTTCAGACCTATGCCGGAACCTTGCGGCCTGGGATAAAAGTACCCTTCGAAAAGGGGAAAGACAGTCTTTCTCCAAAAGAGAAAGCCCTCTACAAAAAAGGAATCCTTGAAGGAAAATCGCCACGTGAGGTTGAGTCAGAAATCGGCAAGACTCTTCGACCGAAGAACGTTCCCTATTTTTCGGTCTACCGATCTGAATGCAAGAACAGGCCGGAACATGCCGACCTGATTCGAGATCTTTATGGCAACGAAAGCGGCGAGATCCACCGTCTTTCGATCACCTTTCTCTCCGACAAATGGTGGGAATACCTGCCTCACAACCTGATGGCATTCAGACGTTCCGGGCTCTACTGTTCGTCCGAACGGATCGGAGGAAAACTCATTGCTTCACGCGACCCGGAATTTGAAAATGGCAAGGGGCAGAAAAACGATGCAGCACGGCATTTCAAAAGAGAAAAGGTAACGCTCCCCTGCATTCCCGACCAGTGCCCCATCTATCAGTCGAGGTCATGTCAATTCTCAGGCATCCTGCATTTCCTGATTTTGGGTGTTCCGGGAACCGACCTTTGGCGGCTCCCGACGACCTCGATGTATTCAGTCGCGGCAATTTACAAAAAGCTCAATGATTTTAATCAGGCCTTTGCAAAAAAAGGGAAGAGCATCATCGGTATGCCCTTCGAGCTTTACAAAGCCGAAGAAGAGATCTCCCGATGGGATCCGGAACGGGGAAGAATTCGCACGAAACAATGGATCATCCGGATCGACTGCCCCGAACTTCCGCTTGCCGATCTTATCGTTCAGATGGGAGGCTTTCACTTAGAAGAGCGTGGTGCGGACAAGAGACTGTTAGAGAACCATGATAATGGAAGTTCCTCATTAAGAAAGAATCTGACAGCAGAGAAGACCCCAGTATCCGGTAAGCCTATACAAAATCAAAGCAGTCCCAGCCGTAGTTCTAAAAACGGTGAAGGTGAGAAAACCGAGACAAGCCATGACCGAAGTGGCAATGGACATGGAAATCGAAAAACAAAAGTTAGAGCAACTGAGAAAAACGAGACCGTGGAGAATGACAAAACCGAAGCGATGACAGAACTCCGCACATCAATTTTCTCCGAGTTAGAGCCAGCCGGAGATGTTTCAATGACTGTCGTTGAGACCTTCCTTGCCTCTGTCAGTAAGAACAGATTCGAGGAGCTTTCTATCGAAGAGGCCAATCAACTTTACCAAGAGGTCCTATCAGCAAAAACCGCATCCAAAGCAACATTATGTTCAATTTGTGAGGCCCAACTGAGCGCCACAGTTGAACAGTTTTCGATGAGGCACTATGGCATCCCGTTCTGTATGAATTGCCAGAAAAAAAGAAGCGATCACCTCCCACCTCAAACCCAGGCCAAGAAAAAATCGAAGAAGCAGTTTGAAGACTCCATTTTTTAAGTTTGTTGAACCGATTAAATGGGCCTTGGGCATTGACCTCCAAGGCCCATTTTTTTTAAAAAAGGAGGAAGGAAGTGACCCTTGAAGAAATCAAGGCCATTCCGATTCTTGACGTGGCCCATTCACTGGGCCTTAACATCAAAGGTCGCGCAGCACACTGCTTTGCGCATCAGCCTGATCGGCATCCGTCCCTTGTATTCAACATAGAGAGAAACACATTCAAGTGTTTTGTCTGTCCCATGATCCACGGATCGGTCATTGATCTGGTCATGCAGGTCAGGGAATGCGACTTTAAAGAGGCAGTCGCATATCTCTGCTCCTACAACGGAGAAGCTGTCCCCTGGAGGTCGTATGCCCTTCCCTCAAAACCAAAAAGACAAAGGACAAGGCTCTCCCCCGAATATAAAAGCATGATCCTGAAATCTCTCCTTCAGGTCGCACCCTTGGAACAAGAAGGACGCCACTACCTGATTGATAGAGGGATCTCTCCGGAGACTGCCTTGGCTTTGGGTGTCGGGTTCCTGAGACCTGAAACCTATGAAAGCCTCTACAGGGTCTTAGCTTCGCTGCATGGCCGATCCGCACTTCGTAGTTCCGGGCTGAATCATTTTTTCCTCTTGGCGAAGGAAGGGCTTTCATTTCTGCTCTTCCCTTACCATTTAGGAAATCAAATCCATCTGATCAAGGCACGCTGCCTCCTGACAAAAGAAGAAGCGGACAGCCGAGATATCCGCCGCTTCGTGGCAAGCGAACCGGCGACTTTCCTCTACAACCAGGACGTCATCAAATCATCGTCTCATCTCTATCTATGCGAAGGGGAGATCGACACCTTGACGATGAGCCAAAGAGGATATCCAGCCATCGGCATTCCCGGAGTCAGCAGTTTCAGAGAAGAATGGTTTCAGCTCTTTTCCGGAAAACACCTGATTCTCTGCCTGGACAATGATGCCGCATGGGAAAAAGCATCGGCATGGTTCTATGGCGGGTTCTCCAGACACGGCATTACACATTCCCGCTTTGTTTTGCCGTATGGAATG
>JBHHXE010000147.1:0-4254 GCA_046756865.1 Nitrospiria bacterium | reverse complement strand
TGATGTTATGGTGTGAAAACCGGTCATAGAACCATTCCGATGCTTTTTCCCATGCGGTATCATTGTCTAAACAGATCACTACGTGTTTCCCGGCAAGCCGCTTAAACCAATCCATCCTGAAGCTACTGACCCCGGGGATGCCGATTGCCGGATAGCCCCTTTGGATCATCGTCAGTGTGTCGATCTCCCCTTCGCAGAGGTATAGCTGTGAGGCGGACTGGATCGCGTCCTGGTTGTAGAGGGTTTCGGCTGGCTCGGTCGCCACAAACCGGCGGATATTGCGCCTGCCCGCCTCTTCTTTTGTCAGAAGGCATCGTGCTTTGATCAGGTGGGTCAGGTTTCCTGCCCGGTATGGAAAGAGGAGAAACGAAAGCCCCTCCTTTGCCAGCAGGAAAAAATGAGTCAGGCCGGAACGGCGAAGTGCGGATCGCCCATAGAGCTTTATCAAGGCCTTGAACAGATCTTGATAGGCCTCTGGTCGCAAGAACCCGATCCCCATCCTAAGCGCAGCGTCCGGGTCGATTCCTCGGCTGATCAGGTAACGAAGGCCTTCTTTTTCCAAAGGGGCCGTCTGAAGGAGTGCATTGAAGATCATGTTTTTATATTCCGCTGAAAGTGTCGAGGATCGATGTCCGTTGTGGGGAAAAACAGGCTGCCGATATTGAATCGGCTCACCGGCATATGGCTCAAGCACTTCAATCGCTTCTTTAAAACTGCATTCACGGACCTGCATAACCAGATCGATCACGGACCCGTGGATCTCCGGACAGACATAACATTTGAATCGATTGGTCTGAGGGTTGAAGACGAGCGAGGGATGACGATCGGGCCTGTGTGAAAAACAACGGGCGGATCGACCTCTTGGTTCAAGACCCAACCCATGGGCCACCTCTAAAATGGGTATCGTTTTGACATCTTCCAATATCACCTTCTTCCTCCTGAAAATAAAGAGGCCCTGGAATACAAAATCCCAGGGCCTCCGATTAATAGTTAAAGCCACTTAAAATATCGACTCTTTAAACTGTCCCTTGGGCTTTCTTGTGACCTGGGTCCTTGGCGGGAGATGAGAAGGACGCTTTTTCTGACAGTTCACACACAAGGGTTTTTTAAAATGGGTTACCGAATATTGCTGAACTTGATGGGTAATTTCTGTCCGGCACTGGGCACACGCTACCGGCTTGGTTCTGATTTTGGCCGAGATTACTTTTTGGGAAAGTGTCTGGGCCTCTTCCAGTGAGAGGTCTTCGAATTGCTTCTTGTTGACGGTCTTAAGAAAGTCTTCAACGACCGCCATCGGGACTTCCCCGGTCGGTTCCAGCTCCGACAGGATTGATGTACGAAGTGTTTTCAGGGCATCGCACGCCTCTTTTTCATCCGATTGAGGACCTTCTGCCCCCTCTTTTTTTTTGGACGGGACCTCTCCATTTCCGCTTTCGCCTTGGGTCTCTGTTTTTGGTTTTGCGGGAGTATCAGATTGAAGGTCGTGGCTGCCGTTGCTTTGATTCACCTTTAACTCATTGAGTGCGCTTCCTTCCGTTTTCTTAGTCTCTTTTTGGAGATCCTGACCTTCTGTCAGGACTTTCAATGAGTCATTTTGTCCAATGTCAAAACCGGCCATTTGGACGATGAGATCGGCAAGGGGGAGTTCGGGGCAATCAAGCCGGATGATCCACTGTCTGTTGCGGACTCTTCCCTTTTCCGGATCCCATCGGGAGATTTCGGTTTCGGCCTTATAGAGTTCAAATGGGATGCCGATGATGCTTTTTCCCTTCTTGGCGAAGGCCTGATTGAAGTCATCGAGTTTTTTGTAGATGGCCGCAATAGCATAGAACGAGGTTGTCGGCAGTCGCCATATATCCGTCCCCGGAATGCCAAGAATCAGAAAATGGAGGACACCGGAGAACTGACATTCACGGGCCTGATAGATTGGACAGCACTCCGGATGACAGGGAAGGGTGATCTTCTTTGTTGTAAGGCTCCGTCTTAGGTCATTCTTTCCTTTTTCATGATCATTTTCTTTCAGTGCCGGATCCCGCGAGGCGACCAGCTTTCCTCCGATTCGTTTTGACGAGCAGTAAAGCCCGGATCGCCTGAAGGCCATGAGGTTGTGTGGCAGATATTCCCACCACTTGTCTGAGAGAAATGTGATGCGCAGCCGGGAGATTTCCCCCTGGCTGTTGCCGTAGAGGGATCGGATCAGATCGGCATGCTCCGGATTGTTCTGACATTCAGATCGATAAACCGAAAAATAGGGGACGTTCTTGGGTCGAAAGATCTTGCCGATTTCTTTTTCAATTTCGCGTGGAGATTTTCTTTCCTTTATCCTTTTCTTGTAGAGTGCCTTCTCTCTCGGCGATAAGGCATATTTCCCACTTTCGAAAGGGACCTTTATCCCCGGTCGCAGCACGCCAGCGTAGGTCTGCGTCTGCCGGTGCGCCAGGATGGATTCTGGATCGGAAAGCAGGTCGACGGTATTGTCGGCGACCGCATCCGATAAGTAGGTTGTTTTATGATTTGTTTCATTGAGACCCATACTCACCTTGCCTCCTTCGTTTTATTCATGATCGGAAAAACCTTCGGATTTGATCTTTCAGGGATCAGTGGCAGGGAGAGCATAAGCTGATTCATTGCTTCATGTTGCTTTATCTTTTTCTGCTCCTTTCGGTAGAGCTTGACGAGCTCTTTTTTGATCGATTCCAATTTTCCCTGAATCCGGTCACAGGCCTTGGGTCTTCGCTTTCTCAAGGGGTCCGGAAAGGCCGGATGGCAGATCGCCTCTAAGAACAGACGATCTTCAAAAGAGCGTCCGATCATAGCGATACAATCATATGTCTGTCGGTTGAGAGGGGTGGGTTTGCAAATCAATTGTTCTTCTTCCATTCAATCCTCGAATAGAAGACGGCTCGACAGAAACAGGTCCTGCCGAGCCGTCTCGTCCCGTTACGTTATTGAATACGCCAGACTCTGCTTCCGTCTAAAGCAGCATGGCGTCTTATGTCGCTGGCCCTTCTGATACCAGAATGGGGTGCTGTCCCTTCCTCGAGGGGCCTCTCCCTGTCATTTCGCGAGATACCTTCTCCCACATGGTTTGTCTTCAGCTGTTTTCTCCTTATTCTGCTAAATGTCATCTCTTCTGGGTTTTCAAATTCTGTTTCCTTTTTCTTGACACTTTAGATCTCAACTCAGTAGACTGATTCTTGGTAATACCGGCTCTGAGTGAGGGCCACGGTTTGAGGGGATCAATCAGGGACAACTGGTTGATCCCTTTTTTATTGGCGTCCTCTTCTGAATCGACGTTCAGAACGAGACTCCCGCAGGTGACCTTTAAGGTCGCTCCATTCAATGCCGTCCAAGGCCTCATCAAGATAGGGTCGGATCTGTTTCATGTGGTGAAACAGCGATGCTTCTTTTTTTTGGTCTATGCAAATGCTTGTCATTTTTTATCCTCCTTGAGATGAACTGTTTTGGGTTTAGGAATGGGTTCCAGTGATGCTAGAGAGCATCACGACGGAATAACGGCTGCAATTCCGGTTTTTGGGTCGTTGTTTCTTACTACCGGGTTCTCGTCCACACAGAACGCATTTTGAAACCAGGCAGCTCCCCTGGCTTGTGTAAATCCGTTCCGTCGTCATGAGCCCACCGCAGTTGAGACATTGCATCTAATCCTCCTTTTGAAAAAAGAGAAGCCCTTTAAAGGATTTCCTCTAAAGGGCTTCTCTATGGTTGTATCCGGGCTTCGGATGATTGTTTGGATTCTATTAAAAGCAGACCGTGGACACTAAGGCCCTAAGAGAATGCCGGCAGCGTTTCCACTTGCCGAACCCGACATACAACAATGGCCTGAAAGTATTGCTCTTTCCAGGCCATTGTTATTAAATACTCAGATTTTCAGTGAGAGACTACAGTCGCTTTGAAAACTCGGCCGGTGAGAAAATAGGATATCGATCGGCGAGGCTTAACAGATCCTTATCCCCTGTGACCAGAGCCTCCGCTTGAGATTCCACCAGGGCGGCCAATATCGGCGCATCCCCTTGATCCCTGAGTCCCTCAAACTTCTGAATGGACGGATGGACCGTCAGACTCTTAAACTTGAGCAGCAGGAGAAAGCGTTCAATCCGCTTATCGTTCCATCGTAATCGTTTCCTGATCTTCGGATAGGATAAGACCCGCCCGATCTCCTCCAACATCGCCTCTGACAGGACCAGGTCGAATCGGGCCTCCCTCCAGGCCTGAAGGATGCCGCCAGGGATGCTC
>JBHHXE010000146.1:0-4260 GCA_046756865.1 Nitrospiria bacterium | reverse complement strand
CCTGGATCGCCGGCTTATCTCAGGTCTTTAACCGGAAGCCTCTATGCGAAAACGAATAAGAACGAGGCGGCGCTTCGATTTTACCGGGAGGCCTATCGAAATGCGACGGATGACCTCGTCAAGCAGAATATCGAGAAAAAAATAAACCGCATTCTATCTGGAATAGACAACTATGACACCGGCGATACAGATACAACATCTGACTAAGCGATTTCGGACTGGTTTTTGGCTGAAAGAGTCAACGGCTCTAAGCGACCTTAACCTGGAAGTTGAGCATGGAGCAACTTTCGGGTTTCTGGGGCCAAACGGCGCGGGAAAAACAACGACGATGAAACTGCTTATCGGGGTTCTTCATCCGACATCAGGAGAGGCCTTTCTTTTTGGAAGGTCGATCCGGGAGGTTGCCGTAAAGAGAGAGATTGGCTATCTCCCGGAGAGTCCCTATTTCTATGACTATCTGACCGGTTCTGAATTCCTTCATTTTTATGGCCAGCTTTTTGGGATGGGATCAAGGGAGCGAAAAGAGAGGATCGGGATGCTCTTCGCTTTGGTTAAGCTGAAGGGGTCGGAGCATGTACAGCTTCGGCGGTACTCAAAGGGGATGCTCCAGAGAATCGGTCTGGCACAGGCCTTGCTCAACGATCCCAAACTCGTCATCCTGGACGAGCCGATGTCAGGTCTCGACCCGATCGGTCGAAAGGATGTCCGGGACATCATTCTTCGCTTGAAGGAGGAGGGGAAAACTGTCTTTTTCAGCACACATGTCCTGACGGATGCAGAGATGATCTGTGACCAGGTGGGGATTATTATTAATGGGCAGCTTCGGAATGTCGGGCGCCTGGAAGAGATGCTGAACCCAAAGGTGAAGTCCGTAGAGGTCCGTGTGAGGGGACTCCCGGAGGGAAATATTCATAATACGCTTGACCCTTTGTCGAAGTCGGTTACCATCAAAGGCGAAGAGAGATTAATTTCCCTCATGGATGAGGAGGCTCTTCCAAAGCTGATCCAATGGACGGTGCGAGAGGGAGGAAAGATTGTCTCAATTATGCCGAGACGGGAAACGCTTGAGGACATCTTTATAGAGGAGACGAGGAGTGGATGCCCATGAATGCAGTCAAGGCCATTGCTGTGAACACTTTTAAGGAAGCAATTCGGAATAAGATTCTGTACAGTCTCATCTTCTTTGCCCTCCTAATGATGGGTGTTTCTCTCGTCCTTGATCAGGCAACCGTTGGACAGCGGAATAAGATTATCAAGGACATGGGGCTTGCCAGCATTAACCTGTTCGGTGTGATGATCGCGATTGTCGTGGGGATTGGCCTTGTTTCTAAAGAGATCGAAAAGCGAACAATTTATACGCTCCTGGCAAAACCGGTCCACAGGGCACAATTTTTGATCGGGAAATATCTTGGCATTGTCCTGACGCTCGGAGTGGAGACCATCCTGATGACTTTTTTTTTCTTTCTCCTGGTCTGGTTGTATGAGGGAGCAGTCGATCTTGTTTTGCTGAAAGCCATTTTCCTAATCTTCATTGAGATTTCGGTTGTAGCGGCGGTGGCCATCTTTTTTTCCACCTTTTCAATCCCTTTTCTCAGCGGGATGTTTACCTTTTCGGTTTATGTGATCGGTCATTTGACCGAAGATTTAAATCGGATTGGCAGCATTTCCGAGAATTTAGCCCTGCAGAAGTTGAGCACCTTCTTGTATTATCTCCTACCCAACCTGGAAAATTTTAATATCAAAGGAGAGGTGGTCCACCATCTTCCCGTTTCTCCAGGGAAAATCCTTCTGAGTTTTTCTTATGGCTTGGTTTATGTTGTATTCTTGTTGCTCTCTTCCGCCATATTCTTCCAAAGGCGGGATTTCAAATGAGTTTGAGTGGTGGGCGAGTGAAGCGAATCGGGGTTGCGGCACTTTGTGTCGCACTGTTCTTCTCTCTGATATATATAAAGGTCTTCCTCTCCTCACGTCATGAATTTAAAGAGGCTGAGATCGCCGACGCGAAGGGAAATTACCGGGAAGCGATCAAGCATTACGAACGGGCGATACTCTGGTATCTTCCGATGGGAGGATACGTTGAGCCTTCTGCTAAGCGCCTATGGGCGATTGGAAGAGACCTCGAAGAGACCGACATGAGACTCGCATTGAACACATACCGATCCCTTCGCAGCGCTTTTTATGCAACGCGAAGCTTCTATACTCCAGGCCGTTCGTGGATTAGCCGGACGGATAAAAAAATTGCCGACCTCGTGGCAAAGTCTCCCCCGTCCTCTGAGAAAGACAAAGAAATGAGTCAAGCCGAACGAAGGGATGAGGCCTTGGCTGTTTTGAAAAGGCCGGTAAGGCCCTATGCGGGTTGGTCCATCATTTTGGAAGTCGGCTTCTGGGGCTGGATTACCGGAACGCTCCTCTTTATCTTCAGGGCTTTCGATTCTGAACATCAATTGAATATGCGGCGGGGATTTTATTTTGGCGGGATCGTAATTTTCTTTTACTCTCTCTGGATTATCGGGATGATGAATGCATAGCTTATTTGCAGGAAATCGCCCTTTTCAATTTTTTATGAGGCGGGCAATACTTCAGGCCGGATAGAATGAAACTTCTCTACATCCTCTTAATTGCCATTGGAATTTCAGGGATTGGCCTCGGGTTCTGGGGACAGCAGAACCTGCAGCGTCCCTACGACAGCTTGAGCGCCCTGGTGCTTCCGTTCAGTCTGGTGATTGCCCTTCTGGGCGTCTTGCTTCTGTGTGTTCCCCTTTTCTTCGGCTGAGCACGCGCAGTGAGCGCAAACACCGTCCTTCCTGGTCGGATTTCTCTCCTAAAAACCGATGTTTACGCGTAGAGTATAAAGCGTGATCTTGCTGATATCAGCCTCGGCCACAAGGTTGAGGATGGGTAGTGGCGAAATTTTCACGCCGATGAAGGGCTTTGGAAGTGTGGTGTTTGATTCTAAATTGAGCCCGGGAATATCTACAATTTTACTTTTGATCCAAACTTGTCCATACCCGATATAAGGGGTGATGAAAAGAAAGCCCTTGCTGATCGAGATGTCTGCCCCGACGGTTTCCAACTCCAGGTTGTTCACACCCAGGAGCCTGGTGTAGGAAGCTCTGGCGGCGATTGCGGGGAAGAGCGTATTTCCTTTAATGAGGGCCCACTTGATTTCTCCACCGGCCATCTCGATATTTGAGTTCGGAACCCGCGAATAAACTGCACCAACATCGATTCCGAATGGAAGCCCCTTTTGAGCATGGATTTTGGGCAGAGGTAGCTGGCTTGGGACGCCCGGCGCGATGACCTGCCAATAGGAACTGTCTTGTTTAATATTGACGGCTGTAACTTCAGCACCGATGTCGAACCCGAGAATGCCAAGAGGTTCAGCCGGGGCAAGCGGAAGGTAGCTGACGGCAAGGCCAACCTCCTCGCTGAAGTCTTCGAATTGTTGTTGAACGAGGGTTTTCCCAGAGAGAATAATATCAGCATTAAATGCCGAAGCCGAATGGACACTTGTAAAGGACCAGATTCCGAGACTCACCATGAAAAAAAATCTTCTTACGCGTGCTGACATAACAACCTCCTTATTAAAATGCTGATCAATTCCCTGAGCTTGTACACGAACCATCTCCTCCCGGAGAGGCTCCCCTGAGGTCTTTGGGGAAAATCCAGTAAGGATGGGCGAAGGGCGCAGATTCCGGGAACCCGCACTCCCTAGCGGTTATTAAAAACCTATAAAATCTACTTGACAGTGAAAAATACAGAGACTATAATCAGGAGTTTCACTTGGTATGTCTGTGTTTTCCTTACTCCACCGGGGCGTTTCTCTGTTCGTTTCCTTAGTGAAAATATGAGATCCTGTACACAAATACTTAGTATTACATAGGTTTATGTTTTTGTAAAGTTTGCTGGCTGGCGTAGCTCAGTTGGTAGAGCAGCTGATTTGTAATCAGCAGGTCGGGGGTTCAACTCCCTTCGCCAGCTCCAGATGTTGTTTCGTGTGGAACGGTTTTCCATTGGTTTGGGAGGATTTTCTCCGTCTGGGGAGGTACCCGAGTGGACAAAGGGAACAGACTGTAAATCTGTCGCCTATCGGCTTCGGAGGTTCGAATCCTCCCCTCCCCACCAAGGGCACCTATCTTCGACAGGTTATCTTCCCTGTCACTGGATATTAAGTTGTCCGATTTGAATTTTTACGAAGAAGTGCGATGCGGGAATAGCTCAGTTGGTAGAGCGCTAGCCTTCCAAGCTGGATGTCGCGGG
>JBHHXE010000145.1:0-4345 GCA_046756865.1 Nitrospiria bacterium | reverse complement strand
GATAACGCAGTCTTTTCAGGCGAATCGGCGATTTCTAATTCCGTAATCGCGGAATGAGGGGCCCGTTGAACCTTGACGTCTTTTCATTGAATCCTCTATAATGCTTTGATTTTTTTAGGAGTTACGGGAGTTATACGATGGGAACAGATAATGATCAGTATGTCCAGCGGCTCAAAAAGCTTCAAGCGCTTCGCGATACCGGGACAGATCCCTATGGTGCACGATTTAGTGGAAAAACACCTCTCCTGGAGATTCTGGATAAGCACAAAGCTGTGACAAAAGAGGGCCTGGAGGCAGAAGCTGTGTCTTACAGAATTGCCGGTCGTCTTATATCACTTCGTCGCTTCGGAAAGGCGGCATTTGCGCACATTCAGGATGGGTCGGGCCGCCTGCAGGTCTATTTAAAAAAAGACCGCCTTGGGGAGGCAGGAACCGCCCTTTTCGAAAAGGTGGACATCGGAGATTACCTCGGGATAGACGGCCTCCTTTTCAGAACCAAGACGGATGAGTTGACCCTGGAAGCCAGAGAGTTGACCTTCCTCTCCAAATCGCTGCATCCGCTTCCGGAAAAATGGCATGGACTCACAGATGTCGAGTTGCGATACCGGATGCGCTATGTTGATCTCATCGCAAATCCAGAGGTTCGGAAGGTCTTTCTGCAGCGCGGAAAGATCCTTGATGCGATACGGCGTTTTCTGAATGAACGGGGCTTCCTGGAAGTCGAGACCCCGATGATGCACCCTATCCCGGGTGGCGCGGCGGCGCGGCCTTTTGTGACGCACCACAACACACTCGATGTCGATCTCTATCTGAGAATAGCACCGGAACTTTATTTAAAGCGTCTTATCGTCGGAGGGTTTGAACGGGTCTTTGAGATTAACCGGAATTTCAGGAATGAGGGCATGTCCACCGTTCATAATCCCGAGTTTACGATGCTGGAATTCTACATGGCCTATGCTGACTATGATGAACTGATGACACTGACGGAAGCCCTTTTTTCGAGGGTCGCGCAGGAGGTCCTGGGGAAAACGCGGTTTGAATATCAAGGGACAAAAATTGATTTTGACTCGCCATGGGAGCGTCTTCCCTATCTTGACGCCATTGCCCAAAAGCATAAGATATCGCCTGGTGATCTGGCCGACGCCAAAAAGGTCGCCGATCTCCTACACCGGACCGGCCTTCCTGTCAAAGAGGAGGATTCTATCTGGAAGCAACTCAATACGCTTTTTGAGGAAACAGTTGAACCCGGACTAACTGGACCGGTCTTTATTACGGACTACCCAACGGAAATCTCTCCCCTCGCGAAACGCAAATCGAAAAAACCCGAACTCACAGAACGCTTTGAACTTTTTATCGCCTCACGTGAAATCGCAAATGCCTTTTCCGAATTAAATGATCCGAAAGATCAGCGTGCCCGATTTGAAACCCAGGTTGCCCAGCGGGATGCGGGAGATCTGGAAGCACATCAGATGGACGAAGATTACCTGAGAGCATTGGAATATGGAATGCCCCCCACAGCGGGGGAAGGCATCGGCATCGACCGGCTTGTCATGTTATTGACCAACCAGAGTTCAATTCGGGACGTCATTCTATTCCCTCAAATGCGGCCTGAGGCCTCAGACAACCGGGCAACCCAGCGCAGTCAGGATTAGCTTGGGGAGCACTTCTAAGGAAAAACCAAATGTCCTTTCCCTATGAATTCTTTATTGGTCTTCGGTATCTTAGGGCAAAACGCCGCCGAAAAGGGGCATCGCTCAACACAGTGATCTCCATCGGTGGGGTCACAGTGGGCGTTGCTGCGCTCATTGCCACCCTTGCGGTCATGACCGGTTTCACAGAAGACCTGCGGGATAAGATCCTGGGAACTAATTCTCACATTGTGATCTCAGACCGGACCCGGGATAACATCAGCAACTACAAAAACCTGATTGATGAAACGACGAAGGTTCCGCATGTCAAGTCAGCAACGCCTTTCATTTTTCGGCAGGTTCTGCTCTCCTCCCAGTCCAATGTTTTTGGTATTGTTCTGCGGGGTATTGATCCTGAAAAAGAGAATGATGTGACCGAGATCGGGAAAAATATGATCGAAGGGAGACTCAGCGACCTGGCAGAACCGCCTCCGCCTCTCCCAGTGGAAGGCTTAAGCGGATCAGCATCCAGTGATGACGCTGAACGGGTATACCCGGGCGTCATTATTGGAAGAGAATTAGCCGGACGCCTCGGGGTTTTCCGGGGAGAAATCATCAATGTGATCTCCCCGGTCGGGAAGGATGGAAGCACGATAAAGGAATCGCTTGGCGGACCGATGGGTTTTACCCCAAAGATCAGGAAATTCCGGGTTGTCGGTGTTTTTGATTCAGGAATGTATGAATACGATTCCTCCCTGGCATATGTCTCTATCCGGGAAGCCCAGAAATTCTTTAATCTTTCAGACGTTGTTTCGGGCATTGAAGTAAAAGTTGATGACATCTTCCTCGCGGGTGAGGTAGCTCAGGATATCGAGTCTCGCCTGGACTTTCCTTATCAGGCCCGCGACTGGATGAAATTAAACCGGAACCTGTTTTCGGCGCTGGAGTTGGAAAAAGACATGATGTTCGTCATTTTGATTCTGATCATCCTGGTTGCTTCCTTCAATATTGTCAGCACACTCACAATGACCGTTGTTGAGAAAAGCCGTGAGATCGCTATTCTAAAAGCGATGGGAGCGACGCGGAAATCAATAACACGTATCTTTATGCTGGAAGGTCTGATTATCGGCGGGGTCGGCGTCCTCCTGGGCATTCCGCTAGGGCTCTCCATCTGCTGGGTACTTGAAACATTTTACACACTGCCGGGAGATGTCTATTATATCAGTCACCTCCCGGTCAAACTTCACGCATTTGATGTGCTCCTGGTTTCCGTGTCGGCAATGGCCATCGGTCTTCTTGCCACGCTCTACCCTTCCTGGCAGGCCGCAAAGCTTGATCCGGTTGTGGCGCTCCGTTATGAGTAAGGCGTTTACATCTCAGGAAACCCGTCATGATTGAAGTTGTTAATCTCAGTAAATCCTTTACGATGGCCGGAGAGGAACTGGTTATCCTTAGAGGGGTGTCCTTGTCAATCGCAGAAGGAGAAATGCTCGCGATTATAGGCGCGTCCGGTGTCGGGAAAAGCACACTCTTGAGTATTCTGGGCGGCCTCGATAGGCCGACATCGGGGAAGATCCAATTTGAAGGAGAGGATCTGTTTGGGCGTTCTGACCCGGAATTGGCAGAATTTAGGAATAAGAAGATCGGATTTGTCTTTCAGTTCCATCATCTCCTTCATGAATTTTCGGCCCTCGAAAATGTCATGATGCCCGGCTTGATTCGACGCATGAATCACAATGTCATAAGGGCGGCTGCAAAAGAGCTACTGGATTCGGTTGGACTTTATCAGCGCCTGCACCATAAACCGGGAGAACTCTCCGGGGGAGAGCAGCAAAGAGTCGCAATTGCACGGGCTTTGGTCCTGCAGCCCAGATTGATTTTGGCTGACGAACCGACCGGGAATCTCGATACCCACACCAGTGATGAGATCTTCGGACTCCTCAAGGACTTGAACAAAAAAAGGGGAATGACCTTCGTTCTGGTAACCCACAACGAAAAACTCTCCCATCAGGCAGATCGGGTGGTCAGCATGATAGATGGACAGATAGAAGGAGAATGAAGTCTGTCCCCTTGGTGAAAAGGATCTCTTTCTGGGTAAATCAGCCATTTCCACGCGGACGGGAATATCCGATGGCTCATACATGGACACCGACCTTAGTGACGGCTCAAAAAAGCATGGAGAGGGCGAATTCGGCCTTTGCCGCCTCCGGGATGTTGTCACCGTCAATATTGGTGGTCTCCTTTGATATGGCCGCGCCAATATCGAGATTGACTGCCCAGAGATTCAGCCCAAAGCCCGCTGTATAAACGAGCCCGATATCGTCCTCAGCAAGGTTTTTTAAGGCTCCTGCCCTCAATTGAACTACCTTAAGGTCGAATTCCACTCCTGCACCGACGGTCTGTGACTCGAAATCATTGCCCACTGTTGTTTCGTTTTTTGTGATGTCGATATCCGCGGCTATGGTGATGGAATCTAAAGGTTTATACACGAGGCCTGCCCGGATTTGCGGTTTTTCTTCAAGTTGGTCCGGATCGCTTACGAGGACCTTTTTCATATCGAATTCCGGGGAATTAAGGTTCCGACCGACAATCCCGAAGCGTAAACGGTCTCCGGGACGGTAGAGGAAGCCGACATCCAAGCCGAAGTTGTTGCTTTCAACGTAATCATCGAGCGCGAGATTGAGGGCGTTGTTGAAATCGGTATTAAAAAGCTTCAC
>JBHHXE010000144.1:0-4352 GCA_046756865.1 Nitrospiria bacterium | reverse complement strand
GGAAAGGGGACATGATTGCCCTGAAAAAACAATGCATGACTTATTCAGAGCTTCCCTTATATACCCTATAACGAGAAAGAGAAATATCATGAAAAATTTCCTTAAATAAGGCCCAAAAGGCCCTATCCTATGGTGTGGTCTCCAGCCTGATTGAAAATATGGTGGACGCTGTGCTTTACTGATAGTCGGGCCGTTGGCTATAGAGTTAAGGGCAGAGATCAGGTTTTGGAGATCTTTTTCTAATCAAATGATAAGGAGGTAACGCACAATGAGAAGGCTATTTCTGATCTTTACTTTTGTTTTATTTGTGTCGGCCTGGGTGGGGTATTTGAGCTTTGTTCATGCAGGTGGAAACCACGCAGGAGGCCATGATGATCCACACGGCCCATCCGGGGGAACGCTTCATTCCGTGGGGGTTAAACTGGGGCAGCAGTTTACTTTCGAGCCTGTCCAACCGGCGCTAAAGAATCACATCTGGATGAAGACTGATACTGATAAAGTATCCTTTTTTCACTTTGCAAAGCCCGTTAGTGCAAAAAAAATAAACTACTCTTCATGGGAGATGCCATCAAAGGCCGGTTTTGTGCTGAAGATCAGCCCGAAGGTGGGAAGACTGGTTTTGTCCACTTTCATAGTGCCGAAGTCGCAAAGGGGCGCAAACACGGTCACGGGGGAGAGAAGGGCCAGGAAGGATATTGGCTCCGTCACATTGCCCTTGGAGAGTTTGATATGATGGGAATTCACTTTACTCCGGGCATTGCCCATAATTTTAAGGCAACAAAGGCGCCTCGCTGCAATTGAGGTTTGTTGAATAATATATAATGAGGGGCCGGCCATGTTTCGCCTTGTATAAGTTGTATAAGCGTTCAAACCCGGAGGATGACTTCGAGCGGAAGGAAAGCACCCATCAAGCTATGTTCGATACAGGGCGTTTATTTTGACGTAATCAAGGCTCAGGTCAGAGGTCCAGACCGTTGATGTCCCCGTTCCGGAATTCAGGGAGAGTAGAAGGGAAATCTCAGGTTTCTTGAGATAGGCTGATATTTTTGCTTCTGCCTTCTTTCCAAGATAAGTGCCTTTCTCTACGAGCGGGGTTCGACCGAAGCTGAGATCGATTTTCTCCGGATGAATCGGAATGCCGGCATTGCCGATGGCGGCGACAATTCTCCCCCAGTTTGCATCTTCACCATAGAAGGCGGTCTTGACCAGGCTCGACCGTGCAATGGTCATCGCGATTTTATGTGCGGTTTGATCGCTCCGGGCCCCGGACACATTAATCTCGATGAATTTTGTTGCCCCCTCACCGTCTTTCACAATCATTTTGGCGAGTGAGAGAGCGCTTGTTTCCAAAAGGGAGACAAACTGTCGAAAGGCCGGTCCCTTTGATGTGATCGCCTTCCCCCTTGTTCCGTTGGCAAAAAGAAGGACCATGTCATTGGTGCTTGTATCTCCGTCAATGGTGATGCGATGAAACGAATGATCTACAGCTTCACGCAAGGCCTCCTGAAGAAGGTCCGGGCTCATTTTGACATCTGTCGTCAGGAAGGCCAGCATGGTTGCCATATTGGGATGGATCATGCCTGATCCTTTTGCGATACCTCCCACCCGGACCATGTGACCGCCGACCTTTGCGGAATATGCGATCTCTTTTGGAAAAGTGTCCGTCGTCATAATGGCCTCCGCCGCGGCCTTGCTTCCTTGTTTTGAGAGGGAAGGCGTCAGTTTTGGAACGGCCTGCAAGATCTTCTTTATCGGTAGAAACTCGCTGATGACGCCGGTTGAAGCGACATAGACCAGCTTCGCAGGGATGCCTAAGGCTTGTGCCGTCACTTCGGCCATCGCTATGGCATCCTGATAGCCGCGTTTTCCTGTAAAGGCATTGGCATTACCGCTGTTTACGACGATCGCCCTGCCCAATCTGCTGCGAAGATGTTTCTTGTCCAGAAGGAGGGGCGGTGCTGGAAAACGGTTCCTGGTGAAAACCCCCGCAACGGTGCAGTCTGTTTCAGAAACGATCAGGGCAAGATCCGTCCGCCCGTTATTTTTGATTCCGGCGGAAAGTCCGGCCGCGGTGAAGCCGCCGACGGCGGTCAGTCCTCCCTTGACGATCTTGGGCGAGGTGTTTTTTGTCTGCATCGTAAAGATTTAATCTCCTGTTTTTTTATGTAGACACCTAGGGAAAAAGACCGGCTGATCGGAGCCCAAGCGACTCGTCCCAGCCCATCATCACATTCATATTCTGGATGGCTTGGCCGGAGGCTCCCTTGACCAGGTTGTCAATCGCTGAAATGAGAATGGCAGTACGCCCGGAGTCGGTCGCAAAGGCGGCGATGTCACAAAAATTGGAACCCCGGATGTGGCTCAAATCCGGCGCATCTTCTCTTCTCCGGATGAAGGGCTCATCCCGATAGATGTCCAGGATGGCGTCAATCTTCTTTTGGCTAAGCTTTTTCTTCAGCGGGAGATAGATTGTTGTCAAAATCCCGCGGCTGACCGGAAGAAGATAAGGGGTGAACAAGGCCTTTACCTTTTTCTTTCCGATGCGCGAAAGTTCCTGTTCAATCTCAGGAAGGTGACGGTGCTTTCCGATGTTATAGGCGGACAGCCCGCCATTTAACTCCGGGAAGTGCGTTTTTGAACCCGGGTTCCGTCCCGCTCCGGAGGCGCCCGACTTGGAATCAATAATCAAGTCCCGTGAAGGATCAAGGACCCCCTCTTTCAGGAAAGGATAAAGGAGGAGAAGCGCTCCGGTTGGATAGCACCCCGGATTGGCGACAAGACTGCACCCTTGTATTTTTTTACGATAGACCTCTGTTAAGCCATATACCGCTTTTTTGAGAAAAGAAGGTTGGCTATGCGCGGTGCCATACCATTTCTCATAGAGGCCCGGTGAGCGGAGGCGGTAGTCAGCCGAGAGGTCAATTACTTTTTTCCCTATGTTGATGAATTGCCGGACCGGCTCAATCGCTTGTGTGTGGGCAAGGGCAATAAAAATGATGTCCGCCTTCTTTCCAATCTTCTCAATGTTGAGGGCTTCAAGCGTCAGATCATACTGTCCCTTCAAAAAAGGGAGCCGGTTTGCGAGTGTTTTTCCGGCAGATCGCTTGGATGTGACTGCGACGACTTCGACTTTGGGATGCTGGGTCATCAGCCGGAGCAACTCCCCTCCCGTATATCCTGTCGCACCAATAACAGCGACTTTCATTTCTGTTTTCCTTTACAAGATGAGATCTTACAAAAAAAAAGGAAGGTCTTTCGACCTTCCTGCGATGAATACAAGGGTGAAAGAAGTGTTACCGCTTGGAATATTGAAACTTTTTCCGGGCTCCCGGCTGTCCGTATTTTTTTCGTTCTTTGACTCTTGGATCACGGGTCAGAAGCCCTTCTTTCTTAAGATTTCCCCTTAAATCGGGGCTTACTTCCAGTAGCGCTTTTGAGATACCGTGACGTATCGCACCTGCCTGGCCCGTAAGCCCTCCCCCACTTACATTTGCACAGGCGTTGTATTGACCGGTCGTTTCTGTCACCTGGAAAGGTTGTTGGAGCAGGAACTGCCAGGCATGCCTCGGGAAATATTCATCTGAAGGTTTGCCGTTGACAACAATACGCCCATCTCCCGGCTCAAGCCATACGCGCGCGATTGCCTGTTTTCGTTTCCCTGTTGCAATATACCGTGCCACCCAAACTCCTCCTCTAAACTTGTAAGACCTGAGGCTGCTGTGCTTCGTGGGGGTGAACCCCTCCGGCATAGACCCTTAATTTCTTTGCCATCGCCTTGCCCAGTTTTGTTTTCGGAAGCATCCCTGTGATTGCTTTTGTTACCAGGCGTTCGGGTTTTTCCTTGAGCAATTTTTCAGCCGTTGTTTCCTTTAAGCCACCAATGTAACCAGTATGATGGTAATATTTTTTTTTCGCCGCTTTGCCTGCCGTCATGACGACCTTCTCTGCATTCAAGACAATAACATGGTCGCCAAGATCCTGATTCGGCGTGAACACGGATTTGTGCTTCCCGCGGAGTATTGTTGCAATCTGCGTGGCCATTCTTCCGAGAACCTTTCCTTCGGCATCAACCACAAACCATTTCCGCTGGATTCCTGCTGCGTTGTACGAAATTGTTTTCATCTCTGCTTCCTGACTCAGTCTATATTGTAATGATGAACACGCATCGTGAAGGGAGGCCCCCTTATTCCCGGGGCACGGTCAACGAGCGAAAAATAAAGCGACTCCCGTCATGGGGGTCATAACTCTACCAAACCAGTATTTTTAATATAAAGGGTCCGGACTTGTCAAGAATAAAGTCTCTCCCTCACTTCAGAGGTGCACATTTCAGTCTACGCATCGTAAGGGCCGAA
>JBHHXE010000143.1:0-4433 GCA_046756865.1 Nitrospiria bacterium | reverse complement strand
AGGAGAAGTCGGGAACCTGATTGCCCGAATTCCGGGCACGGCCAAGGCCAAGGCCTATGAGCCTCTGCTCTTATCCGCTCATATGGATACGGTTGTGCCCGGAGAAGGGATCAAGCCGATCGTCGACGGGAAGATTATCAAGAGTGACGGGACGACGATCCTCGGCGGAGACGATAAATCGGGAATCGCGATTATCATTGAAGTTTTACGCGTGATCCAGGAAGAGAAGGCAGAGCATGGCGAGATCGAAGTGGTTCTGACAATTTGTGAGGAGGACGGTCTTGTCGGTGCGAAACATCTGGATTACAGACAGCTACATGCCAAAAACGGCCTTGTGCTCGATTGTGACCGTGTTGATTTCCTTTTCACAAAATCACCCGCGTCAGACCGTATGGAATTCACGGTCCACGGACTGGAGGCGCACTCCGGACTTGCACCAGAGGCAGGTATTTCAGCTATACAGATTGCATCTGAGGCGATTAGCCGGATGCGTTTGGGTCGGATCGATGCTGAAACAAGCGCCAATATCGGCTTGATTGAGGGAGGATCGGCGGTCAACATCATCCCGAAATATGTTCTGGTCAAAGGAGAGTCGCGGAGCCGGGACGAAGAAAAGCTTATGGCCCAGACCGACCATATGCGCGATTGTTTCCGGGAGGCTGCCGCAAAGTGTTTTGTGGAAGTTGAAGGCAAGAGGATCTTCGGACGGGTTGAGGAGAAGATCTGGCGCGACTACAATCGGATGAATCTTTCAGATGCCACGCCGATTGTCCAGGCGATCATGCGTGCGGCAAAACGGCTTTCCTTTCGGGTGAAAACTGAATCGACGGGCGGGGGTTGTGATGCCAATATCTTCAATGAGAAAGGGATTGCGGTCGCAAATCTCGGGACGGGGATGCACGCGATACACACTGTCCGGGAATGGGTGGATATCGACGAGATGACCCAGTCGGCCCGGATGGTCCTGGAAGTTGTCAAAGATCCTCCTTGCTGATCTTAAAAAATCCTGGAAACAATTATCTTAGTTGTGCGGTCAGTCTCCTCTTCCTCTAAAGCTGAACGCTGAATAATTATCACAATCGTCATCCTCGTCCTCTCGGGACGGGGTTCTATAATTGACCTTTTTGGGCGCTTTTGGTAAGGTGGCGACGGTTTAATTGCTATGCTTAATTGCAGGGAGAATCGAATGTTATTTCAGACCATGAGCCAGCTTGGAGACACCCTGAGGGGGATTATAGAAATCTCGGATGGAGAGATCAAAGTCATTGATCCCGGCCGCGTTCGGGGCGCTTTGATCGACCGTCTGGTCTGGACAGCCGTGTTTCATGAGAAGGATGAAATGCGGGGGACGGCCCGCTGGATCATCAAGATGACTGCGCCCCAACTTGGCATCTATTTAAGCTCCATCCAGCCGCTTTACGAGGCCAGAGGGCGGGGAGAAAACAAGGGATTTACTGTCCCTGCGATCAATGTCCGGGCGATGTCTTACGATACTGCGCGGGCGATATTCCGTGCGGCCAATCAGGGAGAAGTCGGGGCTTTTATCCTCGAAATTGCCAAGTCTGAGATGAACTATACGCACCAGTCTCCTGCAGAATATGCCGCCGTGATGACCGCCGCAGCGATCCAGGAGGGTTTTACGGGTCCGCTGTTTATCCAGGGAGACCATATTCAGGTCAGTGCGAAGAAGTATAATGAAGATCGAGAGAAAGAACTAAAGGGCATCCGTCAACTGATCAAAGACGCAATTGCGTCAGGTTTCTACAATATTGATATTGACTCTTCAACCCTCGTTGTCCTGGAACGGTCCAATGTGATTGAACAACAGCGGGACAACTTCGAGATTGCCGCAGATCTGACAGCTTATATTCGTTCTCTTGAACCGGAGGGCATGACGATCTCCGTGGGCGGGGAGATTGGCGAGGTTGGGGCAAAGAATTCAACGGTGGAAGAGTTTGAGGTCTATATCGACCAATTTCTTGAAAATCTTCAACAGAAGGGACCGAAACATAGAGGGATCAGCAAAATTTCTGTCCAGACGGGAACGAGCCACGGGGGGGTTCCCCTGGCCGATGGGACAGTTGCAGAGGTCAAGCTCGATTTCAGTGTGCTTGAAAAAATTTCAAAGGTTGCGCAGGAAAAATACGGCCTGTCCGGCGCTGTCCAGCACGGCGCATCCACCTTGCCTGCTGAAGTGTTTGACCGCTTTCCTGAAACCGGTACCTCCGAGATCCACTTGGCCACCGAATTTCAGAATATGGTCTATGACCGGCTTCCGGCAGCGTTCAGAGAGGAGATTTATGATTATTTGCGTCAGGCCTGCAAGGGGGAGCGAACCGCAGAGCAGACGGATGAGCAATTTATTTATAAGACCCGCAAGAAGGCGATCGGGCCTTTCAAAAAACGTCTTTGGGAGCTTCCCTCTGATCTCAGGGAAAAGATCGGCCAGGCGCTTGAGGAGAGGTTTGCTTCTCTCTTCAAAAAATTAAACGTGACGAAAACCCGGGACGTGGTTGCGAAAACGGTCCCGCCTGTTGGGGTCTCATTCACGATCCGTAATGAGATCGCCGCTGCGGAAGAAGAATCAAGAAAAGCCTCAGGGCCGAAGGAATCGGAGGACATAAATCCCCTGGCGGATTAGCATTAGTAAATGTAGTTTGGCAGCCCTGGAATGAAGCAAGGAGGAAGTGATGGTTCAGCGGAAGGTCGGTTTCTTTATATTTTTAATCATTGTGACGTCGGCTTCTGCCGCCTCCGCCGGTCTCGTGCTTCGCTTTGAGGCCAAAAAGCCTACAGGGGAACCTTCCCGCGCCGTGACCTTTATGCTTGAAGGGCAAAAACTACGCGTTGAGGATTCGAGAGGCGGCATCATGATTTTTGATGGGGATCAGCAGAGGCTTTGGACAATCAATTCAGATAATAAAACGTATTCCGAGGTAAATGATTCCGATATCTCACGCATCAGGGACATGCGGGAGAAGATGAAGCGCCGGATCGAAAAACAGATGGAGCGATTGCCTCCCGAGCAGCAAATGGAACTGAAGGGCATGTTGAAGCAGATGTCACAAGGGACGACGGAACCTCCCAGAGAACTCACATTTAAAGAAAATGGGACGAAACGAAAGACAAAAGACGGTTTTTCATGCCGCCCTTTTCGCGTGATGGAGAAAGGCCTCCCGATTGAGGAGATCTGTTTTATTGTTTGGGCCAAGTCGGGTTTCTCACTCGAAGATTTTCAGGCCTTTGACGCTTATGAAAGGTTTTTAACTAAGATCGGGGCTAACACGACCGGTCAAAACGAGATCTTCTTTGATCTGAAGCAATCGCCGGGGATACCGGCCCATGTTGCTGTGGTCAGCCCTGGGAACCGGAGTGGGCGTGAGCAGGCCCTCACCCTGTTGAAGCGGAAGCGGATCCCTACAAAAGAATTCACGCCCCCCCTGGGATTTCAAAAAAAGCGAACATTAACCGAGCCGGAACAACCCGGTCGTTAAAAATACGTCTTGGGCAGACCTGAGATATCAGTGCGACTCCCGTGATTCATTTTTTCGATCGGCCCTCCTCTCATTTCAAAGTGACGCCGTGTATCAAAAATTTTTGTGGACCATCATTCTGTCTTTTATTCTCTGGCCGGGTTTCGCGGGAGGACAAATAGTCAACATCCTTGATCAGGTCGAGGATTTGCCCGAGGGATACTCCGGCTCGGTGAGCATCCCGCTGCAATGGCGGACAGGAAACCCCGATCTATTCCAGGTTTCAGGTCAAGCCGATTTGGGATACCGGATGGGAGATCATCTTGTTCTTTTTATCGCAAGAGGAGAATATGGGGAAAAAGAAGGAGAAAAGTTTCTATCGGGCCACTTCCAGCATCTGCGCTTCCGTAAAAGAAAGACAAACCGATTTTCGTGGGAGATGTTTCTTCAGAATTCTCACGATGAGTTTCAGAGACTTTCTGTTCGTGCCCTGGTCGGCGTCGGTGTCCGTTTGACACTCGCTAAGTGGGATGAGGGCCGTTTTACTTTTGGAACGGGATATATGGCGGAGTATGAGGAACTGACTGGCGCACCGGGAAACGGCCAAAATGACCCGCAGACCTTTTCGAACCGTTGGTCAAACTATCTCCAACTTAACCTGAATCTCCAGAAAAACCTTTTATTTTCCGAAACGGTCTTTGTTCAGCCAGTAATTGACCAGATGGATGACTTGCGGATCCTCAATGACAGCTCACTGAAGATCAGCGCGGGCGCTTTTTTTATCAGAAACACCTTCTTGTTGACAGTTGATACCCGTGCCCCCTCAGGCGTAGATCGGCTCCAGACGACGCTGAAGTCGAGACTCGGTTTTGACTTCTGAGCGCAGCCCGCAGCCTTGCCTTAAATAGATACTTCAATCCGGGATGTACCGTTTGCGTTCTTTGCTCAGTTGTTGAGATC
>JBHHXE010000142.1:0-4482 GCA_046756865.1 Nitrospiria bacterium | reverse complement strand
CTCGCCTGGTGGAGAAAGGAGGCAACCTTCCCACCCCCCGGCAAGACAAACTCCTCTAGCGGTTTCAAGTCTTTCTGGCGGTCATCCATCAGATTCTCGAGGTGCGTGACTTCTTCCGCTGTTATCTCAGGCAGGTTTTTAGAAGACCCCGCGGAAGCTGTTGCCAGAATACCGCCGATATCGAAGAGCCGGTCTTGTATCCGGCGCAATTCCTTGTCAAGATTTTCTCGCTGAGAAACGCTTTCCGGAAGATCCTTGTTGAAAGAGCGGGCCAGTCCGACAATGGCGTTCAACTCGTCGACCGTCCCATAGCTTTCCAGGCGGATATGATCTTTTGGGATGACCTCTCCTCCCGCCAGTCGGGTTGTTCCCTTGTCTCCCGTTCGTGTGTAGACTTTGGTGATCCGCATTTTTACCTCATGTGTTAAGGATGGGGCTTCATTTTGTTGAAAGGGACTTCAGCGCCCCGGCATTTAAACCACGATAGGCCTCCTCCGGGCCTTCCCAGAGAAAATGCTCTGGATGAATCAGATGGGCGAGGAGCTCTATGCCATCGACCACCCTTGGACCGGGCCGGGCAAAGTAGCTGTCAGCATCAACAGCGTAAACGCGTCCATTTTTCACCGCCGGAAGCTTATCCCAACCCGGATAGCCGGTCAGGAGGTGCGCCTGCTCAAGCACCTCAGAAAGATGAAACCCGCAGGGAGACAGGATCAATACCTCCGGGGCATAAGCAGAAATCTCTTCCCACCGAATCCGGACAGAGTCCTCTCCAGTGCGTGCCAGACTATCCTCTCCCCCCGCCAATGCGACCATCTCCCCCACCCAATGACCAGCACAATAAGGCGGGGAAAGCCATTCCATACAGAAGGTACGGGGTCTTGATATCAAGGCGCGTGTCCGCTCAGCGACTGCGTTGACCCTTTCCTGGAGTCCGAGGATGATGCGGGCCGCCACCGGCGCTTTCCCGCTCGCCTCACCGATCTGTTTGATATTTTCAAAGATATCCGATAGACAGCTTGGTGTCAGCCAAACAATTTTGGGCGGATTTTCAAAGTGTTTCAGAAGTCGGCCCATCTCGTTTCCGGAAGGAGCGCAGACCTGGCAGAGATCCTGCGTCAGGATCAGGTCGGGTGCCAAATCCTTCACCAGTTCCTCGTCAACGGTATAGATGCTTTGGCCTACTTTAACCGCACGGCTCACGGCCGCATCGATTTCTTCAAGGCTCAGTCCTTTCATCCCAACCGCGCTTCGGACGACCACCGTCTTGCTCTTCGCCGCTGCCGGATAGTCACACTCATGTGTGACGCCGACCACTTGATCTTCAAGACCGAGGGCATAGGCCATCTCAGTGGCACTGGGCAGAAAAGAGACAATACGCATTTATCCTTCACTCCTCAGCGCGACATCTTATTCAAGAGATTTTCCAATAGACGAACCATCCTCTGATTCTCAGTATGCGATTTTACGGCAATGCGGATATGCCATTGATTCAGACCCCGAAATGAAGCACAATTTCTGATGAGGATTTTTTCTCGTGCGAGAAGATCTTCAAGTTCTTTGGCCTTTAAAAAATGTTCTATAAGTCGAAACAGAATAAAGTTTGCATCTGAATGGTATACGTCGAGCCCGGGAGTATTAGATAGGGTGTCAAACAAAAAAACCCGTTCCGTCTCATTCATCTGACGGCTTCTCTTGATGTACAAAGTATCCTTCAGACCCTCTGTGGCGGCCACCTCGGCAAGGCGATTGACTGACCAGGGGGGCTGCGCCTTTTCCAATACGCTCACGATCTCTTTATTGGCAACAAGATATCCGACACGAAAACCGGGCATCGCAAAAAAGTTTGTAAAACTTCTGAGGACGATCAGATTAGGATATCGTTTTGTCTCCTCGATCACCGAGGCTTGTTCTTTAAACTCAATAAAGGCCTCATCCAGGATCACCATGATTTCTTTCTGTTGAGCGGCCTGAATGATCTGCAATACTTCCGGCCCTGAAAGCAAATGTCCCGTCGGATTATTCGGATTGGACAAAAATATCGCCTCCACCCCCTTGTCCATCGCTCCGATCAGCTCGGAGGGAACAATCTGAAAACGCGCCTCCTCCCGAAGCACCAGAAACTCGACATGACATCCTGCCAGGTCCGCCCCGGACTCATATTCAGAAAAACTCGGAACGGGAACAAGCACCTTTCTAAATCGGAGAGCACGGGGAAGGAGGTGGATCAGCTCTGTCGATCCGTTCCCGATAAGAAACTGATCGACCTGAACGTGGTGGCGTTGGCTCAGGGCTTCACGAAGACCGATACATTCCCCATCTGGATAATGAACCGACGAATGGAGACTATTCCGAACGGCATCCACCGCCAAAGGAGACATCCCCAGAGGATTGATGTTAGAGCTGAAATCGGTAATCTCCTCAACACGGCACCGATGCTTCCGGGCAAACGCAAAGACATTCCCCTCGTTTTCTTGCGTATTCATATTATCATCACCACATAAGGTTTGCTGCGATCGATGATACCACAAAGTACCAATCAGATCAGACCTTCTTAGTGGCGCTTTGCAAAAATGAAACGCTACGCATCGTTTTCTTGGCGCCTCCTTTTACAAAGTAAGCTTGATTCCCCCGAAACCTGAAATGCCGGGAGAGGTAAAGCCCGTAACGTCCTCATAGTCCTCATCGAAAAGATTCTCGACACGGATAAAGAAACCGAGCTTATCCGTCACGCGATAACCGGATGTGAAATTGACCTTGACATAGTCATCCATTTTTGTTCCGCTAAAGTCAATCCGGTCTTCAACAACCGTCCCGATCAGATTAAGGTCAAACCGATCTGTGGGATCATATAGGATTCCAAACATGCCTTTGTGTTTCGCTCTTCTCAAGAGCTGTTTTCCGGTACTTTTATCTTCGCTTTCCATGTAGGTATAGCTAAGATTGATCAACAAGCCTTGCATGATACCAATGCCACTGCTGAATTCAAGGCCATCCGCTTCAGCCTTGTTAATGTTGACCGGGATAAAGTTCGGGGCAGGAAAACTGACGAGCTCGTCGAAATCATTACTGAAATAAGTCACGTCGAACCAGGACTTTGTATGCTCTCCCTCGTTCGGATACTCTTTCCTGATCCCGACGTCGTAGCCCTTACTTTCCTCCGCCTGAAGGCTTTTATTAGAGGCTCCCGGCCAAAAAAGTTCATTGATAGAAGGAGCACGAAAACCGGTACCATATGAAGCATGGGCGGTCATCCCGTATTTCTCCACGGCATAGGCTGAAGTAATCCGAAACGTTGATTTTTCACCAAATATGTTGTGCTCGTCATACCGGACTCCTGCCGTCAGAAATAAATGCTCCAAGAAAACCGCCTGATCTTCTATAAACAGTGATCGGGTATCAACTTTTTTATCAAAACTGCCTTGTCGATCCCCCATTTCCTGGTCGTATTCCAAGCCAAACAAAAGGATATTCTCGTGAGAAAGAAATAACTCGTTCTGAAGTAGAATATTCTGGACGTTGGTTTCCAAAAGGCTGTTGCTGGCAAGGGCATCCGGATCATTCTGTTCAAGTTGTTCATCCGCAATGGAAAATTGGATGGAAGGTGTCCAGAAATCGGTGACCGGTTTCTGGAGTCGGAGCGAGGTGTAGACCGCGTCGCGTTCCAAAGTCCGGTTCGGATCATCGGCGCCAAACACATCGATCTCATTTTCTCCGGCAATGTAACGAAGCGTATAATCGATCCGCCCATTTTGAAGGAAGTTAAAACCAAGACGATGAGAAAGAGTCATATTGTTATATCCGTCATCTTCTGTGTTTCCATTTTGTTCGCTCGCTGCGGAGATTCCTTCACTCTCTAACCGTGAGATGGACAAGGCATAATCCGTTTCTCCTTCCGACCCTGTGATGCCAATCCGCTGACGAAAGGTTTCAAAGGATCCGAATTCGGTGTATAGAGAGGTCACCGTCTTTCCCTCCCCTTTTTTTGTAATGATGTGTATCACCCCGCCGATGGCCTCCGACCCGTAAAGGGAACTTTGTGGACCCCTCAAAACTTCAATACGGTCGATATTATCAACGAGTAGATTCCCAAAATCAAAAGCACCCGTCGACGGACTATTGACCTGAACCCCATTGATCAGGACCAGAGTGTGCGATGAATTTGCTCCTCGAAGAAAAATAGAGGTTTGCTTCCCCAGTCCGCCCGACCGGGCAACATCGACACCAGCAACTTCCCGCAATGCTTCAGGGACGGTTGTTATATTTCGTTTCTGAAGATCTTCTCCTTGAATTACGGTAATACTGCTCCCGACTTCCAGCATCGGAGATGGAATACGCTTCGCTGTCACGACGATTGGCTCTAACATCAATAATTTCTCTTCTGCAGAGAGCTCCTTCGCATTTGTGCGGCCAAAGGAACCGGCACAGAAAACAAGAGATAGACTAAGCGCTGCATAAACTCTGAACATCCAAATTTTCATT
>JBHHXE010000141.1:0-4505 GCA_046756865.1 Nitrospiria bacterium | reverse complement strand
GCTCCAAGAATCTGGTGGAACAGTATATCCTACAGAAAAATAAATGTCAAAATGTGAGGTCTCTTCCCGGCATCTTGACTTGAACGAGGCAGCGGTCTATAGTGTTTATTTTTCTAACAGGTTGATCTTATGAAAGAATTCATGGCATTAAAAGGATTTAAAGACCTTCTCCCCGGAGCGTCGGAACGGTGGGAATGGGTAGAGTCTGTTTCCAGAAGAACTTTTCGCGCTTTTGGTTTTTCCCTGATCCGGACACCGATACTTGAACGGACCACTCTTTTCACGCGAAGCATCGGCGAAACGAGCGACATCGTCGAAAAGGAAATGTACACTTTTCAGGATTGGAATGGAAGCAAGATCACGCTTCGTCCTGAAGGGACCGCTTCGGTCGTCCGAGCCTACCTCGAAAATACGTCCCAGGCTCCCACACTTCCCGCCAAGTTTTATTATTCAGGCCCAATGTTTCGCCATGAACGCCCCCAGGCGGGCCGGCTCCGACAATTTCACCAGTTGGGGGCTGAGATCATCGGGGAAATCGACCCTCGCCAAGATGTCGAACTCCTGTCTCTTTTGCATACATTATTCCAAGGATGCGGGGTGGAAGGCCTGAGTCTTGAGATCAACAGCCTGGGGTGCCCTGCTTGCCGACCTGCGTACCGCGCATCACTGCAGGGCTACCTTGAAAAACATCTCCCAACGCTTTGTGAAGACTGCCGGAGAAGATTCGCGGCCAATCCCTTAAGGATACTGGACTGCAAAAAGAAGGACTGCAGGGAGCTTACAAAACTGGCCCCACCTCCTTTAGACCATCTCTGTCAGGAATGCAGAGATCATTTCAGATTAGTTGAGGAAGGACTTCGCACACTTAAAATACCCTACGAAATCCGCCCTCACCTCGTCCGCGGGCTCGATTATTACACCAAAACAGCCTTTGAAATGACGACAACCGCTCTAGGAGCACAAAACGCGGTTGCTGCGGGTGGACGATATGATGGTCTGGTCGCCGCCTTAGGCGGCCCGGCCACGCCGGCAATTGGATTCGCGGTCGGGATGGAACGGCTGATGCAGCTTGTTCCCCCCTCGCCGCTCCATAATCTTCCCCTCCACCTTTACCTGATCCCGCTGGGGAAAACCGCAGGAGAATATCTCTTCCCGGTGCTTTACGCGCTGCGCCAAAAGGATGTCCGTTGTGAAATGGGGAAGGACAATGCCAGCCTCAAAAGTCAAATGAAACGGGCTGACCGGCTTGAGGCCAGGTTTGTCCTGATCGTGGGAGAGGATGAGATCGCTCAAGACAGAGCGGTTTTACGCAACATGGCGACAAAGAAACAGACCGACATTGTATTCACGACGCTGACGAAAACAATCCTTACAAAGATCGGCATGCCGTAAAGGGACTGAGCGCCGCGACCATCTATCACGCAACTATTATGATTCAGAGTGAGGTAAACAGGAATTAGCTGTCCACCAATTCTTTCAACTCTTTCCCCGCCTTGAAGAACGGGACCTTCTTAGATTGAACCTGCACCAGGGTTCCTGTCTTTGGATTTCGTCCCTCGCGCATTTGCCGTTGGCGAAGCCGAAAACTTCCGAATCCACGAATCTCAATCTTATCCCCTTTTGACAACGCTTCTTTGATACTGTCAAAAACGGTATTTACCAGAATTTCAGTTTGACTCTTCGTCAGGGTATTATACCGTTGCGCAACACTCTCAATCAGTTCAGCTTTCGTCATTGTTATCCCTCATGTCCGCCTCTATGTTCATCCGGAAAGTGAATCCATTAAAATGAAAAAAGGTAATCCAGGCGGACAGAAGCCGCCGGAAAGCCCGGTCTTTCCAATCTTCCAAAAACCTGGCTTCTCATGAGATCGAAGAAAGATAATTTTCCTTTGGTCTCAACAAGCCGGGGCTCCCCCTCGATCCCGGCCAGCTCAGCCGTCATTTTAACGGCTGCTTCCAAACTTCCCAATTCATCTATCAGTCCAACCGCTTTGGCTTGCCGCCCGGTAAAGACCCGTCCATCGGCGAGAGAGCGGACGGTCTCAATACCAAGTGACCTCCCCTGGGAAACCGCCTCAATAAACTGGGAATGGACATCATCGAGCACTCCCTGCAAAAGTACCCTTTCTTCTTTTTTCATCTCGCGAAAGGGCGAGCCGACATCTTTATTTTTTCCACTTTTAATCGTCACACTCTTCAAACCGACCTTTTCAAAGAGTCCCTGAAAGTTGGTCAACTCCATGATCACTCCGATACTTCCGGTGAGTGTTCCGGGATTCGCAAAGATAAGATCCGTTGCGCTGGCGATGTAGTATCCACCCGAAGCAGCCACGGTTCCCATCGATGTGACCACTTTTTTACCATCCTCTTCGCGAATCCGGAGGACTTCATCATAAATTTCCTGAGAAGGCGCAACGGCCCCTCCAGGACTGTCAATTCGAAGCAGTATGCCTTTGATGCTCTCATCCTCTGCATAGCGGTGAAGTTCCTCAACGATAAGCTTGGAATCGGCAATGACGCCTTCAATCCGGATCAGGGCAATCTTTTCTCTGGCATCCCAACCCCTTCCCTCCCCCTTACGGGAAACGAGCCAGGACGTCACGGCAAAAAAGAGGAAGGAGAAGAGGAGAAAATAGACCCCTCCAACAAGCAATGATTTTCGAACCATTCAGCCCTCCAGGGTACAAACCTTTGCTGCATTTTACAAGGTGGAGAAAAGGCTCATCCTTCTTCAGCCGGGTCCGGGCTGCCTTCCTCTTTGACCTCCTCCACCTTTTTGGTTATCTTGCTGGCGATGGCGCCCAGGGACTGGTCCAGCTCTCCCTGACTGTCGTGGAAGGACTCCAGCGCCCTCTTATCCGAGTCTCGATGAAAGGCGCGGATAGAAAGCGCGATTTTCCGGTCTCCTGTATCGACGCGCACCACCTTGGCATCCACCACGTCTCCAGCGTGGAAAGCATCTTCAACCCGGTCCGGCGGTTCAACGCCGACCTCGCTGATATGAACCAAGCCCTCCACGTGCTCATCCATCTCCAGGAAGATCCCGAAGTCGGTGATCTTCGTCACCTTTCCCTTCACAGGGGTTCCCACCTTGTATTTTGATGGAATATCACTCTCCCAGGGGTCCGAAGCAAGCTGCTTGTAGCCAAGCGAGATTCTCTCTTTTTCCCGATCAACCTTCAGGACAACCGCTTCAATATCATCTCCTTTTTTGAAAACCTCGGAAGGATGCTTTACATGGCGGGTCCAGGAAATGTCAGAAATATGAATCAAGCCGTCGATTCCTTCTTCCAGGCCGACAAAAAGACCGAAGTCGGTAATGCTCCGGACTTTTCCGCTGATTTTCGTCCCTTCACCATATCGCTTTTCAACAAGTTCCCAGGGGTTGGGCTCAATCTGTTTCATGCCAAGCGATATTTTTCTCCCCTTTGAGTCCACACGCAGGATGACTGTTGCAACCATCTCTCCAACAGCAACAATCTTTGAAGGATGCTTTACCTCATGGAACCAGGACATTTCCGAGATATGGACCAGTCCCTCGATCCCAGGTTCAAGCTCGACAAAGGCGCCGTAATCCGTAAGATTAACAACCTTTCCGGTCACTTTGGTACCCGTAGGGTATTTAGAGTCGATGTTTTTCCATGGATCAGGAAGCCTCTGTTTGTATCCCAAAGACACACGCCCGGTCTCTTTTTCATGTTTCAGGATAATCACAGAGACCTTATCGCCCACCATGAAGAGCTCGGAGGGATGACCCACACGCCCCCAGGACATATCCGTAATATGTAAAAGCCCGTCAATACCGCCAAGATCGATAAACGCGCCGTACGCCGTGATATTTTTCACGATGCCTTCAACCGTCTGCCCGACCTCGAGAGAGGCAAGGGTCTTTTGCCTTTTCATATTTCGCGACTCTTCAAGCAAAACCCGACGAGAGACAACAATGTTTCCACGCCGGTGATTCATCTTGATAATCTTCATCTCAAACGATTTTCCAATAAGATGATCCAGATCCCGGACCGGTCTGAGGTCAATCTGGGAGCCGGGAAGAAAGGCCTTTACCCCGATATCGACAATCATTCCCCCTTTTATCCGGGAAATTATTTTAGCATCAATCACGGCCTCCTGCTTGTAGATCTCTTCGATATCCGCCCAAATCTTCATCCGATCCGCTTTTTCCTTGGAAAGGACTATATTCCCGTCCGAATTTTCACGTTCCTCCAGATAAACAAGGAGCGTATTCCCGGGCTCAAGTTTGGAGAACTCCTCCTGGGTAAACTCGCCTCGCGCGATCACCCCCTCGGACTTGTATCCGACATCAATCAAAACGCCGTCTTCCTGTATTGAGAGAACAACCCCGTCAACCAGGCTCCCCTCCTCCAGGTTTTTAAAGGTTTCGGCATACAGGGCCTCCATTTCCGAACGTTCCTGGCTCTTTTCCAGATTTTCCTCATCTTCTTCTATCCAATGCCTT
Source organism: Nitrospiria bacterium (assembly GCA_046756865.1). Classification (GTDB taxonomy): domain Bacteria; phylum Nitrospirota; class Nitrospiria; order SBBL01; family JAADHI01; genus DUAG01. Next base: position 29 of record JBHHXE010000141.1, on the reverse strand, counting down.
CTTTTTGCGCTTGCCATAAAAATATTTCT
>JBHHXE010000140.1:0-4535 GCA_046756865.1 Nitrospiria bacterium | reverse complement strand
GATTTAGATTTCAGGGTCGGAACCAAGGCACGAGATGAAATCGGTCAGCTCTCAAGATCTTTCGATAAAATGACAGAAAATATAGGGAAGATTTCAGCCTCGCGTAATGCACTCACTCAGGGAATTCAGGAATCACTTAAGTCTCTACAAAGAGAAATTACTGAACGTGAGAAGGCTGAAAGAGAGGCCCGGGAGTCTGAGGCCAGGATCCACTCTATCCTTGATACAGCCACAGATGCGATCATTACGATAGGAGAAAAGGGGATCATTGAGACGTTCAATCACTCGGCTGAACAGATCTTCGGCTACACCTCTAGAGAAGTCGTCGGCCATAATATAAGTATGTTAATGCCCTCCCCAGACCGGGAAAAACATGACGGCTACCTGTCAAGATATATGGAGACAGGGAAATCAAATATTCTTGGAGCAGGACGCGAGACCCTTGGACAGCGCAAAGATGCATCGACCTTCCCCATTGAGCTTTCCGTAAGCAAAGTTGACCAGGGTGATCGAATGATATTCACTGGAATCATAAGGGACATCACCAAACAGAAAAAGGCGGATCGGGAACGACAACTGGCGGCCACGGTCTTCAATGCTTCCACAGAGGCGATTACAATAACCGATGCGGATAAGAAGATTCTTTCGGTCAACCCAGCCTTCTCCAGGATTACGGGTTATTCAGCCGAAGAGGTCATCGGAAAAACACCACAGATCCTTCAGTCGGGATTGCTCGACGCGAATTTCTATAAAAAAATGTGGGACACGATCAACACAGTCGGACATTGGCAGGGAGAGATCATGAACAAACGGAAAGATGGAAAATTCTATCCGGAATGGCTATCCATTACCAAAGTCAAGAATCAAAAGGGAAAGGTCATTCAATACATAGGATTGTTCAGCGACATCACCGAAAAGAAAAATTCCGAAAAGAAACTGAGTGCTCTTAATGATGACCTGAAATCAGCAAACGACAAACTAAATCATGAAATGGCCGAGCGAGAACAAATGGAAATTGAGCTTCGCATGGCCCAAAAACTCGAGGCCGTGGGTCAGCTCGCCGCCGGAATCGCCCATGAAATTAATACCCCTATGCAATATTTAGGAGACAATGTTCACTTTTTGAAGACAGCCTTTGAAGATTACTTAGAAGTAATCGAAACATATCAGAAAGCATCCCTCGCCCTCTCGGAAGTTCCGGGACAGGAAGCCCTCATAGAAGAAATTAAGGAAGCAGAAGAAATTGCAGACCTGTCTTACCTGACAGAACATCTCCCAAAATCATTTGAGCGAACCTTTGAGGGAATCGAACGGGTGTCAACAATCGTTAAGGCAATGAAGGACTTCTCCCATCCGGATCAGCGGGAAAAATCACTCACAGACATCAATAAGGGTCTGACAAGCACCCTAACCGTGGCCCGGAACGAATACAAATATGTGGCCGATATCAAAACCGAGTTCGGTAAGCTCCCCCACATTCTATGCCATGCAGGAGAGATCAACCAGGTCTTTCTCAATCTTATCGTCAATGCGGCCCATGCGATTGGAGATGAGGTAAAGGATACCCAGGAAAAAGGGAAGATCTACATCAAGACTGAAGTGGAAAATAATAATTTCGTTCTCATCACCATCCGGGATTCGGGCACAGGTATCCCGGAAGAAATTAGGAAACGGGTCTTTGACCCCTTCTTTACAACAAAGGAAGTCGGGCGTGGAACCGGCCAGGGCCTCGCTATTGCGAGATCGACTGTTAAAGAAAAACACGGAGGCAGCTTAACTCTGGAAAGTAAAGTCGGCCAGGGAACAACGTTTTTCATACGATTGCCCATCCATGAAGACGACGGGAGAAACAACAACGGTACAAAACCGGAGGAATCCATATGAAAAGTATCCTCTTTGTCGATGACGAGCCCATGATTCTAGAGGGACTGCAAAATCTCCTTCGCCGCAAGCGCAAAAAGTGGGAAATGGTCTTCGCCTTGGGGGGAGAGAAGGCTCTTGAAGAACTTAAAAAGGCACCCTTTGACGTCATTGTCACGGATATGCGCATGCCCGGAATAGATGGAGCCGCCCTCCTGAAGGAAGTCCACCTTCATCATAAAAAGACAGTGCGAATCGTTCTTTCCGGTTATTCAGAGCTTGAGGCTGCTCTTCGGGCAATCCCCGTCGCCCATCAATTTCTAAGCAAACCTTGCCAACCGGAACTACTCGATAGCGTGATAGAGCGTGCGTGTAACCTTCAGGATTTGATCAGCGATGAGGTCCTCCTGAAGTCTATTGCGAATATCGACAATCTCCCCCCCGTTCCCCGCATGTACAGCGCATTGACGAATGCCCTCATGAATCCTGATACGGGTGCGGAAGATATCGCCAAAATTCTAGAGCAGGACATGGCCATGTGCGCAAAACTCTTACAGATCGTCAACTCTTCTTTTTTCGCGTCCGCAATGCCCACCACCAACATCAAATCTGCTGTCACCCGACTCGGCTTCCAGATGGTGAAGAACCTTGCAATGTCCCTGGAGGTCTTTAAGACCAAGACCACGCCGAATGTACCCGGTTTTTCTGTTGATCGCTTGCAGGCACACTCTCTCCTTGTCGCAAATCTTTCTACAAATCTTCCGACGCAGAAACAACTATCGGAAGATACCTACATGGCGGCGATGCTCCACGATATTGGACAGCTTATTATGGCAACAGAACTCCCCGATAAACTCAAAAAAGCGATTGAGACCGCCAATAAGGAGACCATTCCGCTACATGCTGCCGAGGAAAAACTTTACGGCGTGACCCATGCTGAAATTGGTGCATATCTCTTAGGGATGTGGGGTCTTCCTTATCCGGTTGTTGAGGCCGTCGCCAACCACCATGATCCAGGCCGAGTGTCGCAACATGATTTTGCCCCGCTCTCGGCAGTACATATTGCGGATGGACTCATCTCTGAAGCAGAAGAGAACCTGGAAGCCCCTCCCTACCTGGACCTCGACTACTTGGAAAGTATGGGCGTCATGAACCAACTCGAGTCGTGGCGAAAGATGGTCCCAAAACTCATGACAATTGACCAGGGAGGAACATCATGATAGACCGACCTCGTATTTTATGTGTTGATGATGAACTCGCTGTTCTGGAAGGACTGACCTTAAATCTACGTAAACATTTTAAAATTTCAACGGCAACCAGCGGAGCCGAAGGCCTTGAAGCAATCAAGAAAGACAACACTTTTGCGGTTGTGTTGTCCGATATGCGTATGCCTAAGATGAACGGGGCCGCCTTCCTATCACACGTTCGGGAAGCTGCACCCGACTCCGTGCGAATGCTTCTGACCGGCCAAACCGATATCGCCTCAGCCGTATCGGCAATCAATGAGGGACAGATCTTCCGCTTTCTCACCAAGCCCTGTCCACCGGATCAGCTTCTTAAGGCCTTTGAAGCCGCCAAGAAACAACACCAGCTCATCACCTCAGAGCGAGTGCTTTTGGAAGAAACGCTGCACGGCAGCATCAAGGCCCTGATGGGCATCCTGGCATTAACCAATCCTATGGCTTTCGGCCGAGCCGGTCGCGTCAAGGATTATGTGAGCCGCCTTCTTCAAAATCTCTCCGTTGCCGATGCCTGGCAGGTCGAAGTGGCCGCAATGGTCTCAGAACTGGGATGTATTACGCTTCCACCCAAAACCGCAGAAAAGCTCTACAAAGGGGAAGACCTGACCCATGAGGAAGAGGGAATGGTCGAGCGGATGCCCGCCGTCGTCCAGAAGCTTCTTGGAGACATCCCAAGACTGGAATCTGTCATGGAGATCATTTCCTCCCAGCACGACCCTCTCATAAAACATGGAAAGGACTGCAACAACGCTGTTCCGTTTGGGGCAAAAATCCTCCGCGTTGTAACAGATTATGACAAGCTCGAAACGCAAAATTATTCACCTGAACTTGCCCTGGGCACGATGCGCTTAATGACTGAGCGCTATGACTCCGAGGTATTGGAAATTTTCTTCAAGCTCCTCGGTGAGAAGGAGATTCAAAATGAGGTGTTTGAGATTCCCATTCGGGAGGTTAAGGTCGGTATGGTTTTCACTGAAGACGTACTGACGAAGACAGGCGTCTTGTTCGTTTCGCACGGATATGAGGTTGCCGAAAGTTTTGTGGAGCGGGCAAAAAACTTTCAGAAAGGCGCGATCAAAGAACCGGTGAAGGTCATCATCCCCGCGGCAAAGAATGTAACACCATAGTACTTCATCAATCTGAAGACACTGTAATTTTACTAACGAATTAGGGAGAAGCAGAGATGAAGCATGTAGATACGGTTTTGTTTGTGGACGACGAACCCCGTATTCTGGAAGGGCTCAAAAACCGATTGCACAAAGAACCCTACACCATACTGTTGGCCACTTCGGGGGAAGAAGGGCTTGAAACGCTTGAGAATCACCCGGTAGATCTTGTCGTATCCGATGAGCAGATGCCTGGGATGTGTGGATCAGAGTTTCTGACGGCAGTTTGTAGAGAATACCCGGAAACGATCCGAATTACCCTGACCGG
>JBHHXE010000139.1:0-4580 GCA_046756865.1 Nitrospiria bacterium | reverse complement strand
TGAAAAGCAGGCCTTGAGGTTTTCCAGAACAATGAGGCCCATTTGAATGCGTGTCTCCGTGGAGGCCGACCCGATATGAGGAGCCATCACAAGGTTTTTGATTTGTGTAAGTCGGGGTGTGAGGCGCGGCTCTGCTTCAAAGACATCGAGTCCCGCCCCGGCGATACGCTTCTCACGCAGGGCCAGCATAAGCGCCCTCTCGTCCACAATCGGCCCGCGTGCCGTGTTGATCAGAAAGGCGCTTGTTTTCATTCTCCCCAGCGCCTTTCCATCAATCAGGTGGAAAGACGCCTCAGTTAAGGGGAGATGAAGCGAGACATAGTCCGAGGTGCGTAAAAGACGGGCAAGGGAGAGATAGGAAACATGGCGTTTTTTTTCTTCCCGGAGCGATAAACGGTGGCGTTGGGTATAGACCACCTTCATCGAAAATCCTTCCGCACGGCGGGCCATCGCCTGGCCGATCCGCCCCATCCCGACAATCCCCAGGGTTTTGCCAAATATGTCGCTCCCCAGAAGCTCTGTCGGCGCCCAGCCGCGCCAGGTCCCGGAGCGAACGAGCTGGTCGGCCTCCGGAATCCGCCGGGCGACGGCCATCAGGAGAGACCAGGCCAGATCTGCCGTCGTTTCGGTCAGAACGCCGGGGGTATTGGTGACCAGAATATTTCTTTCCGCCGCCGCCTTAAGATCCACATTGTTGTAACCGACAGCATAGTTGGCAATAATCTTCAATCGGGGGGCAGCTTCGATGGCTGAACGGTCAATGGGGTCACTCAACATGCTGATCAGTCCGTCGGCGCTACGCAAGCCCCTCAAGAGCTGAGCTCGCGTGATGGGGCGGTCGGAGCCCTGAACATGGACATCAAATCGCTTGATCAGCTTGTCCATGACGGCTTCGGGTAAAGTACGGGTTAAAAAAATGTGCGGTAAGGTTCTGGGTGCCATCAATGGGCCTCACTCCAGTTTTGTCCTGTGCCGATATCCACCGTCAGCGGGACTTTGAGCTCAACAACGCCCTCCATCAGTGAGACAACCTGCTTTTTCATCAGGTCCACTTCATCCAAAGGCACTTCAAAAATCAGTTCATCATGAACCTGAAGCGTCATCCGGCTTGCAAGTTTTTCCTCCCGCATCCACCGCCAGATAGCAATCATCGCAAGTTTAATGATATCGGCGGCGCTTCCCTGGATCGGTGTGTTGATTGCCATTCGCTCCCCCATGCCGCGCTTGTGACTATTCGGGCTGGCAAGATCACGAATCTGCCTCCGCCGATTTAAGAGGGTGGTGACGTAGCCTTTTTCGGCAGCGGTTTTCAGGGTCTCATCGATAAACAGCCTCACGCCGTGATAATGCTCAAAATAAAGGTCGATATATCGCTTCGCTTCATTCATGGAAACCCCGAGCCCTGCCGAAAGGCCAAAGGGGCTCTGGCCGTAAATAATCCCGAAGTTCACAGCCTTGGCCGCCCGGCGCATCTCAGAGGTAATTTCCTCTTTCAGGAGGCCGAAAATTTCAATCGCCGTCCGCGTATGGACATCCTCTCCGATTTGGAAAGACTCCAGCAGTTGGGGATCTTCCGACATATGGGCCAGGATACGAAGTTCGATCTGGCTGTAATCGGCGGAGAGGAGGCAGTGACCCGGCTCAACCGTAAAGGCTCCTCGAATCCGTTTTCCAATCTCGCCCCGAATGGGGATATTTTGAAGATTCGGCTCCTTTGACGACAGACGCCCCGTAGCCGTAATGGTTTGATTAAGCTGGGTATGGACCCTCTGGGTCTCAGGATGGACCAGCCTGGGCAGGGCATCCACATAGGTGGATTTCAGCTTCACCAACTGCCGGATACTCAGAACCTCGGCGGGCAAGGGGTGCTGCACCGCCAGTTGCGTCAGAACCTCTTCATTGGTTGAAAAACCGGTCTTGGTCTTTTTAATCGGCGTCAGTCCGATCTTTTCAAACAAAATGTAAGCCAACTGCTTTGGAGAGTTGACATTAAACGCTTCCCCGGCAAGATTATGAATGGTTTCGGTCAGGGCACTGATTTTTCCCTCAAGCTCCCGGGAGAGCTCCCCGAGGAGGGCCGTATCGATTTTGACCCCGTTTCGCTCAATGTCGGCCAGAACCGTCACCAGAGGGACCTCAATATCCGAAAAAAGCGCAGTGAGCGATTGTTTTTCAAGAAGGGGCGGAAATATCTTTGAAAGCCTCAGGGCCGCATCGGCCCGTTTACAGAGTGCGGCGGGGAAGAGCGCCGGATTGAGGTCTTTCTTTGAGTTCGACTTTCCATCCGAAACCATCTCCTTCATCGGGACAAGGTTCTCATTCAGAAGTTCGAGGGCCACCGCTTCGATTGAATGATCCCGCCGATCCGGGTTTAAGAGATAAGCGGGAATCATGGTATCAACGATGCGGCCCTGCAATGAAATCCCCCGATTCTTCAGGAGGATCAGAAGCGGCTTCAGGTTGTGCCCAACTTTGACGATCTCATGCGAGGCCAAAACATCCTTTATCGCCTCCGGGAGGTCGTCCTGATCTTCAAGGGAAAGGTAGAACAGGCGCCCCGCTTCCGGAACGAGAGCAATCCCGACCCAGTCCGCAGACATCGGCGTTAAGGATGTGCTTAGAAATTCAAGCCCCAGCTCACCGCTTTTATTAACCAGCGTCGCGATCTTTCCGCATTCAGATGGCTTCACAACCTGGTGCTGAACCTCCTGCTTTGGCGCAGAGGGCTGAAATTCCCGGATCAGGGCTGAAAACTCAAGCTCCCTGAAAAGAGGAATCAGCCGTTCGGGGTCTCCGGGGCGGCATCTCAGCGCGTCCTGATCGAAGTCAATTGGACAATCGGTATCAATCGTCACAAGAGACCGGCTTAAGCGGGCCTCCTCTGCCTGCGATGCCAGCATCTCGCGAAGCTTGGGACGTTTCACCTGATCGAGATTTTCCAGGAGATGATCGATGCTTCCAAATTGTCCGATCAACTGAATGGCTGTCTTCTTCCCGATCCCCCTTACACCGGGGATATTATCCGCCGTATCCCCCATCAAGCCCATGATCTCTACCATTTGAGGCGGCGTCACCCCGAATTTTTCCAGGATGCTGTCTTCCGTGATCACCTTCTCCTTCATGGAATCGTAAATCGTGACCGAAGGCGTGATGAGTTGAAACATATCCTTGTCGCCGGAGACGATCACCACCTGGAGACCCGCCGCTTCCCCTTTTTTAGACAGCGTCCCGATAAGATCATCGGCCTCGACACCTTCCTGCATCAGGGAAGGGATTTGGAAGGCCTCGACCAGTCTATGGATATAGGGGATCTGAAGTTGAAGGGAATCAGGCATTTCAGGGCGATGGCTTTTGTATTCCGCATAGGCCGAATGCCGGGTGGTCGGGCCTTGGGTATCAAAAGTGATGGCCAGATAATCCGGGTGTTTGTCCTTGATTAACTTCAGAAGCATCTGCGCAAATCCATAAATGGCATTGGTCGGAAGGCCCGATGATGTGGAGAGTTCCCGGATCGCAAAATAGGCCCGATAGACATAGGCGCTACCGTCAATGATGTAGAAACTTTTTTTCATAAGGTGTGGAAAATTCCGCTAAGGTTCCAAAAATTTGCGCCCCATCTTACAATGGCTGCATAAGCGTGTCAATTTGGATATACACAATATGATATGATATATATTGACGGGAGAATAGATATTATCAGAGGAAACAAATGGCTGTATTAGAAATTGCAAAGCTTGGAAATCCTATTCTTAGAAAGGTTGCCGAACCTGTTACGGCTGAGGAATGCCGTGAGCCCGCCTTTCAATCATTTCTGGACGATATGATAGAAACAATGCAGAAGCGCGACGGGATCGGCCTGGCCGCCCCCCAGGTCTTTCGCTCGAAACAGGCCGTCGTCATTCAATCGGAATCCGGCAAGCGCTATCCCGATGCCCCGGAGCTCTCTCTTCTTGTCTTGCTCAATCCAACACTGAGCTTCCCGTCGGAAGAGAAAGTCGAAGGATGGGAAGGCTGCCTGAGCCTGGACAATCTCCGGGGAAAGGTTCCGCGCTTTGTGCGGGTTGTCGTGGAGGGTTTCAATCGGGCGATGGAACCTTTGTCCTTCGAGGCCGAAGGCTTTCTCGCTGTTGTGCTGCAACACGAAGTTGATCACCTTCAGGGCAGGGTTTTCATCGACCGGATGGAAGATTTCTCCACATTGACACACCTTGCCGAATTTGAACGATACTGGATTCCGCAACCGACAGAGGTTGCCTGAGGAAAGGCTGTCGGGAAGAGGAGATCATGCGGCTGGAAGATAAACTTTTTCTGGATAAGTACCGGGTCGATTCCGAATCTCACCTCAGGATTAAAGACCCGGAAGTTTGCCTTCAATGCAAAGAGAAGCAATGCACCCTGGTTTGCCCTGCCGGCGTCTATAAATGGGATTCTGGCCGGAAAAAGATGGTCGTCGGCTGGGAAAACTGTATCGAAATGGGCGCCTGTATGGTGGCCTGCAACGAGTTTGATAACATCGAAATGATCTATCCACGCGGGGGATACGGGATCGCTTATAAGTACGGGTAACTCCGGCAGGCTCC
>JBHHXE010000138.1:0-4608 GCA_046756865.1 Nitrospiria bacterium | reverse complement strand
GAGCATGCCTATTGTGACAAGGGATACCGGGGCGCAGCCGAAGTACCCGGCACGATGCTCCACCTGACGAACAAGAAAAAGAAGCATCTGACGCGATCTCAATGGCGATGGCTCAGACGCCGATCAGCCATCGAACCGGTCTTTGGTCACCTTAAATCGGATAACGGCTTGGAGAGGAACCATCTTCAGGGGAAAGCAGGGGATCAGATCAATGCAATCCTTGCCGGATGCGGCTTCAATCTGAGGAAGCTGCTCAGGGCTTTCTTTGTCTATATTTTAAATCGGCTTATTGGGGCTCACCGAAGCAGAAAAAGAGAAAAATCACCCCTGGGCCTCAAGCAATGCCTCGCGTAACTGCTACTTTTTCAGGGACGACTATATAGGCTATATCCGTTATAGTATTCTTCTTATTCGTTAACGGAATGCTTTATAAGCTGAGCCATGCATATTTCTGACTCCTTCTTTTGGATACAACCCAAGGCATTCTAGGGGATAAAAACATGGACACTTCATACGACAAGTTAATAAGGGATCGCTTGGATCCGGGTGTCCTAATCTTCAATGAAAAGCAAGAGATTATCTTCGCCGATCAGTTTGCTGTGGATTTCATTTGGTCTGGGAAATTCGGAAAAGGTCCCGAAGGACAAGGGAGGGCGCTTCCGTCTTATCTCGTTGAGTTTTATAAAGATATCAGAGAGATGTCGCGCAACTTCGCTCCGAACAGTTGCATCGATGGGGTTTGCCTAAAAAGGATTGTCAGGCAAGGAAATGGACATTATTGGATAAGGGGATATATTGTTTCCGATCCCGCTGTTTCTCCTTCGGCGTCGTTTCTCGTTTTAATAGAGCCGTCAGGAATTCGATCTTCTGTTAACACCAAAGAGCGGTGTGGCTCTTTCAAATTTACCCGAAAGCAGTTACAGGTAACCCTGCTCCTGGCGAGAGGAATGAAGAATAAGGAGATCGCACATAGAATGAAGATCAAGGAGACAACCGTAAAACAACATATCCGGAGAATCATGGAAAAATTGAACACGAAATCTCGGGTGGGAATCGTCTCAAAGATCTATTCATGTTCCGATGAGGAGATAATTTTTAACTTTGAGCAAGGAGGAAATATACTGTAAGGCTCTTTGCGTTTTACCTCTTAACGAGTCATGAACCATAATTTAAAATACATACACTATAGTATATTCTGTTATTTTTCAAAAAGTTAACTAATATAATACCTCCTTTTGGAGGGGCTATCTACTCCTTTTGTATATATTGACTTCAATACTACCGGTTGATATGTTACATCAGGATATTTTTCCTCGGAAATTCTAATTACAATAATATATCGAAGGAGGGACTACTATTTCCCTCCCGGGAACGCCGATGGCCTCCGCCTTCTTAATTTCTGCCCTGGTAACCAGTCCTTGCCGCTCCGGCCAGAGGTTCATCACAGGGTTGGCACCCATTCTCCGGCGGATTGATATTCAATTATCGGGATGTCGGATATCAAGCGTGCCAGCCGGCAGGTCAGTTTTGTCTTACCTTTTTTTCGCGAAGTCTGGGCAGAGAATCACCCACAGGGTCTAGGAGAGGTATTTAATCCACAGAATAGTCGAGGAAACCAACAATGCTGCCGAAATCATCTGAGACCAGCAATATCGGACCCATCGTCGGAAACAGCCGGATTTTAAAAGATGTCTTGAATGTTGCCGATCTGGTCTCGGAAACCGATGCAACCGTCTTGGTCCGGGGGGAGTCCGGAACCGGGAAAGAACTCATCGCGAGGCGGATTCATGAAAAGTCGGTTCGACGACGTCAGCAATTCATTAAGGTCCTCTGTCCGGCAATCCCGGAAACCCTTTTCGAAAGTGAACTCTTTGGTCATGAAAAGGGATCATTTACCGGCGCCGGCATGGCTCAACCGGGAAAGTTTGAATTTGCAAACGGCGGAACGATCTTCCTGGATGAGGTTGGAGATTTACCCGCATCTGTGCAGCCCAAATTATTACAAGCAATCCAGGACGGGGAATTTACACGTTTAGGAAGCAATCAGAATCTCAGAGTCAATGTCCGGATCATTGCGGCCACTAACAAGGACCTGGAAAGCGGCATTTCTAAAGGAACCTTCCGGAGAGATCTCTATTATCGCCTGAATGTCGTCAGTATCATCCTCCCGCCTCTCCGGAGCCGGACAGAGGATATTCCCCGCTTAGCAAACTATTTCGTTAACCTGTTCAATCGGAAACTTAATAAACGGTTTACGCTCCCGGAAGAGCTGCTCAGCCTTTTTCTTCAATATCACTGGCCGGGCAATATCCGGGAACTTGAAAATATGGTCAAAAGGCTGACTATTTTGGGAAACGCTCAAGCGATGGGCAGGGAACTTGGCCTGAAAATCGAGATACACGGGAAGAAATCTACAAAGTTTTCCTCGATGAATCAAACATCAACCGCTAGGGAACGCACGTTTCATCAGGAGCGCCGGAAGCGGAACCGCCGATCTCTTATCCCGATGGCTTCCGAGTCATTAACCGGCAAGGGATCGATCCAATCACTGAAGGTTATGAGCCGGAACGCTGCCAGGGAAACCGAGTTGATCCTTATCAGGAAAATGCTCAATCAGACGGGCTGGAACCGGAAAAAGGCCGCCATCAAGCTCGGGATCAGTTACAAAGCCCTCCTTTATAAGATGAAAGATCTCAAACCGCTTGACTAAAAAGGAAGCGCGGTATCGCGGCGCCCTCGTCTGCACCTTCCCCTATCCGAAGGCGTTTCCCTGACCCATGTTCATTGGCGGAGGGCCGGGAGGGATGTGAAATCGATTTCCCCCTTCCTCCCGGGACTTGCCCGCCATCTCCATCGCGATGCGGCTTAATTCTTCCGGATAGGTATTGTGATAGGGATAACAGGCCGCCCCTTCGCTGAAGGTCACCACCCCTTCCTCCCGGCCGATACGGTACGTTTGGATCTCCGAACGGCGCCGGATCCGCTCACCCACCAGCCGGATTTGCACCGGTCCCGCATGACTGCACAGGAGGCGGAAAATGGCCTTTTCGGCGCGGTCACCTCCTCGGGCCAGGCTGACCGGATCGGTATCGCGCCGGTGCTCCCGAATCAGCCCAGACACAAAATCGAGCACCTCGCCCGGGACGTTTTCCCGATCGACCTCAATCACCAGGAGCGAAAACGGATAGGAATAGCGACTCGCCCGCTTCGCCTCCAATCCCAGGAGGTAGTCAAAAAAATCAGAAGCAACGAAATCAAGCATGATACCTTAGTACATCAAAAAATTATGTCAAAAACCGCGATCCGATCACTCGCCCCGCCTCAGCATCCTCCTCTTCCAAAACACCATCGCCGACAGCCAGACGATGAGCATCAAAGATGCGGAGGATTCCGGAACCGGCAGGCTCGGCGGCGGGGCATCCTTCGCGCTGGTATAGACAATACCGTCAATTGCGGCATTTCCGTAGACCAGTATTCGGGCACTCGCGATGGCAAAATCCCGGGGCTGGGTGAGAAGTCCAAGGAAGTAAAGGTCATTGGTGGACGGCGCTGCGCTCAAACTGTGAAGTAATACGCCATTACTGTCATACACTTCCAGGCCGATTTGGGAGTCCGTGGAAGCGTAAAAACCGAAGCCTGTCGTATTGGCAAAGTTCTTGATCGATTCACAGGAAAGGCAGAGTCCCTCGCCAAAGGTCACGATCAAGTCAGAAGGGATCGGAGGAGTTTCGAGATAAAGTGAATTGATATTGACCTTATTCAGGTCAAAAGGATCCCTGACGCCATGGAGCGGGAGCAGGTCTGCGTCTCTCACGACAAAGTGGGTTTGGGCGTCGATGAGAGGGATCAGCCCAGGGTCTCCGCCGGTCCCCTTGTCAAACCCGATAAAATCTCCGATCGGCGTGCCGTCATCAAGCGTCTTGACCCTTCCGACATCCCCTGAACCGGTGTAATTATCCAGCCGGACCGATCCGCTGATCACCTGTTCATCAAAGGTCATTTCGCGGACAGGCAAGCCTTCATCCGCCGCCCAGGATTCAAAGGCGGCGTTCGTTTTCTTCCCATCGGCAGCCGTGGTGGTCGTCCCCGAATAGGTGGAAAACGGAATCGCCTCCGCGATTTCTCCACCGCCCAACACAACAAAAACAGCCAACAATCCTGCAGTGATCGCTTTATTTAGCATGTTATAATTTTTCATGAGAACGGGTCCCGCTATAACTATCGCAGATAGTCCGCACAGGAGCTGGTACAGATGCCAATGAAATTCCACGGCATGGAAGGGGAATTAACCCGTGCATCTAGCTGTTGATTCTCCACCTGAAGGAATACCGATCAAGAACCGAGCCTTGACAAGACCTTCATCCGGGGGTAGGATAACCGGCATGATACCTTTTGTAGGTCCATCCCCCTGCTTTTCTTGGAGAAGGGGGCGGAGGCAGCCCCCGCCAAACTAGGCACAACGACTTCATCTACTCGCCTTAAGCTTACCTTAAAATATTACAAACAAATCCTCCAGTCTTGATTCTATAAACACACCGCCTACGCTTCCATACCTGATTTCCTGAAGCTCCCCCCATAGGCACCCGCCCCGATCAAGCCTACAAGAAA
>JBHHXE010000137.1:0-4699 GCA_046756865.1 Nitrospiria bacterium | reverse complement strand
ATACTGGTCGCGATTGCCACCGCATAACATCCGGAAGCGGCTGGCATTGCAGGGCAATTTATGCAACGCGGTGAATAAAGGTCTGTCTAAGGAAAGCCAGGAATGCGCGAGAAACTATTAAAAGCCGGGGAATGTGCAAAGATTCTGAACGTCAGCAAATGGACAGTTTATCGATGGGTCGAAGAGGGGAAGCTTAGGGCCACCAAACTTGGCCCGGGGGTCTTAAGAATATTCGAAAATTCCGTGAAGGAGTTGGTCGAAAATAAAACGATCGATAATTTATCACAGGAGTAGGCATTCATAGGTTTTATTGTTGGGAAAAAAATTTGTTTAATGTTAGAAATGTGCATGTTTTTAATGGGATTATCTACATTTAGAAGATAGCACTAAAATGCCGAATACCCTCAATAAAAAAGTTCTCCCAAGTTACCTCCTGGTTGTTTTTTATCTTTCAGCAGTCATCTGGGGTAGCTTCTGCATATCACTTATTGCATCAAATCACTCACATGAAAAAAGCGAACAAAGCCAGAAACATAAGGGGATGGAGCATTCCATCGCATGTAAACTTGCTTGTGCCGGGAGCAGCTCAGCATCCGGTCTGACGCATCCAATTTCTTCCTCCCCTCTCATATTTGTAGCGCTCTTTTCAATCCCATTCTTTATTCCCTCTCTCCAATTCAAACGATCCACCCAAAATAACCGCGCACCTCCTTTTGTATTTTAAAGGACTGCATCCGACGCAATATAGACGACAGGGGTTTACGGGTCCATTCTGCCTATAAAACTCTGCATGTTTGCATTTTGGATAAGCGCTGGTTCCGACTGACTTTTCTTCTCATTTAAACAATGAATAACATCCGGGGAGTATTTTTCATGTTGTCTATGAGACAGCTGGATTTACTTCTGCGCTAAATGATTTTACGGAGCCACCGTAAAATCATAAGCATAAACGGAAAACATAAGCATGGATAAAAAATTATTAAGACCCGACGAAGTCGCTGAAAATTTAAGCGTCAGCAAATGGACGATTTACAGGTGGATAGACGAGGGCAAACTAAAAGGCACCAGGATCGTCCCGGGCGGCCTCAGAATATTCAGCGATTCCGTAGAAGACTTAATAAAAAAAGGTCAGACATTCAAGCATGAGGAAGCTAACACTCACGCACCCTGATTTTACGGAGGAGGAAGAAATTCATGGATCGACGAGAAGTTTTAAAGAGGATGAGCCTGACAGTACTCGGAACCCTACTGGTAAAACCGACCAATCTGTTTGCTGCGGTGGAGTCCGGCAGCGGGAGTGACCTGGGTCTCTTTCGTCAATCCCGGGTCATGATGGGAGGGATCCCGGTGAGTATGACCGTGGCAGCCGAGCGGAAAAAAGACGCCGACCGTGCGCTTAAAGCTGCCTTCGCGGAGATAGAAGATCTAGAAAGACTTTGGAGTATATACCGTCCAGACAGCGAAATCTCGCGTCTGAATGCTGCCGCAGGCAGGAAACCCGTCACAGTCAGCAGTCAGACACGCAGACTTATCGAAGAAGGCATGCATGTTCACTCCCTGACGGAGGGCGGGTTCAACATGGCGCTTGGACCGGCAATTGCTTTATGGAATGTGATGGATGCCCCTCGCATCCCTTCAAAAGGTGAACTGAACAGAATCCGCCCGCTCATGCGCGCAGATTCTGTTCAGTTGGATAAAACCTCAGAGCAGGTCTTTTTAAGTAAAAAAGGGATGAAAATTGATCCGGGCGGGATCGGAAAAGGCTTAATTTCAGAGCGTGCAAAGGTGATTTTGAAGGGGCATGGAATGCAGGGGGGACTCATTGCAGCAGCGGGAGACATCGTTGTCTTCGGGAAAAAACCGAACGGAACCCCGTGGCGCGTTGGAATCCAGCATCCACGGCGTAAGAATAAATTACTCGCCTCACTCGATGTGAGTGACATGTCTGTTTCAACTTCGGGAGACTACGAGCGTTATTTTATAAAAAAAGGAGTGCGCTATCACCACATTCTTGATCCCAAGGCCCTGGCTCCTGCCTGGACAAGCCGGAGCGTGACCATCCTTTCACCTAGCGGAAGACACGCAGACGCACTCGGAACCGGTCTTTTTGTCTTAGGCCCGGAACGAGGCATGAGCATTTTAAAAAAGGAAGGGCTGGAAGGAGTGATCATCGACGCCGACGGTCGCCTGCATGCCTCTCCGAAGTTGAAGGCGAGAGTAAAGTTTCATCTGTAGATCCGACATGGCATTTTCAGGGGGGCTTTTAAAGTGTGCCATGACGAAACGCAGGATTGGGAGACAATCGTATGAACAGGTTATCTAAAAATGCAACGCTGCTTACTTTATCATTTCTTTTTGTGGTAGGGATGGTCTTTCCCGATATGGCATCAGGAAAACGAGCCGCCCTGGGTCGCTCTATTACTCCGTTTGTTGCCAAAACGCTGAAAGGAAAAACAATCAGCATCAATCAACTCAAAGGCCGTGTCGTTCTGATCGATTTCTGGGCGACCTGGTGTGACCCTTGCCGTGAGGAGCTCCCTGAGTTGAATGCCCTCTACCAGGAACTTCAGTCGCAGGGTGTCGAAATTCTTGGAATCTCGGTTGACCGTAAGCGTGAGAATGTCGATGAATTTATTTCAAAGCATTCGATCCGCTTCCCGATCATTCATGATCAGAATAAGGCAATTTCCGACGATCTCAGGCCGCGAGCAATGCCCACGGCCTTCATCCTCGATCAAGGGGGTGTCGTCCGGCATGTTCATCTCGGGTACAAGAAGTCTTACCTCCAGCTTTACCGGGATGAAATTAAGGCTCTTCTTCAAAAAGGAACAAAAGAATGAAAATAAAAAACCTTCGACTATACCTGCTTTTGATCTATTTAAGCACAATGTCAACATTAGGGTTCATCGGGTGTGCCAGGACGCTGCCTTACGAACGAGAATTATTGGCAGATCCTATTATGCAACTCGATCCAGACCCTGAAGAGAACACCATGCGCCAACACCTCCTCAATTCACGAGAGGGTAGTATTGGCGGTTTTGGTGGAGGAGGCGGCGGTTGCGGCTGCAATTAATGATATCTACTCCAGTTAATCGTCTTGCGGGTTTATGCCTGGTCTTGCTGCTGATGCATTCGGGAGGTCGGGCTTACGGACAAAACCTCCCACAGGACCAGGTCAGAGTAAAGCACAGCTATTTCTCTGACAACCGCAGCATCTTTTTCCCGAAATCAAAGGGCAATACAACCCCTCAAACGCTGATCTCTGTGACTAAGGGAATAAGCGAAGAGGTCAGCATAAACAGCTATTACGGTGTCGATGCTGTCAGTTCGGCAACCTGGAGAGTGGATGGCGTCTCGGGAGCCTCTCCCCGCATAGAAACTGAGTACCGCCACGAAGGGGGATTCGGGGTCACTTACCGGGTTGGCGTCAACCAGATGAATTTGAGCGGCGGGATAAGTCGGGAAAGAAATTATGACTCTGACTTTGCCGCCCTCTCTTTTCAACGCGACTTCTTCGACCGGAATACAACGCTTGCCGTATCCTACGCAATCAACCGGGATGAAATCGAATCTGTGAAACTCGCCGATACACGTCCTTTCCCTCGGGACGCAGATCTTGACGCGGTGACTTTCTCTGTCGCTCAGGTACTCTCCCCAAAAATGCTGGTTCAGGTCAATCTTTTTTATGCGGAACAGGAGGGCTACCTTGCACATCCTGAAAACATCCTCATATTTCCTGGTGGTACTTTCGGGGAAGAGATTCACCCGGAAAGCCGTCACCGCCGTGCGGTCGTCGGGCGTATGGTGCGATACTTTGAAAGCCGCTCGGCACTTCACACCAACTATCGGTACTACTCAGATAGTTGGGGGATTAACTCTCACACCGCCGGGTCAGACTGGTACCAATATTTCGGCCGTCACTGGATCGGGCGTATTGGCTACCGATTTTATGATCAGTCCGGGGCCGATTTTTTCCAGGAAAACCCTGTCGGTCCGGCAACTTTTCAAACGATTGACGGAAAATTACGGCCCTTTACCTCTCACCTTTATGGCTTAAAAGTGATCACCACTGCCTGGCGAATCCCTTGGTCTTTCATTAAGGAGACCGAGATAGACCTCAAATTTGACCGTTATCACCAAAGCGGCGACTACCGGGCCTTTGTAATCGAGGCCGGACTAATAGGACGGTTTTAATGAAAAAAGTGATGATGCAGTACCAGAAGACCCTGCTGACCTTCTTAATCGTATTGGTCGCTGGATGCGGAACGAATGATTTTAATCAGGAATTGGGGCAGATCCACAGAGGAGGGCCGGACTGCACGCAATCGTCCTGCCACGGTGGCTTCCGGCTTTCAGGAACCATTTTTGAGTTGATCGATTCCGAAACGCCTGCTCCGGGCAAGCCCTTGTGGGTGATTCCGCCTGTCGGGCCAGAATATGCTGTAAATTCAGATGGCTTGGGAAATTTTTGGGAAGCAGGCATAAATCTTGAGGGGGACTTCCTGTTCAGAGTGGGAGAGAGCCTCTCCACGAGCGGTAATCACCCCATGCCGGAGAGGTCGGCATGCAATACCTGCCATGTCGCATTAGGAAGTAGTGCAATCGCGGTCGGACGCATATTTTAATAGTGCAGATTGAGCGCTCTGACCTAAGGGTAAGAACTTTGGTTTTTGTCAGTCAAGAGAATAAATAAAGGAGA
>JBHHXE010000136.1:0-4860 GCA_046756865.1 Nitrospiria bacterium | reverse complement strand
CTCGAATCCTCGCGTATACAGATACGCTCCGGTTCTGCGCTCCTCACGCCTTGCCTTGAAGAAAAATAGTGGCATGCTCAATAGCGACGTCAATATTTCAAGTTTAGCAGATAACGCTCAAGGCGGGTTCAGACGATATCCAGAAAAGGGAAAAAATGGTGTAATCGTAAACGTCGTCACGCTGGCGAAAGCCGGAGTCCGGAGGTTTTTGTCTCGTCAAAAGAGAATCAAAATAATTCCCGGCGGGAAGAAAAAATTTCAAAGTTCCCAAAAAGGGCATCTTCCCAGAAGGTAAAAAGGGAAGTGCCGGAAGCCGTGATGGCAGTATTACCGATGGTATTACTCGAGTTGATCAGGGTTTGTGCTGGCCTGAATGTTCCCCCGCTATCTATGGAATCCCTGAGGAGGACGAGCGGGGCACCGGATGAGGTATCTTCCCAGCTGATAAATAAATTGGGTCCCGAAAAGGCAATTCTTCCTTTTTTAGAGCGTCCGCCATTATTGGAGATGTTGCTTTCAGTCGCAGTTGGGGATGTAAATGTTGGCCCTCCAATTGCTGCGGTATCTCCGTTTGTCGACCGGATAAAAAATATTTCCGAGTCGGGATTTTGAGTGTCTGTCCCTTCCCAGATGAGATAAACATTACTTCCTTCTGCCGCGATGCTTGGCTGGCTGATCGCTTTAACCGGATTGGAAAGGCGGCGTCCTTCTATTGTTATTTCGGGAGAATAGACGGGGCTTGGGGCATTAATATCTAATCTCCTGAACATGACCATTGATTCGAGTTTCTGAAGTGCGTTGGGCAGGTGATCTTCCCATGCGATAAAAAGAAAGCCATTTGCAGCGGCAAGGCTTGGGTTTTGCGAAGGGGATTGCTTATTCGAGAATCCGGTGTTCGGGAGAGAGAGAATCTCCGTATTGGCGGTAAGGAAATCGACCCCATGGTTAAGTGACCTGACCATAATGATGTCGGAGTTGAACAACATAAATGTAGAGCCCGGGGAGTTAAAATCTGGTGGTACATAAGCCGTTGATTCCATCCATGCGATGAAAACGTGATTGTTAAAGGTGGCAATCGCAGGGACCTGTGAGGGGCATGGAAGGGTCCGGGCAGGTGGCCCACAAACTGGATCAGATAAGGAAAGGTTTTTTGTTGGCTCAAATGTGAGGTTGCCTGTTGTATCTTCAACCACACGGCGATAGAAGATGTCCGTTTCGGATTTGGCAGGGAGAAACTCCTCCCAAACAACATGAATGTTGGTGTTTGTTCCCTCTGAGGAGAGGGCAATTTTAGGATTTCCTGAGAAATTTCCCGTATTGGAGACCTGAAATGTTTGGAAGCTGAGTCCGCCATTGTTCGAACGGGCCAGAAAAATTCCGTCATTTCCGGCGCCATCTCCTTCGGCCCAGACCATGTAAAGGTCTCCTCCGCTGGTCGCAGCGGAAGGAGAAGATGAAACCCCGGGTTTATTCGAAACATTTATCACGCCAGGCGGGAGAGAGGGCGGGTCTGTATTGCTCTCTCCCAGGCAGCCCGAAAAGAGGAAAAAGGAAAACAACAGAAGGAGGAGAGCGCTTGAGGTTTCTCTTTCTCCCTGCCTCCTGTCCCCTGTCCCCTGCCCCCTGTCTCTAATCATCAATCTGGGCTTTTTGCAGTGTGCCGCTGAAATCACGGTAGATCACCTTCCATTTGGTGTAGAGATCAAGCGCGCCGCCTCGCCCGCCCGCCTCCCGAGGGCCCAGTCCGGTCCGCTTTGTGCCGCCAAAGGGAAGCTGAATCTCCGCACCTATTGTTGAGGCATTAATGTAGACGAGACCCGTATCGAGATCCCGTTCGGCAATAGCTGTTGTATTGATATCCTGTGAGTAGATCGCAGCGGAAAGGCCGAAGGACACACCGTTGGCAACCTCAATCGCCTCCGAAAGATCGTGAACGCGAATGAGAGAGACCACCGGACCAAAGATCTCCTCTTGGGCAATCCGCATCTTCGATTGCACATCTACAAAAATTGTCGGTTCGATAAAAAGGCCTTTGGCGCAGTCCCCTTGTTCATAAGCCTTACCGCCCAGGACTAAAGTCGCCCCCTCTTCCTTTCCAATCTCGATGTAGTTCAGTATTTTCTGATACTGAATCTCGCTGATTACCGGGCCGATCTCTGTCCTGGAATTGAGGCCGTTGCCAATTTCAAGCTGGGCAGCCCGGACGGTGAAGGTTTTTAGAAACTGATCGAAAATCCCTTCCTGAACGATCACGCGGCTCGACGCGGTGCAGCGTTGTCCCGTCGTCCCGAATCCACCCCAGAGGACGCCTTCAACGGCAAGATCGAGGTCGGCATCATCCATAACGATGATTGGATTTTTCCCGCCGGTCTCCATCATAAAATCTTTATGTGTATTTCCGCAGATGCCGGCCAGGTGCTCCCCGACCTCATTAGAGCCGGTAAAGGAGACACCGTCAACCTCCGGATGCCGCACCAGCGGCTCGCCTGCTGTTTCTCCGAAGCCGTGTACCATATTAAGAACACCGGGAGGGAGTCCGGCTTCATCGAATATTTCAACCAGGCGCGTGGCGGAAACCGGCGTTTCCTCCGCCGGTTTGAAGACCACCGTATTTCCGGCGATCAGGGCCGGTGTGATTTTCCATGAAGGGATGGCAGTCGGAAAATTCCAGGGGGTAATCAATGCGAAGACCCCGATAGGGAGCCGGACAGACCTGGCATCCTTATTGGGTAATTCGGAAGGAACGGTTTCTCCGGAAAGGCGTCTCCCCTCTCCGCCCATATAGTAGGTCATGTCGATGGCCTCCTGGACATCTCCCATCGACTCCGGGAGGATCTTTCCCATCTCCCGGCAGACCAGTTTGCCCAATTCGTCCTTGCGCTTGACCAGCAGCTCGGCAGCCCGATAAAGAATTTCGCCCCGTTTTGGGGCCGGCGTGCCGCGCCAAGCCGGGAAAGCGGCCCGTGCTGCGGAAGCCGCCTTATCGACATCACCCGCATCCGAATCCGGAATGAGGCCCAACACTTCGCATGTATCAGCCGGATTCGTACTCTCAAAGGTCTTACTCCGAACAGAATTGACCCATTTTCCTCCGATAAAGTTTCGAATTTTTTCAGCCATGAGATTACCCTCACAGTAGAGGTTTTTTTTAATTGTATCCCACCCCGTAATGAAAAGACAAGCGGACCGGGTGCTTCCATCTGCCCCTTGGGGGAAATGCCCTTACACGGAGGTTTCGTTGCTGCTCATATGCGATAAGCTGAGTATCGAAATGCATAACATCTGCTGTTGGTCAGGGCTGCGGCCGTTACGGCATCACTGGCACCGATGAAGCTTGTTGGGCCTCATCACCCGCATGCCCAGCGCCTCCACCCCCGTATTCGGCCTTATCTCAGTGTTAGCGTTCTTGCGATTGCGTTTTAACGTTTGTTTGACTAGTATGGGAAAAACGAAGAGGCGATATGGCTAAAGTAAAGACAATTTTTAATTGCCAGAGCTGCGGGTATCAAACGCCGAAATGGATGGGGCGATGTCCTGACTGCGGGACATGGAACGCCCTTGTTGAGGAGCGCATTGAACCGGTGAAGTCGGGGGAGAACCGCTGGGTCTCTGTGGAACGCGCCGATGGCGGGGAAAGCGAACCGGTGCCGGTTTCGGAGATCGATGTCGAATCGGAGCCGCGATCAAGGACCGGCTCGGGAGAGTTTGACCGGGTCCTCGGGGGCGGCGTCGTTGCCGGATCGGTGATACTCATCGGTGGAGATCCGGGCATCGGAAAATCGACCCTGATCCTGCAGTCTCTTAATCAGATCGGGAAGGGCCGGGGAAAAGTCCTGTATGTCTCCGGTGAGGAGTCTCCGATGCAGATCAAGCTCCGTGCCGAACGGTTGGGGATTTCATCGGACTATCTTTACATCCTGGCAGAAACCGCCCTTGAAGAGATTGTCCGTCAGGCGGAGGCGCTCGCACCCGTAGCCGTCGTCATCGATTCGATTCAGACCATCTATACACGCCAACTCAGTTCCGCGCCGGGAAGCGTGACGCAGATTCGGGAGACCTCATCGCAACTGATGTTTTACGCGAAACGCGCCGGGGTCGCGGTCTTTATCGTCGGCCATGTGACCAAGGACGGGGCGATTGCAGGTCCCCGTGTCCTGGAACATATTGTGGATACGGTGCTTTATTTTGAAGGCGACAAAAGCCATTCCTACAGAGTGCTTCGCGCGGTGAAGAACCGCTTCGGATCGGTCAATGAACTCGGCCTTTTTGAGATGAAGGGCTCCGGTTTGATCGAGGTCGAAAATCCCTCCGGTCTCTTTTTGTCTGAGCGGCCCAGGGATGCCGCTGGCTCCGCGGTGGTTGCCGCTCAAGAGGGAACACGGCCCATGCTGGTTGAACTTCAGGCCCTGGTCAGCACCTCGTACCTCGGGACGGCGCGCCGGATGGCGCTGGGCGTGGATGCCAATCGGGTCTCCCTGCTTCTTGCCATTCTGGAGAAACGGGCGGGGCTTCAACTTTCGGGGCAGGATATCTTTGTCAACGTGGTGAGCGGGATTCAGATTGGTGAACCAGCCATCGACCTTGGGATTCTTGCGGCGGTTGCCTCCAGCTTCCGCGAGAAACCCATCGATGCAGAAACCATCCTCTTTGGCGAAGTCGGCCTTGCAGGAGAGATACGCGGCGTTCAGCAGGCCCTCCCGAGAATCCGGGAAGCGGAAAAACTGGGATTCAAACGCTGCATCTTTCCCCGAAGAAACGAGGAGATGATAAAAAAGGAGGATGAAGCTTGTTTTTCCGTTGAAACGGTCGGGGTCTCTCGTATAGAAGAGGCATTAACAATTTTGTTTTCGTAATGATTTA
>JBHHXE010000135.1:0-4895 GCA_046756865.1 Nitrospiria bacterium | reverse complement strand
GCCTTGAATCGAAACATTTTATCTCCTGAAAAATTCAACCCGGACTTAATCAGGGCTTCCTTAAGTCATCTTCATCACAAGGTTTTCCTGAAACATTTTTAGAGGGACATGCAGCATGGAAAGAGCCAGATGGTCTTCCCGCAGGATATTTTTGCTTGCCGCCATTGGCAGCGCGGTTGGTTTAGGAAACGTATGGCGGTTTCCTTATCTGACGTATAAATTTGGAGGTGGAGCCTTCCTTGTTCCCTACCTGGCGGCCTTGTTCCTCCTGGGGATTCCTTTGCTCATTCTCGAGTTTGCCTTGGGACAAAAATTACAAAAAGGGGCGGTGGGGGCTTTCACCGCAGTGCATTACAAATTCAGGGGAATCGGGCTTTGTGCCATATTCTCCGGGTTTGTTGTGGTTGTCTATTACGCTGCGGTTATGGCCTGGTCGCTGGTCTTCCTTTTGAGTTCATTCACAACGACGCTGCCCTGGAAGGAAGACGCCAAGGGATTTTTCTTTAACGATGTGCTGCAGATCACTGACGGCATCGGAACGATGGGCGGTATCAATTGGATGCTCTTCTTTGCCCTGTTTGCGGTCTGGGTTATGATTTATTTTTCGGTCTGGAAAGGGGTTAAAAGTGTTGGGCAGATTGTTAAAATTACAATGCCCTTGCCCATTCTTCTCCTGTTGATTCTTTTCCTGCGGGGGATTACTTTAGAGGGCGCCATGACAGGGATTGCCCGTTATCTGATGCCGGATTTTTCGGCATTGCTGAACGGAGAAATCTGGTTGGCCGCCGCATCACAGATTTTTTTCACCCTGAGTCTCGGGTTTGGAATCATGATTGCCTATGCCAGTTACAATGAAGCGGACCAGGATATTACAGGTGATGCCCTGATTACATCGCTCTCCAATTCAGCGATCAGTTTATTTGCGGGCTTCGTGGTTTTTTCTATCCTGGGATACATGGCCGTGAAGACGGGTGTCGGCGTGGAAGAGGTCGTCGCTTCCGGGCCCGGGCTTGCGTTTGTCGTATTCCCGCAGGCGCTTTCCTTGATGCCGGGGGCCTGGTTCTTCGCGATATTATTCTTTGTCACACTTCTCTCCCTGGGAATCGATAGCGCCTTTTCCCTGGTGGAAGCCGTGAATACTGTTTTTGCCGACAAGGTAAAAAAACCGATGCTCAAGCAGATCTCTTTCTGCGTCTGCAGCGTTTGTTTTCTCCTGGGTATTCTGTTTACAACCCGGGCCGGCCTCTACTGGCTTGATGTCATTGATCATTTCATCACTAGTTTTGGTCTTGTCCTTGTGGGGATATTTGAATGTCTTGTGATCGGCTGGGTCTACGGGGCAGATCAATTACGCGAGTATATTAACAGTGTCAGCCATCGGAAGCTGGGGCCTTGGTGGTGCCACGCCATCAAGTGGTTTATTCCGGGGGTCCTGAGCCTCCTTGTTGCGGTGCAGTTTGTTACAGAACTGAAAGGCAACTATGAGGGCTATCCTGCCTGGGCAATTGGAATCGGGTGGTTGACGGTGATTCTTCCCATGGTGATTGCGGTCGTTCTCGCGTTCAAATCAAAAGAAACTGAAGTTTAAGAAATTGTATCGATGAAGCTGTCTCTGATTATATTCGTTCTATATTTTATTTCCGGATTCGATCCTTTTCCGGCACTTGCCCTGAATGATGAGGCGAAGGTAATCCTGGATCTGCTCTATGAAGAAGGGAGGGCCGGGAGTGAAGAAGAACTGATGAAAATGCTGGTTTCCATCGCAGGGGACAAATCGCTTTCGAGAAGTGAGAAGATTAAAGAGATGAACTTTGTTCTCTACCTGGGTGGAAGTCACTTTTCAGAGCAGGAGAAGCTGAAGGCCCATGAGGCCGCCTTTGAGGTCGTTGTCCGTGATCGGATAGAGGACTTTCTGGCGCGCCATCCGGAGCTTGAAGAAAAGAGGAAGGAAGCGATCAGAGCGGGGCGGCTTGAGAAGGGGATGTCGAAAGAGGAAGTTGTCGCCAGCCTGGGTGAGCCTGAAAAAATTAAGAAGGTGCTCAGGAGGTCTAAATTTGATGAGCGTTGGGACTATTACCGCAAGAGGCTCTTTGTTTATTTCGTAGAGGATAAACTGGGCGCCTGGGCAAATTCCGGCAGTTGAATGTTCCCCTTCATTGTGCTAAAACGATGAGGAGGGGTCAAGGAAACTGTCGGAACCGGGAGGAGGAAATGACGCCACTTGCCCTATTGATGCATCGTGATGTCGAAAAAGTTTCCCGGAAAACACTGCTCAGGGAGGCTGCAGTACAGATGCGGGAGAAAGAAGTCGGCTCTCTGATGGTTTGTGACGGAGAGGAAATCATCGGGATCGTCAGTGAATCTGACTTTGTCCGGAAGGGGCTGGCCGGGGACCTTGATCTTGGCGCAGCCCCGGTTGAATCTATTATGAGTGCACCGGTTATCTCGATCGACATTGATGAGACCGCAAAAGAGGCAAATGAATTAATGGCCAATAAGGCCATACGACACCTTGCCATCACGGACAGGGGAAAGGTTGTCGGGATTATTTCGGTGAGAGATTTGCTGCTTTGCTATAAGAACAGAATCTAGGCGATTTTTTGTTGATTATCCGGATGGGCTCCCAATCTGGATTTGAAGCATAATAAAAGCCGGAGTGACTATGCGTCTCCTCCGGCTTTTATGTGTTTTTAGCAGTATGGCGATATTTCTAAAAGACTTCTAATTCCGCACACCACTCCAGACTTTCTCGGCATCGATCTCTTTGTCGGGATTTAACTCGACGGCCTTGGCCAGAAGAACTTCTGCCGTTTCCGGATAGCTGGGATCGGAGATACAGCAATCAGAAACCGGACAGACCGCGGCACATTGGGGTTCATCAAAATGGCCGACACATTCGGTGCATCGCTCATAGGTAATGACATAGATGTTGTCGTCATCGACATGGGATAACTGGCCTTCATCGTCTTCTCCGGTCAGTTTGAGCCCTTCGGCTTCGCAATCACTCTGATTTTCAAAGATCGCTTCATTGGGACATTCAGGCAGGCAGGCTGCGCAGGCGATACATTCATCGGTGATCAATAGTGCCATATTCCATTCCCCTCCCCAGTAAAATGTGAAGACAGCCAGACTCAAGCTCAAGTTTTAAAAATATATCATGGCATTTCTCACCCTGTCAATTATTATTGTCGGTTCAATTTCCCTTCAAGGCGGCCAAAACTTCGTCCACATGGCCATCAACCTTGACCCGAAGAAATGAGGTGATGATCTTTCCTTTCTTATCGATCAGGAAGGTTGAACGCTCTATCCCCCAGAATTCCCTGCCGTACATTTTTTTCAATTTATAAACCCCGTAGGCCTCGGAGACTTTTTTATCCGTATCGCTCAACAGGGGAAAGGGCAGTTCATGCTTTTGAATAAACTTCTGGTGAGATTTTTCGGAATCCAGGCTGACGCCGAGAATGGCCGTGTTTGTTAAGCTTATTTCTGCGAGTGCATCGCGGAAGGCACAGGCTTCTTTTGTGCATCCGGGCGTGCTGTCTTTGGGGTAGAAGTAGAGAATAACATTTTTCTTTCCCCGGTATGAAAGCAGATCAATGTCGCTCCCATCAGCGGATGGAAGCACAAAAACGGGGGCCTCGTCTCCGGGCTGTAATCCAGGTGCTGCTTTTGGCATTTATTTTCCTCCTAAATTGTCGGTTCTATTTTTGCGGTGAGCGTTTTGGTTGGGCTCAGATGCCGTTTCATTCCAAGTTCCTCCGCTGTAAATCCCATGGCGAGGCCGAGGAGTTGGGGAAGATGGAGAATCGGCATGTGCAGCTTTTCTGTAAAGCCTTTCTCCCGTTGAAGCTTCTTTTCCGCACGCTCCTGGTAGATGTCAAGACTCATGTGACAGAGGGGACAAGGGGTGACCATCGCATCGCCCCCGTTTTTCTTTGCCTCGCCGACACGTTCTCCGACCATGGTCAGGGCGATTTTTTCTTTTTCGAGAAAGACCGGAAAGCCGCAGCACTTTGTTCGTCCGTCATAGGGAACCGGTCGGGCGCCGATGGCCTGGATTAACTTCTCGAGTGAAACCGGGTTTTCCCAGTCATCAAAACGGGTGGTGCTGGAGGGCCGCAGGATGTAGCATCCATAAAATGGCGCGATTGACAGATCGGTCAGGGGGTGTGAGATAAAGGCCTTCAGGGCGTCTATTCCAAAGTCTTTGACCAGAATCCACTGGAGATGTTTGACCTCGACCGTCCCATGATATTCAAGACCGGTTGTTTCTTTTAAGCTGAGGTTAATTCGTTTTCTGAGGGCCTCATCGCCTTGTAGATTTTTGTTGACCCCGCCCAGAACACCCTGGCAGGTTCCGCAGACCGTCATGATGTCGAGATGATCTTTTTCTGCGGTTGCAAGGGTTCTTGCGTTGAGGGTATAAGCGAGGTCGGGATCGGCCTCGGTAATGACCCCGGCGCCGCAGCAGTTGAAGGCCATGAGTTCCTTGATTTCAATCCCGAGCTTTTGAACCACTTTCATTGTGGCTTGATGGAGTTCCGGAGCCGCCCCTTTGGCGGCGCATCCCGGGTAGTAGGCGTATTTCATTTACGGCTTCCTTTTAAAGATGGCCTGGACCTCACTTCGGCCCGGAACCTTGTGCGGTATGATTGGTGCTTTCCCGTGAAGGAGCATTTTAATCCCCAAGGGGATGATCCGCAACATTTTTTTAAGCGACCCCCAGGTCATCAGGATCGGAAGGCGGGCTTCGTTGAGCCGGCCCTCCTCAGCGACGATTTTGGAAAACTTTGTGATATGCCGCGCCCCGACTGAATCGTCGAAGCCTTTTTCGATAGAACGGCGGCGAAGCCGGATAATCTGCTCCATCGGTTGGACATCTTTCGGGCAGACCT
>JBHHXE010000134.1:0-4928 GCA_046756865.1 Nitrospiria bacterium | reverse complement strand
CACCTCAGAGTCTCAATCGGTATGGCGCGACAGCGTTCGGACCGCCGGGAGTGGCCGAGACGATAGCAGAGGGCGAAAGCCCGGTTAATTTGTACGATATTGCCGTTGATTTGGGCGCCCTCTACTCTGGCAGCAAAGTGCTGAATTTGGAGACGCGGCTCACCATCCGTTCGGCGCAACTATTGTCCAGGAATCGCCCGGGGTGGACGCCCCCTCGTTTCGCGCAAAATCTCAAGACGCGTGTACGGGGAGAACAGGTTCGAAACGCAGCAGGGCAGTTTATGTGGCGCGACGAGTTGCAGACTGTAGCTCACCCAAACCCTCGGATAGCAGCGAAGCTGACGCAGCGGCTTCAACTGCATCTGGAACGAGGCTCGTTAACGTTCGCTGGGCCAGGCAGATGGCGTCTGACGATGGGCAGGCGCTGGGTTCCTTTGCGAGGCAAAGCGTTCACCACCGCTGGGTTCCTGGAAGGCGGCGGCGCTGGGTTTATTTTCGACGCCGGATGGCAATTTGTCCAAGATTGGAACGATCCTTATCTAACGTCTGGTCAAAGATTATTCCGAACAGGAACGGCAGGATTTGTGGGCTTTGTCGCCGGAATTGGAGTAGTGGCGTTGGTCGGTACAGGGCCGGTAGGCTTCTTATTAGCGTTGCCTGCTGGCTGGTTTATTGAGGCGCCAATTTCCGAGTTCATCTTCCAACAAACTGGAAATGTTCCAGTGAGACATTTACAGCCATTGAACAGTTCATAAGGAGGCTAGATGAGTTATGGCGGCTTTAGGGGTAGGTTTATTTGCGACAGGAATGTTTCTGATTGTGAAGTCAGGGTTAATCAAATCTTGGTTTATACTTAAAACCTTGCCGGGTCTTTTATCGGCCAGAATGATTTATGCATTGCTTCCTATAGGAGCAGGTTTTTTGTTTCTTTCTGTTGCGCCATCGTTACCACTTTATGACCGACGACTTTGGGATGTTTGGGATACGTTGTTCTTCCTCTGTGAGTTTCTAGGCTTCGGATTTATGATTTGGCCGCCACAATGGATCAAACCCCACTGGTTACAGTGGTTAGAACGTGAGTACGGTTACTGCCTGGACATCCTCATCGAAGAAGCCCAACAGATGAGCCGCTGGGACTGGGAAACCAAGGTCAGAACACAGAAGGGGATGCAAGCCTGGATCGATGAAATCTTCGCAAAACGACGGGAGGAGATTGACCTCTGTTGGCTGCAAGAGAAATTCTATTTAGTCGAGCAGCAGATGAAGCGTGAGGGACGATGGGAATTCGAAGCCGGCGAAGTGATCCGCTCAGGTGCGCCTGACCATCGGCGTGATGAGGCAATACTCACCCAAGAAGACATTAATGAGGGGTCACGTATCCAGCGGGCTATGTACCGGGACTTTCCGAGCAAACGTTAGGTGACATTGGTTGGGCGAAACCTACCAGCGAGTAAACCAATACCTTAATGAAAGAACTGAGCCTTGACTGAGGCCGTTGATCGGTGTT
Organism: Nitrospiria bacterium; assembly: GCA_046756865.1. Classification (GTDB taxonomy): domain Bacteria; phylum Nitrospirota; class Nitrospiria; order SBBL01; family JAADHI01; genus DUAG01. The sequence continues at coordinate 3,421 of JBHHXE010000134.1, read as the reverse complement.
TAGAAGAATTGACACCGGTCAGCAGCCTCAACGCCTTTTCGGACTTTGGCGACCCGCAGCGGCGGCAGTTGGAGCGCGCCGCAGCTCATCGTCGAGGGCTTCAACCCCGGCGCGTTCATCCTGGTGCTGGATGCCCAGGACAACCGGCAGATCATCGGCAGCCCGGCCACGGTGTTCAACGGCAACATCTACCACCTCACCCCCGGCGGGGGCGGCGCGACCAAACGCTACTTCGTCGCCGGCCAATTGCTTGCCGTCCGTAGCGGGGATGAGTTATACTATGCTTTGAACGACCCCACCGGCACGTCTCTCATCCTGACCGATGAGAGCGGCGCAGAAGCCGGCCGTGTGTTGTACGATGGTTATGGCGGCGTCTTGAGCAGCACCCTGAGCGTAACCCTGACCAATGTCCTGGCCGGGCAGGGTGCAATAGGCGATCCCGCCACCGGGCTGGTGCATCTGGGCAATGGGCGGTATTATGACCCCTCGCTGGGCCGGCCGTTGCAGCCCAATCCGCTGGGTGGACCTCCGGCTGTGCCGCAAGCGTTGAACCGCTATGCAGCCACGTCGCTGGGGCCGGTAGGCGTAGCTGAGACGGTAGTCAGTGGTAGCGGTCCCCTAATCCCGACTTACCCCTTGGGGGTTATCGCCGGTAGAAGCTATGGGGTTGCGTTTGGAATGTTGGCCGAGGCTGGTGCTTTTCATAGAGGTATCTTCGGAACAACCTATCATCTGTCTGTCCTCAAAACCTCACGTCAATACGTCAGACCCAATGGACAAGCAGGTCGTTGGATCGATGACTTTGGTTCGGACTGGCAAAAGATTGGCGACAATTTTTACAGATTTGGGGCAGATAACACTGAGATATTCGATGCCCTGGTGGTCCTGGGCTGTTTGAGAAAACACGACCCTTCGCTTGAGTTTCGTCTGATTGCCCGGAGAATACCGGGAAGTGGCCTCTTTGATGCCTTGGATCGACCAGGCCTGTTAGGTAAAGGGGTTTTCAACAGAGCCGGACTGCTAGATTTAGGCGGTGGCCTTATCGTAGCGACCGGGGCAGAGCTTGTTTTTGGGACCTATTGGCGTGATCCGTATCTACAACCCTGGCAAAAGGGCGGACAGTTTGGTGTAGCATTGACGGGGGCAGGGTTTAGTTGGGCAGCTGTGATCGGGATAGGTTGGTTGACAGGAGGTCCACTCGGAATTGGAGCAACGTTGCTTGTCGGTGGCGCAGCCGATTTAATTTGGAACGTGTCAATTGGTCCAAGATTTATTTCTGCTATCGGCTTCGACAGACAAGTCAGAAATTTACAACCTCTAAGCCAAAACTGAACTTGAGGGAGCTTTTATGAGCGATCAATTATTTGTGTTTTTAGTATCTGGGGCGTTAGGAGCAGGTCTTTTCACATTTGGTGTACTAATTTGGTCTGGAAGGACCAAGACCTGGTTTCTGCAAAAAAGCTATCCGGTTATTGCACCCAAAGCTATCGTTTTTGCTCTCATCCCGATGGGAATAGTTTTCCTCCTTACGGCTATAATAGTCTGGCTACCAGACGTTGAGACTCGTGGTAAAACTTTTGTGTATGTTGGTATGCCTATCTATTTTATAGGATTGATTCTAGCCATATTGCAGCCCAAGTGGCTCTTGCCGAAATGGTATCAGTGGTTGTTGGCAAAACATGGTGACAATCTCCATCTTTTAGAGGAAGAGGCCAGAACGATGGATAAATGGGAATGGCAGCGTCGTGTTAGTACCCAGGAAGGTTTGGAATCCTGGGTAGCCGAAGTGCGGCGTAAGTGTGATAATTGGGTGTATGCCGATTTGGCGGATGCTTTGGAAGATTAGAAGAGGGGAGAACCCCAACCTTTGAAGTTAGATCGGACATTGAATGAGACCGTTAATTAGTGTTCAGAGAAGATTGACACCGATTAACGGCCTCAGTATTTTCAGGGTCGCAATTTGCATGACAGCTACGGCGGAATCTTGAGCAGTACCCTGAGCGTCACCCTGACCAGCGCCCTGGCCGGGTCAGGAGACGTGCCCGATCCGACGACGCGGTTGGTCTACCTGGGCCAGGGCCGCTACTACGACCCGGCCCTGGGCAGGCCGCTCCAACCGAGTTCGGTTGAGGGTGTGCCAATTGTGCCACAAAGTCTCAACCGGTACGCTGCTACACCATTAGGACAACCTGGTGTAGTGGTAAATGTCCCTGGTTTTGCTAACCTGTCTCTAGCAACCGGCTTTGTAAAGAATGTGGCCTTTGAAACATTGGGGCGAACAACTTGGGGGCCGTTTGGTTATGCCCAAACTCGTATCCTGCAAGAGGCATACACAGAAGTCTCCGTCACAGCAAGTCATACCGCAATTAGTAGATCTGCAAGAGAGATTCGAGCCTTAGGCGGTGACCTCCTTGACCCAAGCGTTGGCTTGGGACGACCCGGAAGCGGCAAATATACCCGAGTATTTAAGCTTGGCCGAGGTCTTACCACTGTAGATGATTTGATCCGTGAGGCGAATTTGCCAACAAAAGGTGGATGGAGAGCTACTGTTGTTATCAATAATTTTGACGAGGTAGCGAAAACCAGTCGTTTTCCGCGATTGTCCCTACTTCGACAGCCAATTATTGGTTTTGGTGCTGATGCTGTACTGGGATTCGCATTTCAATATTACGAGGACTCCTATAACCCTTACTTGGCTTGGTATCAACGGCTCGCTCGTGCAGGTACATCTGGTGTAGGTGGAGCAGCTACCGCTATATTGTTTGTATCGTTAGTATGTGGGCCAGAAGCTCCTTTGTGTGCTGTTGGTATGGCCACCCTCGGTAGTGTTACGTGGATTTACTTAGGTCAGCCAATAATTTTTGAGACGATTCCTTACTTCCAACCACCTCCTAGACGTTTACAACCTCTTGAGTAAGAGGAGATAACAATGTTATTCTTTTTTATTCTTAGCCTTATCAGTCTAATAATTGGCCTTTATCGTCTAAAAGGACCTGTCAATGTTGTTTATATGGGTTTTGGGATACTAGTTTATGCGGCTTATTATGCAACTATACCTAGCTCCATTTTCTTTGTTCTGATAGGGTTAGCCTTATCTCCAATTATCCCTGAGAACTGGAAAACACCCATTATAGCTACTGGTTTGTTAATGTGGCTTATAGGAGTTGCAGCATCAACTCGACTTTTTAAACCCGCTTGGCGTAAATGGTTAGAAAGCGAACATAGTGACATATTACCTCTTCTAAAATCAGAGATTGAAGATGAAGGAGTGTCCAACTGGGATAAGCGTATTAATACACAAGAGGAGTTAGAAGAGTGGGTCGCCGAAGTGCGGCGCAAGCTGGCGTTGGGGTAACTGCACACCGAATGCAAAGCACACGGATAGTTTGATCATCGTCACTGACGACAGGGCTGGACCTTG
>JBHHXE010000133.1:0-4968 GCA_046756865.1 Nitrospiria bacterium | reverse complement strand
GCCTTTTTAACGACGCTCGGCCTTCCCTACGGACTCCAGATTATGGCCGGTCAATTTTTCACACGTTTTGGACGTCTGAATCGATTGCATCCCCATGCCTGGGACTTCGCCGACCAGACCATTATCAATACACTGATGTTCGGAGGAGATGGACTCAGAAACCCCGGAGTTCAGATCTCTGTTCTCCTCCCCCTTCCCTTTTACCTGGAGCTGATCGGAAGTGTACAAAACGCCAGGGGGGAGACGGCTGCAAGTTTTCTCTCTGCACCTGAAGAAACCTTCGCTGGAAGACCGATACTGGATAAGGAAATAGAGAGTGGGAACGATCTTCTTTATATGAGCCGCCTTAAAACCTCTTTCGACCTCTCCGAAACGATTTCTTCGATTGTCGGAACCTCTCATCTGTTTGGCTCAAACGGCACGGGAATCGATACACAGACACGGATCCATGGGATCGATCTTTTTGTCAAATGGAAGCCGCTTATGACCGACCATGGCTGGCCCTTTGCAACCTTACAGGGAGAGGTCATGCGGCGATCCTACGAAGCAGGTAAAACAACCACGCTTCCTGGGGAAACCTTCAATACGGATGGATATTACATCCAGTCGCTCTATGGATTTAAAAGGCGCTGGGTAGCCGGGGTCCGGTTTGGGTCGGCCGATGCGACCCGGCCGGACGATCCCCGGACCGGAGATCGATGGCGCATCTCCCCGAATCTGACCTTCTATCCATCAGAGTTCTCGAAAATACGCCTTCAGTATAACTTCGATCAGTCGGACGATCTGAATGATCCGATTCAAGCGGTCTTTGTCCAGTATGAGTTTCTAATCGGTGCGCATGCCGCCCATACTTTTTAAGGGGGGTCAAAATGAAACAACTATTTGTTTGGGGCGTTTTGCTTGCGGTCATGCAAATTCCGCCATCCATTTACGCTGCTCCGATCAAGGTCATCACGACAACAGAAGACCTGGCCGCCATTACAAGAGAAATCGGGGGAGACCGGGTTCGGGTCGATTTTATTGCCAAAGGGGTGCAGGACCCCCACTTCATTGAGGCCAAGCCGAGTTACATGCTGAAACTCTCACGGGCCAAACTCTTTGTACAAGTCGGTTTGGGCTTAGAAGGCGAATGGGTCCCTCCTTTACTAACGGGGGCTAGAAACATCAAGCTTCTACGCGGGGGAAATGGGCATGTAGACGCCTCAGAGGGAGTGGCGCTTCTTGAAATCCCCAAGGGACGGCTCGACCGCTCCGCAGGGGATGCCCATGGACAAGGAAATCCCCACTATTGGCTCGACCCGCTAAACGGGAAACAGATTGCTCAAAATATTGGGGAAGGCCTGAAGCGGGTCGATCCAAAAGGGAAGGCTCAATACGATCACAACATTATTCGATTTTCCGAAAGACTCGATTCGGCGATGAAGCGATGGAGCGAAGCCTTGAAACCATTTAAAGGAGAAAAGGTCATCACCTATCACAATAGCTGGCCCTACTTTCTCCAGCGATTCGGCTTAACGGCGGTCGGCTATGTAGAACCGAAGCCGGGGATTCCGCCGTCTTCGTCCCATTTAATACAACTGATCCAACGGATCAAAGAGGAAAAGGTCAAGATCATCATCGTCGAACCTTATTTTGGCGCTAAGACACCCCAATTCGTTGCGAGAAAATCCGGGGCCAAGGTCATTGGCCTCCCACCCTCTGTCTCAAAAGCAACCGGGGTGACTGATTATTTTCAGCTCTTTGACCATATCGTGGCAACCTTAACGACTGCGTTGGAATAAAAAGGAGTTCTTTGGTTTCTCTGCTTATATGGCCTTTCATCGCCTGTCTCATTCTGACAGGGATTCACACTTATCTGGGAATCCATGTGGTCCGTCGCGGAGTCATCTTTGTCGATTTGGCATTGGCCCAAATGGCCGCGTTAGGGTCGACGCTTGCCATCCTTTCAGGACACGACCTGCATGACCCGGAAGCATATTATATCTCTCTGGGGATGACTTTTCTCGGCGCCGTCTTCTTTGCCTTGTCCCGCCAGCGCCGGGAGATCATTCCTCAGGAAGCGATTATTGGAACAATCTATGTCATGTCCGCAGCCGCCAGCCTGATTGTTCTGGATCAGGCTCCGGGAGGGACAGAACATATTCGATCACTTCTCGTCGGGAATATCTTGACCGTGACACCGAAGGAGGTCATCAAAACGGCGCTGCTTTATACCGCCGTCGGAATATTTCATTGGACCTTTCGGAAGCCCTTCATCATGATCTCATTTGATCCGGATCAGGCAATATCAAAGCAATATCGTGTTCGCAGTTGGGATCTCCTCTTTTACTTGACCTTCGGCCTTGTCGTCACCAGTTCGGTCGCCCTTGCGGGCGTACTGCTTGTCTTTTCATTCCTGATTGTCCCGGCCCTGATCTCCCTGATGCTGGCAAAGAATATCATATCCCGTCTGTGGATCGGATGGGGGATTGGGCTTCTGGCAAGCCTTTTCGGCCTTGCCACTTCGGTCGCCTGGGACACGCCGACCGGGGCCTCGATTGTCTGCGCATTCGGACTTCTCTTCTTTTTTCCGGCGATCGGAAGGTTCGTTTGGCAAAGCACGCAGAAAAGAAATCGGTAACATCCTAATTTTTTGAAAAGAGAACGCTTCCATTTTATTGATATTCAGCCCAAAAATTCTACTTTGATGATTGGTAAAAAATCATTCTTTTTGAGAAGAAGAAACAACCCCAGTGCCTTCAATAATCAGCACTTCTCTACCCGGCCGCAATGCGCGTTCATCCTAACCGGAATGAGCACCTCCAGGGCTTTGCGTAAAAGGGCCTCATACTTCTCGACATCATAACCTGAAGCCCCATCGATAAACCCCAGCGCCCTGGCCCGGTCTGTCGGGACCCTTGCTTTCATCTCCGTGATGACATAAGAAATCGTCTGGCCGGGCATCAGCCGGACACCTCTCGCCGCCAACTCGTTGGCAACAATCGCAATGAGACTCGCTTTCTGATATTCATGAGGCGCTTTTGACAAGGCCTTTGAAATCGCCAGATCAACAAAGGGAACCTGTCCGGATCGGAGCTTGTTCCGGTATCCTTCAAAACAATTGATCACTTGCGGTAATAAGGATTCGTAGGCTTTGCAGTTTTTCGCGGCTGAAAGGATCTCGATCATTTCAAGCTGTGCGCGTTTAATAAAGACCGGGGTATCCGAACGCCTAACCTCAATCCCGCGCAGTTTTGTCTTGCCGGAGCGATAGACTCCCAGATAGCGGCCTGGCGTTGCAATCCCTGGATTGGATTTAGAGGGCGGGAAGCAGACCCAGTTAAATATCCCCTCAAAGGCTATCGGGATTTCACAGTGCCTGGAAATCCTTCTCGCCAGCATCTCATAGGCCGCTTCGCTCGTTCCCCGTTTTCTGATCATGAGGGAATCCACGATGGCATGAATCATCTCGAAGCCTTCGGCTTCTGCGAGAGATTTGGCCTGGAGGAGTTTCTCACGCGAGTAGGCGGTAATCGCCTCATGGGCCTCGATCTTCCCAAAGCGGGCATTTTTATATCCCTGATACCCAAAGGTTGTAACCAATCCCCATTTCAGCGCCGATTGCCGTTCATCATAGATTTGTTTTTGTCGGGTGTCTTTTGTGTCCTTCAGGAGCCGCTTGTACTCGGTCCGTTTGTCCAGAAGCGGTTTGAGAAAACGGGGGATCAGTCCCTTCCGCTTTTTGCAAAGGTGATGGCCGATTTCAGGAACAAGGTTATCGAAACAGCAGCGGCAGTTGATTGTTTCAGGAGAAATGTTGTACTTCACCATGATCGAGGGATACATCGAGGCGAAATCGAGTTCGCCCACCTCTTCATGAAAACCCAGTTTCGGGGTATAGGTCAGTCCGCCTTTATCGCTCAGTAGAAGTTGACTGGCGCTTTTAAAACCCTCCGGTTCCCGCTTTCTCCAAGGGATTAAAATGTTCTCCTGAAAGGCGAGATTCATCTGCATCGAGGTGATCCCTGTCCCCGTCGAGGTCCGCGCCATCTGCTGGACCGGAATCCTGGACAGGCGAGCAAACTCAAACACCCCCTCCAATGCCGTGTGACTCACCAGGAAGGAATTACGAACATCGATATGCCACCGGCCAAAGAGAATCCGTGCCTGCGCCTTGTGGACAATGCGACCATAGGAAAAGTAGGACTGCTCTTTTCTGGACTGTACTTTCCGGAACGGCTCCCGGTTCAGATGAAGCGAGAGGCCGAGCCCCTCTGCACTGGAGATGAGTTGAGGTAGAATACAAGGATCGCCCCATTCCGAGAGAATAAGGTCGGGGTCATAGCGCTTTAGCAGGGAATTGAACCCTTCTATGGTTTCGGTCTCACTTCCTCCCTCGATCACATGGGTGGTACCCTCAATTGAAACCGCTAAAGGCCTCGGCCCGCACTGATCCGGATGAATCGATCCCCCCTCCATTTTCAGGTGCAGAGTCGATATCGGGGGAATCGTATAGTCTGTGGCCCAGGGAGAATCTTTTAATTCTATCTCCTGGATCTCCCCTTTGTTCCCAGCGGCAAGCTCACAAAAAGCCAGGGGGAAAAGACCTTTTGAAAAGAAATAAAGCTGCGGCAGAGAAAGATCGCAATTATAAAGCGATAGGGTATGACTGCGATCCTCTTTTTTATTCTCAAGGTTAATGACCCACTTCACAACCTTGGTATAGTCAATAGGATTAAAGACGGTCACCCGGGCAACGGGGAGGGGAGTTCCGGAGTAAAATTCAGTGCCTTCTGAGGGTCTGATTCGGAGCGGAAGTTTAAGGCGGGAAATAAACGAAAGGGTCTTTTTTAATTGTGACGCTGGCCCGCCAATACAGAACGATGGACTGAAGGCGTCAAAGAATCGATGTTTTTGACCTGACGAATCGATGAACCAGAGACGCATTCCCCCATAAACCGGGTAGACATCAAAGATCCACCCCTTGAG
>JBHHXE010000132.1:0-5185 GCA_046756865.1 Nitrospiria bacterium | reverse complement strand
GATGTAATGGAGGGCGAAGTCAATGGCGATAGCGACGAGGGAGATGATATTCAACCAGGCGATATCCTTCTGTTTTTTCTTAAAAAAGTAGTAGGCATTGTAGATTATGAACAGTTCTGCAATATTCGATAAGGGCATATGCAGCCAGCGCCAGCGGCCCAGGGCAAAGGTCAGAAAATAAAAAATGAGTGCAGAGAGTAATATCGCCCATTCTTTCCGGGTCGGTTTTCCGCGTTTTGCCCAACGGACCGTAGCGGTAATGAGACAATAAAGAACAATGAAGAAAAGAAGAGGGAATATAGGCCACCACACTTTAGCAGACATTGTTTCAATCCCGCTTTATGCTTCCCGGCTCTGGCTTGACCGATATCGCACCCGTAAAAACTCAAAGAGCATGGGGAGGAGTGAAATGCCGATGACCCCAAGGACCACAAGAGTGAAATTTGCTTTGATCAGCGGCAACTGCCCAAACAAATATCCGCCGGTAAGAAATGAAACGATCCACAGTACGCCGCCGATGATATTATATCCCGTAAAATACCAGTAATCCATCCGTCCGATTCCGGCGACAAAAGGCGCGAAGGTCCTGATGATCGGGACAAAACGGGCAATAATAATCGTTTTGCCCCCATATTTTTCATAAAACAAGCGGGTACGGGCAAGATGCGCCCGGTTTAAGAAGCGGCCACTGTCTTTGTTGAATATTTTGGGGCCGAAGTAGGAACCGATTCGGTAATTTACCGCATCTCCGGAAATTGCCGCGATGATGAGCGCAGGCATCAACCATTCGATCTTAAGCCCGTTCCCCGCGGCAAGGGCACCGACAGCAAACAGGAGAGAATCTCCAGGGAGGAAGGGGGTCACAATCAGTGCAGTCTCACAGAAAATAATCAGAAAAAGGATGAGGTAGATCCAGAGTCCATAATCCTGAAATATTCCGTTGAGGTGTTTATCAAGATGGAGAATCACATCAATGTAATTCTTGATGAGGTCCACGCCGCAGCCCTATTTGCCTTGCTTTTTTACCGCAGCACGGCTTTTTTTATCGATCTCTTTGACAAGCGCCTGATGTGCGGCGCAACCAACGATTTTTTTGATCTGGGGAGCACGGACAGGAACAGGCGGAAGAAGAAAGCGCTCCTTTAAATCCAGGAGGCGGGCAAGAGATGCGTCGAGTTTCTCTTCAGAAAGCGTCCCTTTTTCGTAGGCATGAATCAGGGACTCGAGGACGGCGGCTTGCTTCTCGGGTGAATGGCAGACCAAAATCATATCGCTCCCTGCCTTAACAGCCCGGACCGCGGCTTCCGGCACAGAAAACCCGGAAGTGATTCCTTTCATTTCCAGGTCGTCTGTGACAACAACCCCATTAAACTGAATGGTCTTTCTCAATAGCTCCGCAATAACCTTCTTAGACAGTGAGGCGGGAAGAAGGTCGTCGATCCCCTGGTAACGGACATGGGCCGTCATGATGCAGGGAATACGATTTTCGACGGCATGGATGAAGGGCTTGAGCTCAACATCTACCAGTCGACTGAGGGGGTGGTCAACCTCAGGAAGGGTCTCATGGGAATCTGTCGCGGTACCTCCATGCCCCGGGAAATGTTTTCCGCAGACGATGACCTTTTGATCAAGCATCCCAACCATCATGGCCAATCCATGCTTGGAAACAATCGTGGAGGTCGATCCAAACGCACGATCGCCAATAATCGGGTTCTTTTCGTTGGTGTCGATGTCAAGGACCGGAGCAAAATTCATATTGATCCCGACAGACTGAAGTTCTTTTGCTATCGCCTCCGCATGACTGTAGGTCAGCGAAATGGAATCACACTGTCCAAGCGCCCTGGCCGGGGGAAATTGAGTAAATGGCGGGGGAAGGCGCGAAACCCGCCCACCTTCCTGATCGACCGCGATGAACAACGGGGCATCTGAGGAGAACTTCTGGAGACTCCGGGTTAAGCGGGCACATTGCGTCGGATCCTCGATATTGCGGGAAAAAAGGATGACCCCGCCCAGATCATAGTCTTTGATCAAATTCCGGATCTCCTGGGTGGGAGAACTTCCCTCAAACCCCGCCATCATAATCTGCCCGACCTTCCGTGCCAGTTTCACCGCAATGCCCTTCCAGACTTCGTCGCCAGATTTGTTAGAAATTGAACCAATAGCCGCAGGGGGATTCCGGTTGCCCCTTTCGGGATGTAGGGATGGCCGCCTTCATGCTTCCACGCAGTCCCCGCAATATCAAGATGAACCCATGGGGTCTTCCCCACAAACTGCTTTAAAAAAAGTCCTGCCGTAATAGTCCCGGCACCGCGGCCGCCGACGTTTTTTAAATCGGCAACGTCGCTTTTGATCTGGCTGAAGTAAGATTCCCAGAGGGGAAGTTCCCAGGCTCGCTCTCCGGTTTCTCTTCCAGCGGTCTCTATCCGTGAAATCATGTCCTGATCATTTCCCATCAGACCGACAGCATGCTGGCCAAGGGCAATGACACAGGCACCCGTTAAGGTTGCAAGGTCAATAATGGCAGCAGGTTTGTATCGTGCTGCATAGGTCAGGGCATCTGCCAGACAAAGCCTTCCCTCGGCATCGGTGTTGATCACTTCCACTGTTTTTCCGGACAAGGTGGTGACGACATCCCCGGGATGGACTGCCGTGCCGCTTGGCATATTATCGGTTGCGGGAAGAAGCGCAACAATATGGATCGGGAGATTCAATTCAGCCGCCACACGCATCACACCAAGGACTGTGGCCCCGCCGGACATGTCATACTTCATCAGTTCCATTTTATCAGAAGGTTTAAGGGAAACCCCTCCAGAATCAAAAGTAACCGACTTCCCCACCAAAACGATCGGCTTTTTTTTCTTTCGCGTACTTCGTTTGACACCCGAAGCGGTACGCGCGCCCTCATATTCAAGAACAATAAATTTCGGAGGTTCGGCAGTCCCCTGGGCAACGGCAAGCAAGGCCCCCATGCCGATTTTTTCAATATCCGAACGGTCATAGACCTCAACACGCATGCCATGCTCCGCCCCAATTTTCATTGCTTCTTCCGCCAGGTCTCCAGGGGTTGCCAGGTTAGAAGGCGTATTACACAGATCCCGGACGTAGTGCACCGCTTCTGCAATCCTGTTCCCTCGGTTCGCCCCAATCCGGATATCGAGAATGGATTTTCTATCAGAGCCCAGGAGGATACAGTTTTTGATCTTCTTTGCGTCCAAATGTTCTGTCTTGTATCGTTGAAACCGGTAGAGCCCGAGGGAGACCCCCTCAACCATGGCCTGAGATAAAAGACGGGTCGAAACCCGCTTCACCTGTTTTGCATGAACCGGCATTGATATCTGATCCAGCCCCATTTCCCGGACAAGGACCGCGGCATGCCCCATCCCCTTGCGGATACGATCCAGTGTAAGTTCTTTCCGCTTTCCGAGTCCGAGGACCAGGAGTCGGGAAAAGCCTATTTTGCCCTTGGAGCGGACAAGGGTGGTCTGGAGAAATTTTCCCGCAAATCCTTCTGTCGCAACAACCTCCCGAATTGAGCCCCCAATAGCCTTATCGACCAAGGCGATCTCTTTGGCGAGATCCTCCCCTTCGTAATGCGTGAGGATGAGAATCTCCCCTTTGGCTTTTAGCACAGAACCTTGTTTGACTGTAATGTCCATATATTTCCTTTTAAATTCCCTTCATCACGGCATCCCAGATATATTTTTGCATCTGTAGTTGAAAACGAACAGGCAACTTCTCTTCCAGGATCCATTCAGCCAGCTCCCTCGCAGGCATCTGATCAAAAACCGGAGAGAAATAGACGATATTGCTCTGAAGCACTGGATGTTCTTTGAGTATGCCTTTGGCCCAGTCATAGTCGGCCCTGTCGGCAAGGACAAACTTGACTTCATCCCGATCTTTTAAGTATTTCAGGTTGTCCCACAACATGGCATGACCCATCCCGCTACCGGGACACTTGATGTCCATGACAATCACTGCCCGGGAATCGATCTGCTTGATGGGAATGCTCCCGCTGGTTTCGACCAGAACCTGGAAACCCTCATCCAGAAGCGCCTTGACCAGCAAAGGACTCTCCTCCTGGAGAAGCGGCTCACCTCCAGTCAATTCTACGAGGCGGCATCCGAAACTTCGCACCACCTGCAGGATCGATTCGACAGAGTACTCAAGCCCCTTGTGGAAAGCATATGATGTATCACACCACCGGCAACGGAGATGACATCCAGTGGTCCTCACAAAAACACAAGGGAGTCCGGCATAACTTGACTCCCCCTGAATACTTTTGAAGATCTCATTAATTTTCATTCATCTGATACGACCAATTCCGGTTTAGGGGATGAGAGCGGCAAGGTTCCTTTCCTGCGCCGGTCATCTTTACGACGGTCTCTCTTGCGCTGTTCCCTCCCGCGAAGATCCGGGCGAGGAAAGAGCAGATCAACAACCCGACGTTCAGGACCATACCCCCGGGTTAATTTCCGCCGTTCGTTTCTTCTCTCTTCCAATTCATTCCCCCAGTCCCTATAGGGCAAGTGGATTGCCAACATCCACTAAATTATCTTCGCGGACCGGGACTAGCGCTCTTTCTCAAACACACGCTCCACCAGCGAAGCACCGGAGTCACCCTTCGTTCATATGTACTCTATTGGTCGGTGGAGTCTATCAGGTCAACAAAATAAGGTCAAGCTGAAGACACCCGCCCGTGGAAGAGCTAAGAATTCTCTAGCCCGGACGGAAATATTCCTGAGTGAGACGAGCATGGACTAAATGCAAAAGTGCCGTCGATTTAAATATCAGGCAAAGAAAGACATATCAAAAAAGGGGAGGGAGCCTACCTGCCGCCGGGGATAAAACTGGCGCGGAGGGCCTTAAGGCGCTTCTTTCTGGCTTCTTTCTGTTTTCTCTTACGTTTTACCGAAGGCTTTTCATAAAAACTGCGTCGTTTCAACTCTTTTAAAAGCCCCTCTTTGGCAAGCTGACGCTTAAGAGCTTTTAAAGCCTTTTCGATCTGGTTGTCGTAAACTTTGATCAACTAAATATCTCCCTTAAATTAAAAACCCCAAGCATCCTCTCACCCGGGGAAAAATGAACTCCTCCACTAAGGGGGTATTCTCCCCTATTTGTATAACCTTGTCAAGGGGATTTCGTTAGAATCTACTTGTTTGAAACCCGCTCAGCTCACAGGATGGCG
>JBHHXE010000131.1:0-5259 GCA_046756865.1 Nitrospiria bacterium | reverse complement strand
CTAGAGCCTCTTCGCATAGTATCCGACAACCTGCTGAACATCCAGTTCAAATGGAACAGAGTCGGGAAGGCCGTTGATACTGACCTTTCTTGCCGGTTCATCAAAACCCATCCATTCAGGGCGTTCTGACCGAAACTCTGAAAGGGCTGAGTTGACCACGAGCAACTCCCGGCTCTTCTCCCCCGTCTGCACCTCGTCGCCCACGCGGACACGAATGGATGGGGTCTTGACTTTCCGTCCGTTCAAGGTGATATGCCGATGGGTAATCAGTTGGCGTGCCGCCGGAATGGTCGGCGCCAGCCCCGCGCGGAAGACCACGCTGTCGAGACGGCGCTCCAGCAGTTCAATCAGCTTCTCACCGGTCGGCTGCTTGGAAGCGAGGGCCTCCTCGACATAGCGGCGGAATTGGCGTTCACCCACCCCATAGTTGAAAATAAGCTTTTGCTTTTCGCGGAGTTGTAAGCCATAGTCACTGATCCGCTGCCGCCGGTTCGGTCCATGCTCACCCGGCGGATAAGGCCGCTTTTCAATGCTTTTACGCGAAAGCCCCGGAAGGTTCACCCCAAGGGCGCGCATTTTTTTAACTCTGGGTACACCCACTCGACTCATTGCTCTCTCCTTCGCCGCATAACATTTTCTTTCCTGGATATTTTTTCTTTCATGTAATGGATCTCCTTCTATGACGCCTGATTCAGTGCAACTTCGAGGTTCTTTCTTGCGTTACGATGTGCCGGTTGCACAGACAACACTTTTCTATACTGCGCCGCAGCCTGCCGATATTGCCCGACCTGGAAAAGGCTGTTCCCAAGGTTGTAGTAAACCTCAATCGCGTCGGGTTCTATCTCAAGCGCCCTTTGAAGGGCCTTCACTGCCGCTTGATATTTCCCAAGTGAATAAAGACTGTTTCCCATATTATAAAATGCCCCCGGAAAAACCGGGTCGATCTGGACAACCTGCTGAAAGGCCCTGGCCGCCTTAGAAAATTCTTTCCGGTTGTAGTAAAGATTTCCGAGAGAAAAATACCCTCTCGCAAAAGAAGGGTCAACACCAAGCGACTGAAGAAAGGCTTCCTCCGCCTGAGAATCATTCCCCTTTTCAATATGGTTCTTCGCCTCGACAAAGAAATACTCACGCAGGTACTCAATCGCGTAAGGATCGTCCTTGTTCAATTTCCAGGCGGAGAGGTATTTTGAAACCGCCTCCTGCTCCTCTCCTTCGTGGCGATTGATCATCCCTTCCAGGATAAACTTCCTGGCCTGATAAGCGGAGCGGAGTCTCTCTTCGATCTCTACCCGGCCCAAGCCCAGGCCGGCCAAATACGGAAAGACCGGGCTCTGTTTTTCTTTGAGCAGAGCGATATTTTCAATCGCGAGATCGTTTGTATATATCTTATGAAACACCCTGGGACTATGAAACTCGATCAGGGCATTGTCATCTGTATTGATCCGGACCCCGGAGACATAATCGGCCACATCCCGGCCTTCAAAAAGGAAGGTGGTCAGAAACAGCTCCGGATCAAACCTGTCGCGGGCGGAATCAAGAACACTCTCCGGGACTTTCAATCTATCCTTCAGGTGGACCCAGTCAAGGGAAAGAGGACCATCGGTTCCGATAATGGCGATGTAGCCGCCGATGAGCCACAAGGAAGTGTTCGGAGAGGCGGACTGAAAAGTCTTGATGATGCGCCTGAGATCAACCGAAGAGACCTGATTGATTGCTATCCATTGACAGATAATGCCGCCGGGTTTTAACCTTTTCCGAATCTGTTTGTAATGCTCCCGCGTATAGAGACTCCCGACACTGGCCCTATAGGGGAAAAAAAGCTCTTGGATGATAACATCATACCGATTCCGAGTCAAATGAAGAAAATTTCGCCCATCCTGCTCTATGATTTGAACCCTGGAATTATCCAGGATGGCCCCATTTTCACGGGAGAAATATCGGGCCGCCTCAATCACGCCCTTTGACAACTCAACGACGGTCACCTCCGAAACCTCTTCATGAAGGTTCGAGCCAAGGCTGATCCCCGTGCCGAGACCGATGACCAGGACATTTTCCGGATTGGAATGAAGAAGGAGGGGGAGATCTCCCTGATGCCTGGCAATCGTGAGATCTTCCGGGGCGCTGCCACCTTCCTGGCGAAGTCGATTCGACAATAAGGTCCGGACCTTGGTCTCCTTATCTTCAATAACTTCAACAATCCCGCCGGCGTCCTCATGATGAAAAAGGATCTTCCTCCGGCCTCCTTCCGGAATCGACCGAAAGGTAATATCGGAAGAAAGGGCTATCCCACCGGCCGGAAGGAGAAGGAATGCGAAAAGGGCTGAAAATGCCCACTTTTTCTGAAGTTCCATCTTAGGATGGCGCAAGAAGAGAATGATGGCAATCGAGAGGTTTGTCCCCGCGGCAGCAAACAGGGTCTTTTGCAGGCCGAGGGAAGGGATTAAGGCAAAGCTTGCCAGGAGAGACCCGGCCACTGCTCCAAGCGTATTTGCCGAGTAAACCAACCCGATTTTTGAGCCGACGCCTTTCAGATCCTGCGTTTTTTGAGAAACCATGTGGCAGACCAGAGGCAGCGCCATTCCCATCAAGAGGGTCGGAATCAACATCACCCCTGCGAACAGGAGCACCTGAGTCCCGGTGAATAAAAACCAGGAATCTAAAAAAGGATTTGAAGCGCCTTGCACCTGATAAAAATAATCGGCAAGGAAGCGAAAGAGCGGGATCGTTAAGAGCCCATAAAGACCAATCCCTCCTTCGATGAGACCCAACGAGAGGATGTGGTCTTTCTGCCGCGATATGACCCGGCGGGAGAATAGCCCCCCCAGGGCCAAGCCGGCCAGGAAAGTCGCCAGCATTGTACTGAAAGCGTAGACGGTATTTTCAATAATAAGGGAAAAGGCCTTCGTCCAGACCACCTCGTACATCAGCGCGGCAAATCCGGAGAAGCCGATGGAAAGGGTAACGAGGGAAACCGGGATCTCTGGTCTTTTTTGGGCCTTCTTCGGCTTTGGGGCTGAGGTTTCAGGCAAATCAATCGCCTGAATTTGAGCTGGTTTTATTGAGAGGCAAATTGCAGCCATCCCGATCAGGATATTGAGAAACGCCGAGAGCAGGTTGCTTTTTGAGACCCCGAGCATCGGAATCAGGATGAAACCCGCCACGATGGGACCGAGGGCACCGCCGATTGTGTTAAGTCCATAGAGCCTTCCGGTCCACTTACCCACCTCCCCTGCCTTTGAAATCAAGGCCCGACTTAAGATCGGAAGGGTCCCCCCCATCAGGAAGGTCGGAATCATCAGAAGCATAAAGGCAAAGACGAAGCGTATGGGGGAGAGCACCCACAGTGAGAGCCCGGATCCGTGGTAGATCAGGGCATAAACGGTATCGAGGAGTTGTACCAGGGTCGGGACAGCAAGGGCAAAGAGACCGATCCCCAACTCGAGCCATCCATAGAGACGAACCGGGTCAGGGAAACGTTCAGCCGCTTTTCCCAGAATAAAGCTCCCCAGGGCCAAGCCCGCCATGAAAGCCGCCAAGACGATCCCCATGGCATGGACCGTGAGCCCGAAGGTCAGACTCAAGAGCCGAACCCAGAGAACCTCATAGACTAAACCGGTGAAACCGGAGAAGAAAAATGCAGTACAGATCCAGATTTGAATCGACGTATTGGCCGGGTTCTTTTCTTTCATGAAGACAAACTACGATGTGTGGCGGCTAGCGGATTCTGTCTCAAGCTTATGCTCCCCTCTCCCCGACGAACTTATGATTGATGAGGGGGAGAGGGGAAATCAGTCTCTTAAAACCGATACCGTAGGTTGACCGCCACATTAATTCCTTCCGCCGTAAGGCCGCCTGAGAGGAATTCCTGGTATTCTTTATCGGAAAGGTTTTCGACGGCTGCAGAGGCCCGGAGAGAATCGCTCATGTCTACACCGGCGCGGATATCATAAACGCTATACCCTCCCGTTACGGTCTCCCCCGGCCCAAGACGATCCGGACGACCGATAAATCGCCCTCTGAGATCTATGTAGAATTGTTGACACCAGGAAAGATTGCATTCATGCTCGAGCAGGAAACCCGCCAAGGCTTTCTCGGGAGAAATATCCGTGAGGGGGACATTGTTCAAATCATCCGTCCCCCGCGTCCGGGTATAATTCCCATAAAAAAGAAGCGCTGGTGTAATGGCGTAATCAAAACTCGCCTCGACCCCCTCAATCGTCGCTGCCTGAATATTTACGGCTGCCTCCTGGCAGTTAGATGGGAAAGGAGGAAAAAAACTCGGTGCACAAGTGGGATTTCCCTGGAAATTGACGATTCTAAAGGCGATAAAATCGTCCACTTGATTATAGAAGTAGTTTACACTGAAGTGGACTTTCTCTCCCCCCCCCTTTAGACCGATGTCGTAGTTTTCACTTTCTTCCGGTTTCAGGTTGGGATTTGGAATAAACTCACGCCCGGGGCGGTGAGGTGATGAGAGAAAGAGCTCCTGAAACGCCGGAGCCCGGAACCCTTGCGAAAAATTGCCCGTCAAGTTCAGATTGTCCATCAACTCTACGACGAACCCGATCTTGGGATTCACCTTATCGTCGTCCTGATCTTTGTTCTGATCCGTCAGCAATCCTGCCCCATTATTAAATCCCGCTGTGTTGACGGTCGCTTCAAGATCCCAAAAGTCCCACCGGATGCCTGGAATGATGCTTACCTTATCGGACAGAACAACCTCCCCTTGCAGATAGAGGGCGTATGTGTCGGAAGTCGCATCCGGGACAGAGGCCGTCACCGCTGTTGGCTGCGGAACGCCGGGAGCAACTGCAGTCGCAAACGTCGTCTCGTTCCGCGTCCTTAACTGCTCCACTTCATCCCGGTATAGTTCAAGCCCGTATGTAAAGAAGGCTCCCTGACCTAAAGATCCCACCGAAGTGGTTCCTCGCGCTTCAAGGCCATAGGTGTCATAGTTAAACGTATCCACCTGGTCTCGAATCTTTCGGACAAAAGTTGACAAGGGTGCCGATGCACATGAACTCGCAAAGCATTCCAATTTCTGAACCTCTTCGATTTCAGTCATATGAACATAGGCATTCACATGAAGGGAGTTGACGACCGAATTGGGATCCGACCTGTCATAGCCAACATCCAACAGGGTTCGGCTTGTCTCATCCTCCCGTTCCCTTGACAGATAAGCAACACTGGGCGCGAAAGGAAATTCACTCATGTCGTCCATAAACTGGAGATTTAGGCGAAAGCGGTCCTTCGCTG
>JBHHXE010000130.1:0-5287 GCA_046756865.1 Nitrospiria bacterium | reverse complement strand
CTAAGCATCAGAAATATTCTTGTCTTTGAGGGCCACCTGAACCGACTGGTCCATCAAAAGTTCCGCGAGCTTTTGCGTCGCTTCATCCAGGTGGCTGAGTTTTTCACGGATGAGACGATGGTCCGGGCCTCTCATGGCCTCTTGCAGGTCAGCCATGGATTGTTCTATCTTTTTTCGTTCTGAGGGATCGACGAGCGCGGCCCCGTGCGTCAATCCTTTTGCCGCATGCCGAAGGACGGTGTCTGCCTCATTGCGTGATTCGATCAACATCCGATCTTCCATGTCTTTTCTGGCATGTTCAATCGAGGCAGAGATCATGGACTCGGTCTCTTCGTCCGTAAGGCCATAGGTGGGCTTAACCTCGATCGATTGCGCTTTGCCGCTCTTTAAATCCTTAGCGGAGACCTTGAGGATGCCATTGGCATCAATCAGGAAGGTCACTTCGATCCGGGGCATCCCCGCAGGGAGGGGTTCGATTCCCGTAAGGTTGAATCGGGCGAGGCTCCGGCAATCTTTAACCAGTTCCCTTTCGCCCTGGACCACATGGATCGAAACAGATTGTTGTCCATCTGCAAAGGTAGTAAATGATTCCTTTGCGCTGGTGGGTATGGTGGTATTTCTCGGGATGAAGCGATTGACGACGCCGCCCATCGTTTCCATGCCGAGAGAAAGCGGCGTGACATCAAGAAGCAGCATATTGGTGATGCTTCCCGCCAGGATATCGGCCTGAACGGCCGCGCCCAGGGCGACGACATCGTCCGGGTTCAGTTCGCTGTGAGGTGTTCGCTTAAAAAGATCTGCGACTGTATTCTGGATCAGGGGGATACGGGTCGATCCGCCAACCAGGATGACCTCGTCTATCTCTTCCGGACTGAGTTTCGCGTCTTCCAGAGCCTGGCGGCAGGGAGAGAGCGTTCGGTCGATAAGGGCATGAATCAAGCTGTCAAACTCATCCCGGCTGATTTCCCGACGATAAGATATTTTATGCTCGGATAAGTCTAAACAAATCGTTGTATTCTTTTCAGAAGAGAGCTGACGTTTTACCGCTTCTGCGAGGAGACGAATCTCCTGAAGGGCCTCCGGGTGGTTCATAAGGTCAAGCCCGGATTGTTGCTGAATTTCTCTGAGGATGAGGAGCATGAGGCATTGGTCGATGTCGTCGCCGCCGAGATGGGTATCCCCGTTGGTTGCCAGGACCTCAAAAATGCCATTCTTGATCTTGAGGATGGAGACATCAAATGTCCCACCGCCCAGGTCATAGACGACAATTCGTCCTTCTTTCTTTTTCTGCAGGCCATAGGCCAGGGAGGCGGCGGTGGGTTCATTGACAATCCGAAGGACCTCAAGTCCGGCAATCTTTCCGGCATCTTTTGTCGCCTGCCGTTGGCTGTCGTTAAAGTAAGCTGGCACCGTAATCACAGCCTGTTCGACAGGGGCGTTCAGATGTGCTTCGGCCCGTTGTTTCAATTCGGCCAGAATAAATGCCGAGATCTCGGGGGGCGTGTAATGATTTTCTCCAACATGGATTCGGATGATTTCCTTAGGCTTCCCGGACAACTGAAAGGGGAGATACTTCAGGTCAGCCTGAACCTCTCCAATTCCCTTTCCCATGAGGCGTTTTACAGAATAGATTGTGCGGTCTGAACCATCAATAAGGTGTTTTTTTGCAGCATCTCCAATAGAAACATGGTCGGCAGCGCCATCAGGATCAAAGGAAACAATCGAAGGGACAGCGGATGCCCCGGACAAGCCCGGAATAACCCGAGGCTGCCCCCCATCCATGTAAGCGACGAGACTGTTTGTTGTCCCGAGATCGATTCCGACAACCTTTGACATTTATTTTCCCTCGATTGTTATGCGAATATTTTTGACCATCCGATCCAGATAGGCCTGATGTGAAAGGATCTTTTTCATGTCTCCTAAACAGGTCTTCTGCTCTGCGGTGGAGCTTTGAACTTTATCAGAAGCTTCCAGGCTGTCCCATTGAGCACAAAGCATCTCAATCTGTTGGCGGGCCCCCTTTTGCCGAACCCGCAGTCTTTCCAAAGCGTTTTTCAGATGGGTAAAAAGGGCATTTTTTGAAGCGCCTTCTCCCGGCGGAAGTGCTTTGGCTTCTTCCAGCCCCTCTTGAAGCGCAAAGATTTCCTCAAAAAGGTCTGAAGGGGCTTCTAAGGGGATATCATCCTCACCCTCAATAAGACCAATGAGATACGCAACTCTTTCCAGCGGGTCTTTCAGGGTCCGGTAGGCCTTGTTCAGGATGGCCGTATTTTCAAGACTGATCTGCTGCTCCTCGGGAGATTTTCTTTGATAGAAATCCGGGTGAAACTTCCGGCTTAAGTCATAAAAGGTTTCTTCGAGCTTCTCCGGATGAATCTGCAATCGAATTTCGAGTCCGAGGCAGCGAAAATAATCAATGTCTTCAGGGATGGCCTGGAGGGCATTGCAGGAAGCACAGAAATAAAGATCGGCCCTCTCAAGCTTGCAGCGCCAACAGAGGTATTTTTTCAAGGACTTTTTTGCGTCGGTTTTTAATTCAGCACTCATCAGATTCCAAAAATAAAACGGCTCCATCTCGGAGCCTAGTTTTCGGGGGCCTTTATATAACAAGAATATTGATCGACAAGCTTCGTCAGGTTGAAAACGACTCGCCGCAGCCACAGCTTTGTTTCGCGTTCGGATTGAGGAACTTAAATCCCCCTCCAACGAGGGCGTTGCTGAAATCAAGTTTGGTTCCTTTCAGATAAAGCGCGCTTTTTTTGTCAATAATGACCTGAAGGCCATCCACCTCGTAGGCAATGTCGTGGGCGTTGATCTCTGTGTCAAAGTTGATCGTATAGGAAAGCCCGGAACAGCCGCCTCCCTGAACTCCGATCCGGAGTGCGGCACTCCCCAGGTTCTTCCTCTGGATCATCCCCTTCACCTCATTCACGGCGGTGGGCGTCAGGAGAACAACGGAGTCATCGCTGATGAGCTCTGATTTTTTCTTTTCTTCAGTCTGTTCCATTTTTCTTCCTGTAATCGGCGATGGCGGCCTTAATGGCGTCCTCCGCAAGGACCGAACAATGTATTTTGACCGGCGGCAGGTTCAGTTCGTTGACAATCTCAACATTTTTTATTTCAAAGGCCTCATCAATTGTCTTCCCCTTCACCCACTCCGTCGCCAGGCTGGAGCTGGCAATCGCACTGCCGCAGCCAAAGGTCTTGAACTTGGCTTCCTCGATAACACCGTCAGAGACCTTCAGTTGAAGCTTCATGACATCCCCGCACTCAGGTGCGCCGACAATGCCCGTTCCGACAGATTCATCCGCTTTATCCAGGCTTCCCATGTTTCTGGGGTTATTATAATGATCGATGACCTTGTTGCTATAAGACATTACAACCTCCTTACATTCACTATAAAATCACGTGCAGTCTTGAGATGGGCCTCAGTGTTCCGCCCATTGGACACTGTTCAGATCGATCCCTTCTTGCGCCATTTCATATAGGGGCGACATCTCACGAAGCCGTTTGACAGTCTCAACCACCCGTTTGGCAACATAATCAACCTCTTCATCGGTGTTGAAGCGTCCAAGACCAAAGCGCAGGGACGAGTGCGCCAGATCACTTCCGACTCCGAGGGCACGAAGAACGTAGGATGGCTCCAGTGTTGCCGTTGTGCAGGCTGAACCGGAAGAAAGGGCAATCTCCTTTAAACCCATCAGAAGGGATTCTCCTTCGACATAGGCAAAGCTCATATTGAGGTTCTGGGGGAGCCGTTTTTCGGCATGGCCGTTCAGGTAGACCTCGTCCAGTTCGTCCATGATCCGGCTTTGGAGTCGCTGCTGCATTTGTTTCATGCGCGCGGCTTCTTCCGTCATTTCTTTTTCACAGATTTCACAAGCCTCGCCCAAGCCGACAATTCCCGGGATATTAAGTGTTCCAGAACGCATCCCCCGTTCATGACCGCCGCCATCAATAAGAGGTGCAATCCGGACACGCGGGTTTCTTTTTCGGACATAAAGCGCGCCAATGCCTTTGGGGCCATAGATCTTATGGGCGGAGAGAGATAAAAGATCGATTCCCATCGCCTGAACATCGACTGGAATTTTCCCTACACCCTGGGTCGCGTCGCAATGAAAGAGAACGCCTTTCTCTTTTGCGATGGCCCCGATTTCCGCGATCGGCTGGATGACTCCGATTTCATTGTTGGCCATCATAATAGAAATAAGGATGGTTTTATCCGTGATTGCCGTTCTAAGCGCCTCAAGACTGATGAGTCCATCTTTCTCTACAGTGAGGTAGGTGACTTCAAAACCGCCCCTTTCAAGATGCTTAGCACTGTCGAGAACCGCTTTATGTTCTGTAACAACCGTAATAATATGATTTCCTTTTTCACGGTACATTTCGGCGGCGCCTTTGATGGCCAAGTTGTTAGATTCGGTCGCCCCGCTGGTAAAAATAATTTCTTTCGGCTGGCAATGGAGGAGCTGTGAAATCTGTGCTCTTGCCCGATCAACTGCTTTTTCGGCTTCCCAGCCAAAGGCATGGTTCCGGCTGGCCGCGTTCCCGAAGGCCTTTGTAAAGTATGGGACCATCACCTCCATCACACGCGGATCAACCGGTGTTGTTGAGTGATTATCCATGAAAATTGGAAACTTCATTCTACCCCCTTTATATTACTGTCTACACCGTCAATTCTTCAGGAACGTCTTCGCTGCAAAGCTGATCGATGGTAATATTGTCTAGAAAGTCAACAATCCTATGCTCAATCTTCCGAAGCGGGCTCCGAATGGTACAACGTGCTGTCTGTAGACAGGATGTATCCCCTTCTATGCAGTGAACAATCTGTATCGGCCCTTCAATCGCCCTGATCAGTTCTCCTAAAGTGATCAAACTCGGATCTTTTGCGAGGGTGTATCCCCCCTTCGGGCCGTTCTGACTGGTGATAAATTCCTTTTTTGCAAGCCGTTGTAAGACTTTCGCCAGAAGCTCCGGCGGGATATTATAGATCTCGGCAATATTCCGTGTACTTGCAACAGACTCACCCTTGAAAGACATAAAGTTAATCGCCATGAGGGCGTAGTCAATCTTTTTTGTAAGCTTCAGCATCTTTATCCGTCTTTACCCATACTGTGGGAAGGCTTTCTAATGACGACCTTTTTAATCGGCGATCAATAGAGTCGGATATATATTTAACACAGGGACTCTCTTTCTGTCAACACAAAGTTAAGCCCCAAGATCAGCGATTGCTCTTGGGGTAAAGCGCATAAGTTGACTAAAAGACAAGGCCAGAGGCCATAAGGGC
>JBHHXE010000129.1:0-5299 GCA_046756865.1 Nitrospiria bacterium | reverse complement strand
TAGACTGATCGGGTATTTCATCGATCCAATGGCAGAACTTTAAAAGCCGTCCGATTACTTGCTTGCGCGGTTCATCTCCATTCTGACGATACTCACTCTCTTTCGATTATCACCAGACTTCGTTTGTTGTTAAACCCCGGCGTGTCTCCCCCCCCTCATTTGAGGGGATTGATTTGTGAAATTTCATGAGATATCCTTAGATTACTGTCTATATCAGTATTACCATAATGGTACAGAAAAAATGGACGCCAAGTGATACATAATACCGGATGGTTTGAAACCGTCTTCCCCGAGGCCAATATAGCAAGAAAAAAGAAACACGGGTGCGAGCACGAACCGATACTCGTTAAGGTCAAAACGGGTCGCCTTCAGTCTGATATTAAAGTACGCGCAATATGCGGATGTACCACGAGATACTTGGAGGAGGATTCCGAGAAAGAACGCCGTTCCAGAGCTTAGGTCAATTTGTATAGAACGATACGTCGGTCACAGACATTATGATTGCACTTTTTTCGCTGATATTACTCCTTTTAGTGGTCGTCCTCGTAGGATAAAGCCCTCATATAGGAGTAGGGTCCCCGCCTTCTCCCTGACCTTTTAGTCATAATAAAACACTAAATGATTCAAGGCCCGTTACGCATTTAGTTTCCCCCTGTTATCCAGCCTCCGGCAGTATGAGTGAATAAATACAACCTGAGGAACCCCTGATTAAGTCCGGGTTGAATTTTTCAGGAGATAAAATGTTTCGATTCAAGACGCAAATCGCAGAGAATAGCCCGCTATTGTCAAGATTTGCAAGGTGGAAACGGGACATGATTGCCCTGAAAAAACAATTCATGACTTATTCAGAGCTTCCCTAAGTATTGATTCAAATCCCTCCCGGCAAATAAAAAGGGGGCGGATGCTGTAGCATCCGCCCCCACTTGACCCCTTGCTCTCTGAATAACAGCGCGATTGAGATGTTAATCTGTTTAAGCTGTTACAAAATTCACCCTAAAGGATCGGTGGTTCCCAAACAAGTTCGCCAGTTACTGGATCAGCGACATACGTATGTTCTACTCCGTCTGCAGTTGTATATGTATTTCCCTCTTTACATTTATTCCGAAGGAATTTCGCGGCATGAAAGCATTTCTTTTAATCTGCACGGTATAAAAAAATATGAAGTTACTTATTGAGGCGGTCCCGCGACAGACACGTCATAAGGGTTCCTCGAATATCATTTTATTGCTCACTCCGATCGAGAAGACAAAACATAGTAACTGTTTAATAAAAGTTAGAACCTAAAATAGAGGAAAGTGAGATGAAGCACCCATAAAAAAGAGCATGGGGAAGGAGAGCCAGAAGTTGAACCTGGAGATCCAGAAAACACGTTGGACATGCAGGTCTACTTCGGGTGAAATCGGCATCTTGTCCTCGACCGCCTCGGTCGTCATTCGTATAATGGCCTTCTGGTTCGGTAGTATGAAGATCCAGGTATTTAAAAACATGATCAGGCCAAGCGTGGCACCAATCATAATGGATGGATTCCGGAAATGACCAACAGCCATCAAACCGATCCCCGCCAGAAGGGTCACCACCGCACTCCATCGGAACCAAAAGAGAGAGCGGGGAACGAGCTTCAGAACGGCGTCTCGCCGGGGTAATGCGCCTACCTCTTTCATAAAAGGCGCCTGGATCAGGTTAAAATGGTAAAGCTGGCTGATCCAGATTACTCCTGAAACAAGATGAATGAAGCGAAGCAGCATGGGAATCACGCTATCGGCTGAAAACAATGTTCGTACCCTTTCGTTGCAAGTTTCCGGGGGAAAGAGGCGGCTTTTCAGGTCCGGAAGAGTTGAGAAAAATCATCTGGAGGATACACAAGGAGTAAACAATTCGTCAAATGAAAATAATGTCCCGTGATTCCATTCATGCTTATGATATGATGCTCCGATATGAAAACTTTTGATGTTATGGTGATTGGCGCCGGGAGTGCCGGACGGTACGGTGCGCAGGCGGCGGCAAAATTCGGGGCAAAGGTCGGACTTGTTGAAACCGGTCCATTTGGGGGGCTTTGCATCCTCAAAGGCTGCATGCCGACCAAGGCCTATCTCCGCTCTTCAGATCTAATCGGCTTAATGAAAAAGGCGCCCCGTGTAGGCGTTTATCCCGGAAAGATGGTCGGCCTGCGGTTTGACGAAATCAAGGAAAGAAAAGATCGTCTTATACGGGAAATGGCAGACTACGCGAAAGACGCCGTTGAAAAAAACCCGAACATCACCCTTCTCTCCGGAAAGGCCCGGTTTTTATCAAAAAATGTACTCCAGGTCGGCCGGACCAACTATTCGTGTGAGAAATTTCTGATCGCAACAGGCTCCCGCGTGGTCATCCCCCCATTCCCCGGACTGGAAAAAGCGGGATATATCACCAGTGATGAGGCCCTGGAGCTTAAGACCCTCCCGCAATCCCTGGTCATGCTGGGCGGCGGGGCCGAGGCCCTGGAGTTCGGTCAATTTTTTAACCGGATGGGAACAAAGGTCATCCTCCTGCAGCGGAGCAGTCATATCTTGAGCGGGGAAGATCCGGATATCGGGATCGCCCTCGGCGACTATCTCCGCGAAGATGGCATCGATCTCCATACCAGCGTTCGTGTTCTCAACATCGAAAAAACCGGGACAAGAAGAAAAGTCTCTTTTGTGTCAGAAGGGAACAAAAAAATCGTTGAGGCCGAGATGGTCATGGTGGCCACAGGCCGGACAGGAAATGTAGAGGAACTTCATCTCGATCAGGCGGGGGTCGATCTCTACGACAAAGGCATAAAGGTCAATGACTTCCTTCAGACGAGCAATGAAAATATCTACGCAGCAGGAGATGTGACCGGTATTTTACAGGTGGTCAATATGGCCACCTATCAGGGCACGATTGCGGGGAAAAACCTCGTTAAAGGCCCTTTGGACAAAACAGACACCCGTGTCATTCCCCGTGCAGTTTTTTCCGACCCGGAAGTGGCACGCGTCGGTTTATCCGAGCGCGAGGCGGACGCACAGGGCATTGCCGTCCGTGTTGGCAAGTTTCCCTTTAACGATCTGGGAAAAGCCATCGTAACCGACCGCATGGAGGGTTTTATTAAAATACTGGCTGACCCGGAAGGAGGCGAGATACTGGGCGTACAAATCCTGGGCGCCGAGGCCTCCAATCTAATTCACCAGGGGGCCGTCGCCATGCACTTTCGGTCAACACTGTCAGAATATGCCCGCATCTCTCACATCCATCCAACATTGGCGGAAATCATGCTTTATCTTGTCGAAGATATGATAGGGGAAGACTAAAAAGTCGGCTATTGTCGCGAGCTGAGTCCTTGTGTTTTGTTGTTGCTGGAATATTCCGAGAGCGTTTCAATGATCAGACTACCTATCCCGGGAAACCCCTCCATCCTGGGAAAGCTTGTCCGCTCGATCCCTTTTATCAACCCGACATCCAAGGCAAACCAGTTGCTTGTCTGATCCGTGACCTGAACAACTTCCTGACTTCCTGAAAGGGTAATTCGGATGACAAGGGTTCCAACAAGTTTCAGGCTTTCTTTAAATGTCCCTGCGGGAACAGACATCGTCTCTAATTTTTCTGCAATGATGTGCGCGCTGACGTGCGCCTGCTCTTCTTTTCCATCATGATCCAGATCGAGTCCAAATGGAACATTCCTCTTTTCGATCTGTGAATAGGGACGCTGAAACCGCATCGGAAACTCAATGACCCGGTAGGGAACGAGCTGGCGCTCAAAGCGGGTGGTCGGCTCCCCGCCATGATAGACAATCCCCTCCGCATCCCTGGAAAAGAAACTCCTGGCCGGTCCATGATTTGATTGGTTGGTTTCGGCAAAAACCCTGACTTCCACCCCGTTCCGCTCAATTACTTTTTCGACCACCGCAATATTCTTATAGGAGGAAACCCGCTGCACTTCGTCAATCACAGATCCCTCATATCTCCAGGAGCGACCCACCTCATCGGGGAAATAACGGGCAATTTCGTGTATGAGATCTCCCTCTTCCGCCGAAGCAATCAGAGGGATAAAGAAAAACAGCTGAACGAATAGAAAAACCTTTAATACATTTAATACAATTTTCAGCAAGTGCGTCCTCTCATACCCGCATGATAGGAGGAATATGCAAGCGAGTCAATCACGATTCACTATTCACGGGATTTGATCGTCCGGACTTGTGAGAGCATTCCAAAATATGTTAGGTCTGGAACATGGA
The DNA here is from genome assembly GCA_046756865.1 of Nitrospiria bacterium. GTDB lineage: Bacteria > Nitrospirota > Nitrospiria > SBBL01 > JAADHI01 > DUAG01. Next base: position 1,067 of record JBHHXE010000129.1, on the reverse strand, counting down.
AACTCACGATAAACTCTCTTACGACAGGCTGGACACCCCGCTTGGACCGCTCTGGATGGTCATGTCCCGGAAGGGCCTCTCTTATCTGGCATGGGATCATTCGGAATCTGATTTTTTTGCCAGGATGCGTGACAGCACTGGGGCCGCCCCTGCAAGGAACGCACAGCGTCTGCGCCATTGGCATTCCCTTTTGCACAGGTATTTTTCATCTGAGAGAATTATTTTCGACCGTGCGATCTCTTTCATGCGGGGAACACCGTTCCAGAAAAAAGTCTGGCAGAAGCTCGCCGAGATTCCTTACGGGGAAGTTCGGAGCTACCAATGGATTGCAGACCAGCTCTCGCTGGGGCGGGCGGCCCGGGCCGTCGGAAACGCCTGTGGGAAAAATCCTCTGCCAATCGTTCTCCCATGCCATCGCGTCATTCATCAGGATGGATCGTTGGGCGGGTATACGGGAGGGCTGGCAATCAAGAAAAAACTGTTGGCCATCGAGAAGACCTTATGAGAGTGGCTGCTCCATATTCTTATGGTATACTGGAGGATGCTGATTGGAGATTCCAACTGCAATATTTATCTATGGAGGCACAGAAAATCATTATGGCTTATTCAGGCGCCAGTCGCAGCATCACACTTCGATTGAGATTTAAAAACACGGTCGGAATACTTGGCCAGATTACCTCGGTTATCGGAGAGGCGGGTGGAGATATCGAAGGGGTCGATATCGTGAACACAGAACGGGGGATGATCTCACGGGACATCACAGTAAAGACGCGTAATGAAGCGCATGTAAAAGAAATTGTTGCCAAAATCAAGAAACTCCCTAGTGTCCAATTCCTTCACCGCTCAGACCGGACCTTCCTCCTCCACCTTGGCGGGAAGATCGAAATTAAGAACAAGACGCGTCTGGAGACGAGGGATGACCTCTCACGCCTCTATACCCCCGGCGTTGCCCACATCTGTATGGCCATTCATGAAGACAAGGGAAAGGCTTTCACCCTGACCATAAAGAAAAACAGTGTCATGATTGTCACAGACGGTTCCGCCGTCCTGGGCCTCGGCAACATCGG
>JBHHXE010000128.1:0-5317 GCA_046756865.1 Nitrospiria bacterium | reverse complement strand
GAGCAGAGGCCTGAAAAGCCTCGTGTCCGCAGTTCGATTCTGCGTCTCGGCACCACTTAACAAACCTTCCCGACCTTTTGAAAAATCGACCCAATCTTTCCGAGGCGAAATAAGCTATATCGTCGTCTTTCTAAGCCGGAGTCTCGATAAACGCTGACGAAATAATACTTGCACAACGCGGAACATCAAGCCCTTATTCGTCGGGAGGGGGAGGCGGGGGAACAGACAAAGCGGCCATGAAGAGAAGAAAAATACCTGCTGCGAGCAATACTAAGTTTCCCATCTACAGAGGCTACACCATATTTGCTTTGACATCAACTTTAAAAAACCCATTTGTACAGTACTGAGCCTACTTTTTCTTGTGTAACTCTTTCATCGGTTCGAGCTTTTCCACATCGGGTGTGTGTCTACGCCCTGTTTCCTGATCGTCAAGCTTGTTCATCAGAGGAATGCTCCAGCTGACGATGGCAAGGTGGTCGGAGGGTGTTGGATGGCGCAGTGAGACTGTATGGTAGGTCAGTTCAATGTGAGTTTCACTGTCTTCCCAGATAATCTTCGGGCCGGGACGCTTCTCTTTTGGGACTCCGAACTCTGCCGTCCACTTTGGCAGGAGCTTTTCAACATGAGAGGGGTCGTTCGCATTCTTAAAACGGACATGGGCAATGACAAGTCCCCACTTTTCATGTATGCCGAAACTCACCGAGCGGATGTCCGGCTCTCCAAGCGCTTCCCCCGAAACGGTCAGTTCTCCGGGGGCCGGCCCCCGGATGGCCCAGATGCCTCCAGGATCAGCGCTTTTTGGAGGAAGCAGTTTAACCTGATAGGCCTTGATGACTTCCTCCCAAGACATTCCCCACCTGGTTTTGCCAAATCCACCCGGTAGCGTCACGGCTTCTACAGGCAGGGCTCGGAATACGACCGAAAAGAGGATCAGCACAAGCATAGGTATCTTTAACTTCGTAGCCTCACACATCAGAGGCTGCCGTCTCTTTTGAATACGCATCAGTCAAGCCCTGCACCCAAGTAATCAAATCTCCGATCGCTTCATCCCGACCAACTTCATTAAAAATTTCGTGCAAAAAACCCTTGTACCATATTAATCTTTTTTGTGTGATTTGCAAATGGTTAAATATGATCTGGGCACCCTCTGGCCGCGCAATTGGATCTGCGTCCCCCTGCAAAATTAATGTCGGAGTAACAATCTTTCCGGCAGACCGCCTGAGATAGTTGTTCATTTTTTGAAACTCAACATAAAATCGAGGTGTTGCTTTTGTCTCGACGAGCTTGTCCTTATTAAAGGCTATATCCACTTCAGGGTCATGACTCTTGTTGCCATCCAGACTTGGATAATGAACCGGCAGGGACGGAAGCAGACAGTTTAACAAGATCACCAGTTTTTCAAGCACCCAGGGTAGCCCGGCTACATCAAGCGCCGGGGCGGACAGCACCAATCCGTCAACCTCATGTGGAAAATCAACACAAAAGGTCGCAGAAATCAACCCTCCTAGGCTATGGCCTAACAGAAAGACCTTGGTGGAAGGATGGGTTTTTCGAACAGAGGCGATCACCGACTTTATATCATCTAGATAGTCCCTATAGCGCTCAACATGGCCCCGCTTGCCCCCCGAATGACCAAAGCCCCGTTGGTCATAGGCAAAACTTCCTAATCCAGCTGCCGCCAGGTCATTTTGGAGACGAAGGTACCTCCCCTTGTGTTCACTGATTCCATGGACGATCACCAGAAGGGCCTTAGGATTCTCAGGAAGAACAGACTGGAAAGAAAGTGAGACATCTCCGCTTTGAATTGATCCGGCACCGATATGAAAAGGCAGTGAGTGAGTGCTCATATCAAATACAGGTCAACGCGGGAGTATGCAAAGGGTTTCCATAGAGTGTTCCGGGCGAAACTTCCATAATTTCAACCCGGACCAGGGAGCCTGGTGACAAAGATGTCTCGGGGAAGATCACAGTATGGTTTCCATCACTCTTGCCCATTTGATGGTCGGGACGTTTGTCCGCCATGCCCTCAATGAGCACATCAATCTTTTGACCGAGGCGTTTCTGATTTTTATTGAGAGAAACCCGGCGCTGTATTTCGAAGAGCCGGATGATCCGCTCCTTCTTTTCTTCTGCTGAGACATCATCTGAAAACGCTCTTGCCGCAATGGTTCCCTTTCGCTCAGAGTATTTAAAGATATAGGCGCTGTCAAACCCGACGGTTTCCATCACCCTGGCTGTTTCCTGGGATTCTTTTTCGGTTTCACCCGGAAAACCTACAATAATATCCGTCGTTAGAACAACACCTGGAATCATCTTTCGGATCTTGTCTACCAGCGTCAGATACGCTTTAACGTTGTATGTCCTGTTCATCAGATCAAGAATACGGTCGCTCCCTGCCTGAAGGGGAAGGTGGATATGCTTGCAAATATTTGGGTGCGCCGCGATGGCATCCAGGAGGGGGAGCGGAAAGTCTTTCGGGTGGGGTGAAGTGAAGCGGACCCGCGCAATACCCGGAACATCGGCAACTTTTAGCATCAGATCGGAGAAAGTGCCTCCCCTGCTTCGGTAAGAATTCACATTCTGGCCAAGCAGGGTTACTTGACGGTAGCCCTGAGTGGCGAGTGTCTCCACCTCTTCCATTACATCATCCACCTTCCGGCTTCTTTCCCGACCCCTTGTATAGGGGACAACACAGAAGGAGCAAAAGTTATCACAACCGCGCATGATCGCGATCCAGGCATTGATGCTTTCAATCCGCCTGGGAGCGATACCACGATATGTTTCATACTCAGAGAGGTTGGCGTCAATCTCTTTGCTCCTCCGTGCCTTTACGCGTGCAATCAGTTTTGGAAGCGCCCTGTAATTGTCCGGCCCCACAATTAGATTTAATACTGGATGATGAAAGAGATCCTTCTTCAAATTTTGTGCCATGCATCCGAGAAGGCCCACCACGATGTCCCGGCCCTGCTCTCTTAATCGCTTTTTAAAGGGTCGAAGCAGGTCAAGGCGGCCATAGATCTTTCTATGGGCATTCTCACGGATTGCGCATGTGTTGATCAAGACAACATCCGCCTCGTGAATCGAAGGTGTCAGTACATCGCCGGAGGTCGAGAGAATAGAACGAACCAGTTCTGAATCGTATTCATTCATCTGACATCCATAGGTTTCCAGATAGACTTTCACCCGACAATCTCCCCGATGGCCAGGCCATCTTCAACGCGCTGAATCCGAACCCACATAAGGCGGCCTGAAAGCGCGTGCTTACCGGGAACGCCGACTCGGATATAGTTTCCGGTCAATCCGCAAAAGAGGCCGTCCCTGTTTCTCGTTTCAAATAAGACTTCGACCGTTTTCCCAATGGACTCTGAATAATAATCCCTACGGATTTTTCTTGAATAATCACACAGGGCCCGCGATCTTTCCTTCACGGCTGAGGGCAATACAGGCGGCAGTGTCATCTTATTAAGCCGCGTCCCCTTCCGTCTCGAAAAAGGAAAAACATGGAGATAGGAAAAAGGCAGTGACTTAATTAAAGAAAGGGTCTCCTGAAATTCCGCATCCCCTTCCCCCGGAAATCCGACCATCACATCAGCGCCCAGGCAAAGCCCGGGGATCATTGTGGTGACATCCTCTACAAAATCAACATACTCTTTTCGTGTATATCGCCTTCCCATGAGTGAAAGAATGCGGTCACTGCCGCTTTGAAGGGGTAGGTGGAGATAGGGGCAAAGTTTTTTTGAATTTGAAAACTGCTCCAGGAGTCTCGATGAGATCGTCGTCGGCTCAATAGATGAGATCCGGATCCGGCAAAGGCCGTCGATTCCCTCCAAGGCATCAATCAAGTCTGAAAGCCCACCATCCTCCGTGGTGTATTCTCCCAGGTTGACGCCGGTAAGAACAACCTCCCGATGTCCCCGGGCCACCCAGGCCGATGCCTCTAGAAGGATATCATCCATCCTCCGGCTTCTTGAACGTCCCCGGGAATACGGTATAATGCAAAAAGTACAAAAAAAATCACAACCATCCTGAATCTTGATATTGGGGCGGGTCGCAGAGTCAAAAACTGCAAAGCGTTCAGTTTCAATTGTAAAATCTCCACGACGGATCTTAGGCGTATGGAAGACCAGCGGCGTTGACTGCTTCAGGGACGCCGTGTTTCCCCACACAGCGCTTAGGGTTCCGGAATGACGACGCCCCAGAAGAACACTTTGAACAAGGGATACGAGTTCCATCTTTTGATCCGTCCCGGCGATAAGATCAATACCCTTGACCTGCTTTAAAGAATCCAGGTTGGTTTGGGCGTAACAGCCTGTAACCGCAACAAAGGTATCGGGATTCTTCTTCAAGATCCTGCGTACCAGGGCACGGCACTTTGACTCGGCCTGCTCGGTAACAGCACATGAATTGATGATCGATAAATCTGCCGGTTGGTCTTCATGCACCAGCCGAAATCCCGTTTGCTGAAATGCACCCCCGAGAGAAACACTTTCCGAGTGGTTAAGACGACATCCTAGCGTGTGAAAAGAAACCCTCAAATTGCGGACATGGTTTTCTCGAGATCTCACTGGCTGCCTCTGATCAATCTGGATCAATATTTCAACCTCTTGCCCACGGTCTGTTCACGAGAAGCCTATCTACGGTCTTTCCTTTCATGATGTGTTCCTTGATCACCTCCAAGGCATCTTCTTTGGTCTTCACGGTATACCAGATTCCTTCTGGGTAGATAACGACAACGGGTCCAAACGCACAGGCATCAAGGCACCCGGCCTTATTTGCTCTGATTTTTCCTTTCAAACCTCGCTTTTTGATTTCTTTCTTGAAGGTGGTAAGGACCTCCTCAGCCCCTTTTGAAAGGCAACATCCCTTAGGGTTGCCATCGGCCCTTTTGTTGATGCAAATAAAGAGATGATGTTGGAATTTTTGCATCATTCTGCCTCGAAATTCTTAATGCTCAACGGGAAGACCGGAACGTTTCCATCCCTCAAAACCACCTTCCATAGAAGCTACATCCTCATACCCCATTTTTTTCAGTGCCTGTGCAGCCACTGCACTCCTGCCGCCACCGGCACAGTAGAGGACGATGGGCCGGAGCGGATCTTTAAAATGCTGTTGTACTGTCATCTCCAGGACACCGCGGGGAATAAAAATACTCTTTTCGATGCGCCCCCGCTGCGCCTCTTCCTGCTCACGGACATCAATAAGAATAAATTCATCGCCCCGTTCAAGCTTCTCCTTCACATCATGGGTCTGAAGAAGAGAGATCTCCTGCTTCGCCTCATCAATTAAGTCTTTCCATGTTCTCATGATTCTTCTCCTG
>JBHHXE010000127.1:0-5437 GCA_046756865.1 Nitrospiria bacterium | reverse complement strand
GATGGTGTAGGTGATCAGGTCGCCTTCGTCCGGGGTGGGGATATCGACCGTTTTGGCCGCGCTCAGGTTGGCGGCCGGCCACGGGTCGCCCAGGCCGGCCGGCCCAACGTCCGGCGAGCCGCAGCCCGCCGCCGGCGACGCTGCCCGCAACCCCTGCCCATCCCCGATGAGCACTTGTAGCAGCGCCAGCACAAAAAACCCGCCCACGACGGCAACGGTGAATCGTATGGGGCGGGTGGGTGGTTTGCGTGCGTCCTTACTGTCGGTGGACCCTCGAGCCGGCGCTGAAACAAAGGGCCGGGATTGCTTAGGCATTGCGCGTGCCCTGCCGGTTGTCTGAGAAGAGGTGGCCTTCAATCTGACCGCTGCTGTAAAGATATTATAAAAAGCCCCGAATGGGCTGTCAATCGTACTTTCGGGGAAGGTCTCAACTTCCTTCTCATTGGGACCTCCGATATTTTGCTATGATTCCAGACTAATTCATGGGTGTATTTCACTTTTGGGGCAAGTTTTGCGGAGTCGAGGCTTCAGCCGGAGATTAGTAGGCTTTGACCGGCTAAAGCCTCGACTCCAAAGCCCATTTTGCTAGCAACTCCATAAATTCGCCCCTAAACTGAAATGCTCCCCTAATTCTCAAGGCCTTTACACCTTAAGGCTGCCGTGTTATAATCTAGCAGAATGCTTTTGGGTCAGTTGAAAGCCCGTTTTCTACCAAAATCTCTGCAAGTCCGGATGATTTGTATTGGTCAGCGGCACTTTGGACACTTGGCGAAACTTGCTGGAAGCTGTTTTTAGGTCAACTTACTCGGATTATCAAGCAATTCTGGCCTGAAATCAAGCTTTCGGAAAAGTCTGGATTGTTCACAATACCGTTGACCATTACACAAGTTCGGATAATTACGCCGTTGATGAGTAAAGAGTCGGAGCTAGCTCCAGGAGGGTGCAATGGCCGTTGAGTTATGGTTCGGTCGGGAGTTCGATACGCCTCACGAACGAAGAGCATTCGATCGCTTCTTGAGCGATATGAACGATCGCCCTGGCCCGAGAAGTGAGAAATATCTCATTTTGGTCAATTACTTCGTTGATGGCCATCAGATTGATCTAACCGTTCTAAAGCGCAACGCTATCATCATTGTGGAGTTTAAGGAGTGCGCTGAGCCGTTTAGGGCAACACAAAACGGCGATTGGCCGACCATTCCTGGTGGAAGGATTGTGGGTATCCCTGGCCAAAATCCGTACGAGCAGGTCAAAAAATATCGATTCCGGTGGGTCAATCTGTTGACAAAGAACCGGGATAAGTTTCTTCCGCCCGGAAAAGCGGAGAGTATGGACTTTTATCATATAAGCGCCGTTGTAGCTATTTGCCCTTCGCTACATCCGGAAACCGAAAACCAAATCCCATTTGCCCGCTGGTTTAGGTTGATGGGCCTTGACGAATTGTGTAACTATGTTTATGAAGAAACAAGCCCCAGCTTGAATTTCTCCGGGCAGGAATTGAGAACGTTGGCGGAGGATATTCTACGGTTGAGACCTGCCAATACCCCGTCTGAGCCTGTCAAGACAGGTTCGCAAAGCGTCGGAGCTGAAGAGAGCCCGTACGCGCATTTCAAGGAATCCGGTCGAGATTTACCCTATCCACCCAACCATCACGCCCAAGATGTTCAGGCTATTAAACGCGTTATCAGCACGAACAACAGCTTGCTGGTTCTGGGACTGAGCGGGTCGGGCAAATCCAGCGTTCTGCGTTTCCTTGTTTCCAATCCGGCGGTTCAAGAGGAGGGGATGGTCTTTGTCTACATTGACTGCAACCTGCTCGATCGGGATCAAAGTAGGGAAATTGTTCAAGAAGAGATTTGCAGAGAAATCCTCGAGCATTTGTATTTGCAGAATATCGGGGGTACGAAACCGCCGCCCACAACAGATCAAGCACGGCAGGCCTTGCAGAATCTAATGAAAGACATCTCCAGGGAGGGGGCCAATCATCTGGCTGTGATTTTTGATCGAAGCGAGGTGTTACAACGAGAATTAGGAAAATCGTTTCTAAATTACTTGAGGGGTCTGCGGGATATTAACCCCAAGGTATCGTATATCTTTGGCGGACGAAACCTGGATACCAAGGCCTTTGGCGAACTGGCCGATATTCTCTGGACCGAGCCGCATTGGATCGGGGCCTTGAGCCAAGCAGATGGACAGATGACAATACGCCGGCATTTGCAACGCCTGGATATCAACCTTGTTGGCGAAGAAATAGACAAGATGTTAGACTGTGTGGGTCGTCATCCCCAATTGCTGAAATACGCTTGCGAGCTGGTTCGCGCCGGGGGTTTAGACTTGAACGAGGAAGTGGGAGAAATCCTTCCTCAATTGTTGGAAACCCCTTCGATTATGCATCAGTGTCAGGATCTATGGCGAGACTTGAGTTTTGCTGCGCAGGATACGTTGCGCCAGTTGGTGCAGGGCGAGTCCTTGAAGCCAGCGCCAATTGTAGATTGGTTGACCCGTTGCGGCATACTTGAATACGCTGCGCCTGACCGGGTGGTTTTTACATCTCCGCTGTTCGAGCGGTATGTGGCCGACTTGGGGCCGCCACCCTTAGCTCTGAAAGAAGGGATTGTTTTCAAAGGTTCGAGAGAGTTGATCCTGTCCAAAGAGGAATTTGCTTTGTTTAAGGTGCTATGGGACAGCCGACCTCAAATTGTATCATCAGAGCAGATCAGCGAGGCTGTTTGGCCCGATGCGGGAGGGGAGACCACACCCCAAATGATCACTAACCTGGTAAAACGATTGAGAAAAAAGTTGGGGGACAAGCATTATATTGAGAATTTACATAGCCGGGGTTATCGCTTCACTCAAGGAACCGCCCCGTTGCCTAGGAACTCAGATGTTCGCACATCCAGGCCGCCGAGGTAAGAGCGCATTGTTTTTGAACTTCTGAATGGGAGCGGCGGTAAACAACGGGTAAGGTGGCGTGCAGCAGGGCCAGATAGTAGGCGCGTACATCAACGCCGATTATCTGACGTTCCCTGACCCAGTGCCGCAGAAACCCAATTAGTTTCCAGGCCTTGAGCAATTCACCCTCGTTTGGCTGCCAATTTTGAAACCAGGGTGAGTCTAAAGCGTAGTAGGGGCTGCGAAGCGGCGCTAGCAAGTGTTCCTCAAATCCAAGCCAGGTGTCGAGCGAAACGCGCCGCATATCGATCAGGTTAAACTTCACGTCGGCTTCGAGTGTAGCGAAATCCTGCAACGAGGGGCCGATGTGGGCGTTGGGGAAGTCAATCAGCCAGATATGGGTGTCTTTGCCTTTTTCAACGAGAATATTGCCGGTGTGTAAATCGCCGTGGACTGGGGAGTAAGGACTGGTTGCCTGAAAGCTCTGGGCTTGCCCTGGCACGAGGATGTTGTTGATCCAATAGACGGGGTTGGAAAACTTCTCATCATTCCACTTCTCGGGCAGGAAAGGCAGTTCCAGTAATTGCGCTGTGGCTACATCGTTGATGGGCAGGGCAGGTGTACCAGCGGTGGTGGCGGTTTTGAGTAGTTGAGCGATGCCTTTTTGAATGTCACTGCACCTGCGACGAAGTCGTTCATATACGCCATTGGGTCCACCAAGCGGGCGGCCTTCAGCTTCGGGGAGCTTCAGCCCATACCAGCGGTCGAGTCTTTCAAACAGAAGCTTTAAGTAGGGGACAAACTTTTCGAAAGGTAGTTGTTTATATAGATTCTTCAAGGTTTGCAACTGACTATCGGCGTCTAGCATCGCCAACTGATAAACGACCGCTCCCAGCTCACGGCTATCAACCAACAGCCGATTGGACGGCCAATTCCGGGTGGGTCGCCCCGGCGTGTGAGCCAGCGGATGCTCTCTTAAGACACCCCCGGTTTGATAGACGCTTTTTTCCTTTCGAATATCACGGTAACTTAAGAACTTGACCACAACGCCGGGCCTTGCCAAATTTCTTTCTGTGGGCTCCGGAATGACCTGGAAGACGCCAAAGTTGTTGAACCCCCCTTCAAGGGGCCTGACATGGATTCGATAAGACCCCCAAAACAATTGTTGCATAATGTGAAGTTGTTCTGCGCTGAGGGGAGGTAATACGTTCTCGTCGACCATATCACAGATTTTGGGCACTTTGCGCTGGTGCGTGCTCTCTTTTTTCAGTGCCTGATAATCTCCTTGCAATTGGGCATGCTCTGCTTCGAGTTTCTCTTTTTCTTGCCGGTCCGCCTGGGCGGTGGCTTCCAGATCTGAATAATCCGACTTCAGTTGCTCGTGTTTGCCGTATAGCCAGGAGATGTACAAACCGGCAGCGATAATTAGGATGCCGAGCAACAGGTAGCCGGCGCCCGTCTGGGCCGGGGGTTCTTGAAAATATGTCAGATAAACATTGAAGCCAATGAAGAAGAGACCGGCGATTGTGGTAGCGATGATGATCACAAATCTCGGGAAGCGAGGCATATGGAGTTCTCCGGCAAACCTGGTAAAAAACGGACGACCCGATAGCAAAACGACCAAGCCTTAAGGCGTACGCGAAATGATACACTTTTCATGCTTTTTTGGCAAGATTCTTCCTTAAGAATGTGTTAAGATAGCTATCAATCAAAATCAACGTCAGGAGGGCGAAGTGAGCAATTCACCTATTTTGCAGGTTGGAGGGATTGTGTTGTTTTTGGCGGCGATGGTGGCCGTCGCAATAAAATGGAATGTCCCTGATCCTGATTCGTCGACGCCGGTCGCGGGTTTGTCACCAACGGTGACGGAAATCGTCGTGGCTACTACCTCAACGCCGACGGACACGCCCGCGCCTATAGCGACCAGGACGCCGTTGCCGACCTTTACTCCGGCCCCGACGGACACCCCCTCGCCAACAGACACGCCGGTTCCAACCGGTACGCCCGAACCGTCTCCTACCACCTCCCTACCGGCCGCGACGCCTGAGCCACCGACCGCAACACCTGAGACGGTGGAGGCATCTGTCTCGATCCCAACCCCGGAGCCGCCAGCGCCGACCCCGGTGTTGGTAGTTACTGACCCTCCTATTCTCATTGAGCCCCAACCCAACGCCAGCCAATACAGGAACCGTGTCGATCTGGAGTGGGAGTGGGCTGGCACTTTGGGGCCGGATGATTACTTTCAAGTGGAAATACGGAATAGATACAATGCTTTTAATCCACAGATTGACGAATTTGTTGACCCGATTGATGTGGCCTGGGTTAAAACATCGTATTACAAATACGATCGGATTGATGAAGCCTATGACAGGGAATATACCTGGAGAATCATCGTCGTCAGGGGGGTGCCGCCCCGAGAGAAAGACTGGAGCACCCCGGAGTATCAAGTCTGGGAGCCCTCCCCTCAATTTGAGCGGATCAGCCAACCCAGCGAGATGCGGACGCTTTATGTTGAACCGGGTGATGAGCCTGTGCCTGGCCCGGAACC
>JBHHXE010000126.1:0-5478 GCA_046756865.1 Nitrospiria bacterium | reverse complement strand
TTGTGACAGTCTACTGAAAATAATAAAAAAATCAAGAAAATTGCAACAGAAAATGATGGTGGTGGCGGGATTTAAGGAAAGAGGCTGATTATCTCCGGGAACCGGTTTTAAGTCTGCGTTCAGAAAAATCGCCATCTTTCAGGCCGAGGTTGACTTCCAGGTTGCTCACCTCAAATATGGTGCGATGACCGTTCTGGACGTTGGTCACGTTGGTCTTTTTCCAGACTTTCAGATTGTCCAGGGTCTGCCAGTCAATTGTCTGCCGCTTGAGTAGTTTTTTATTCCGGTCATAATAATCGATTTTGAGGACGGTTCCGTCTTCTTTAGAAATCCATGAGATTTTTTTGCTGTAGAGACTCACCTTCTCTTTCGGAACACTCTCTACGACATAGGTCGATATACCTCTGTAGGTCTCGACTTTCAGAAAACGGTGATCATCTTCATCAATCCGGCGCTGGCCCATATCTCCGAAGGTGAGGTCTGACCCCAGGAAGGCGTCATTCTGATCCTGCGCCGAAATTCTCCGAACCATCCGAAGGGCGGGAAGATAGAGCCATAGATCATCCGTTTTATTCTGCTCCGAATAATCCCAGATCAGGAAAGCGACCCCACGGGAGTCCGGTGGAAAATCGGTCAGAAGGAGCATTTTACTGTCGAACCCGCCCTCTCTTCTGTAATTTTTCCAATATCGGGTTGCAACGATCTTCTTCTTTGCCCCGTTCCGTTCAATCAAGTTTAGTGTGACCGTGTTTTTCTGATCCCCAACCTTGTAGATGAGCTCTCTGGATTGCCGGATAATCTCTGCACCACTCAGCTGATTAGACTCAGACGCCTCTTCCGCAGAAGCGGGGCCAAACCCAATGAAGACAACTATAATAAGAGCTACAAGAATATTAATCTTTTTTCGACCCATTTCACTAAACTCCAGTCAAGGTAAGCGTTACGGTTTTTCTCCCGTTAGTACGGTAAACGGACTCGGCGGCGGAAGATGTATCGGTTTGATCTTTCTAAAGCCGATTTCTTTCATCCACGCTGCAACTTCTTTCTCTGAGTGTGCCGCACCGCCAGGGGTATGAATCAATTGATTCACGCCGATCACGGCGGCGAGGAGCGGCCCGGTCTTTTCTCTGTTAAGCATTTGATCCTGAACGAGGATAAGCCCTTTCCGGTCAATCGCATCAAAAGATTTCCGGAGAATTTCCTTGATCACCTCAGGAGATTCCTGATTAAACATGGATGAAAGCAGGACGCTGTCATAGCCCTCTCCAAATGAATCTTTCAGGTAGTTTCCCGGACAGCGGTTGACGCGTGACTGCATTTTAAATGAGGTGACAATCTCACGGGTAATCTCCAGGGTCTGGGGTAGATCAAAAACGGTAGCAGAGAGCTTCTTGAACTTCTGACAAAACTTGATGCAAAAGGTGCCGGGTCCTCCCGCCACATCCAGAAGATTTCTTTTACTGGACAGGTCAATCTTTTCCGCAAGGAGCGCTCCCTGGGCCAGGGCGCGGTAGTGCATCCCGTATATGTATTGTCGAAGCGCCTCGGCTCCCTGATCATGCGGCTTATCTACGACAGGCCGACCGGTCATCACGGCTTTTTCCAGATCCCCCCAGGCATCATACCAACTGTCAAACATCGAGACGATTCCGCCCTGGTATCGAGAGCTTCCCTGGACAAGAAAGGTCCGGGAAAGTGCCGTGTTTCGATACTTCCCTCCCCTTCGGCTTAACAGGCCGAGAGAAACCACGGCCACCAGCAGGATCTCCATCCCCCGCGTATCAGCCTTACACTCCTCCGCCAATTCAGCGGCAGTGGCCGCCCTCCCCTTCAGTCGCGTAAATACATTCAGACGCTGTGCCGTATGAAGTATCCTGGACTGCCAATAGGCCGAACTGATGCTCATGACCTGCATCGGGTCAAGCGTGTTTGTTCCTTTTTTTTTCAGTTGTTTAGCCATTTTCACTATGATCCATCCGGTTTTCTGGAAAAAGAGATGAGGTTGGGCCAACTTTTAGTATACTCAATCTCCGTGATTGAACAATACCCAACCACAAGACGTTTGAAATTTTCAAGCGGCACGCCAAGCGCCGCGCTAACCATCATCCGGATCGGTCCGACGTGTGTTACGATCAGGATGGTCTGACCCGGATGGCGAAGCAGAAGTAGTTGTATCGTGTCATTGACCCTGGCGGAAAACTCGACCAGCGACTCTCCTCCCGGAGGACGGAAATTCAGAACATCATCTTTTAAGGCCTGCCACTCATCCGGCATATCCTCCTTGATCTTTTTTGAAGTGAGCCCTTCCCATGTTCCAAAGCCTCTCTCCTGTAGACCCTTCATGGCAACAGGGTTTAAGGGACCTCCCCTGGTCGCCGTCCCGGCTGTTTCACGCGTTCTCCGGGAAGGGCTGACATAGACGGCGGAAAGCGAAAGGTCATTCAGAAAATTTCCCCAACCCTTTGCTTGCTTCAATCCGGTGCGATTCAGCGGGGGATCTTCCTTTAAATCGCAATAGTATCTGTTGTGGGGATAATCAGTCTCTCCATGACGAAGCAGTATGCATTTTGTTGTCATAGGCTTGCTGGTATTTACACGTTTAGAACGATTCTACCTTTACTATTTGGGAAGAGGTCCCGGACGGGTATACAGGCCCGATTTACCCCCGCTTTTGGAAACAAGACCGATCCGGCCGAAACTGATGCCTTTATCAATCGCCTTACACATATCATAGATGGTCAGAGCCGTCACGGAAACAGCAGTCATCGCCTCCATCTCGACCCCGGTCTGCCCCGAGGTCTTTGCCGTGGCAGTAATTTCTATTGCCGCGGACTGATCGTTTGTTTCGCGGTGTATTTCAAAGCCGATATTAACACTGGTGATAAGAAGAGGATGGCACATCGGGATCAGATCAGGGGTCTTCTTGGCCCCCATCACACCCGCCACCTGTGCCACGGCAAGGACATCCCCTTTTGCAATTTTTCCTTCTGAAATCCTTGCCAGGGTCTCCGGCTTCATGAAGACCATTCCAGTCGCGACCGCCGTGCGATGTGTCTCCGGTTTGGCGGAGACGTCAACCATTCTGGCACGTCCTTCCTTGTTAAAATGGGTCAATTCCGCATCGACCATCTTGTCCTCCCTCATTAAATTGGGCTGAGGTTAGCATAGGGACAAATGCGTGTCAATCATCATCCACAAGTCTCTTGTCTCTGCCTGTGAAGCCTCCTTGCAAAGCCTTTCAGAGGCCGTTATAATGTCTAGAATGAAAACAAAATCGGGCATTATTATTCCAGACAATCCGGACCGGAGGCGATTCCTTCGATATTCCGGCGCCGGAATTGCGGCGGCACTCCTGCCCGGGAAGGCCGAGGCCGCCAACTTTTTCATGAAGCGTTTTCTCGCCCGCCCTCCGAAGAAGCCCTCTTTTATCACGTCAAATGAAGATTTCTACCTCGTTCAATATGCAGGCTTTCAAAAAGTAAACGTCAATAATTGGTCCCTTCAGATCAGGGGTAAAGTTCGAAAGCCGTTGCGCTTTACTTATAACGATATTCTCAAGCGGCCTTCGGTGGAAAAGATGGTGACCCTCCAGTGCATTGAAAATGAACCTGCCGGAGAACAGATCAGCAACGCCGTGTGGACCGGGGTCCCACTTAAATCGCTCATAGAAGAGGCGATGCCCCGTTCATCCGTTCAGGATGTGGCCATGTTCGGGGCGGATGACTATTCGGACAGCATCACCCTTGAGCGGGCGATGAACTATGATGTTTTCCTGGCTTATGCCATGAATGGCAAGCAGCTACCCATGAAACACGGCTTTCCGCTCCGCGCCGTCGTTCCCGGGATATACGGCATCAAGAATGTGAAATGGCTGCAGAAAATTGAACTGGTTGATTATGACTACAAAGGATACTGGCAGAAGAAGAGCTGGAGCGATGATGGAACAATCAAGGTCACGTCGAGAATAGATGATCCTGGAGATTACAATACCCTAACCGGCGATTATACCCTTCGAGGGCTTGCCTTCTCCGGATACAACGGCATCCGTACTGTTGAGTTGACCTTCGACGGCGGAAAAACCTGGGAGCCAACCAAATTACTCCCCACACCCTCTCCCTATTCCTGGGTCTTCTGGGAATACGAATGGAAAAGACCGAAACCAAGATCCTACCAGATCACCTCCCGCGCAGTCGATAACATTGGACGCATTCAGACCGACTTCAATGCACGCGCCTTCCCCTCCGGAACCTCAGGCCTGCACTCTGTTATTACGTTTGTTGATTAATTTTTTCTAGGGCGAACTCTCAAAGAATCGATTCTTTTCGGATGTGGAGTTCCTTGAGTTGTCGAGGGGCAACCGTGGAAGGGGCATTTGTCATCATGCAGGTGCCTTTTTGGGTTTTTGGGAAGGCGATGACCTCCCGGATGGAATCGACGCCGGACAGGATCGCGGTAATCCTATCGAAGCCAAGCGCAATGCCGCCGTGCGGCGGTGCGCCGTACTGAAAGGCCTCCAGGAGAAATCCAAATTTTGATTCAGCCTCTTCTTTTTGGATGCCCAGGAGGTCAAACATCTTCATCTGAATTTCTTTTTTATGAATACGAATACTGCCGCCACCGATTTCAACTCCATTTAAGACCAGGTCATAGGCCTTCGCCCGTACTTGCGGCGGATCTGTGGAAAGCAGCTCAAGGTCTTCATCCATGGGGGCAGTAAAGGGATGATGCCGGGCGACATATCTCTTTTCGTCCTCATTGTATTCAAGGAGCGGGAAATCAGTGACCCAAAGAGGCTTGAAAGATGCCGGATTGATCAAGTTGAGCTGTTTTCCCAAAATCAGTCGAAGGCCTCCGAGCACCTGAAAGACCACTTCATTTTCATCTGCGCAAAAGAGCAAAAGATCGTCGGGAGCCCCTTCCAGCCGCGCGCAGATTTCTTTCAACAAATCAGGTTTGAAGAACTTGGCAATCGGGGCTTCCAGTCCATCGGGCGTCACCTTCATCCAGGCAAGGCCTTTCGCCCCCAATGCGATCGCCTTTTGGGTTAATTCGTCGATCTCTTTTCGCGAAAGCTTTGCCAGTCCCTTGGCATTGATCCCCCTGACACTCCCCTTTTTTTCGACCGCCTGACGAAAGACTTTGAAGTCGGACCTGACAACCAGGTCGGAGAGGTCTTTCAATTCAAGATCAAAACGGAGGTCGGGTTTATCAACGCCGAAACGGTCCATTGCCTCTTTATAGCTAAGGCGCGGGATCGGGGTTTCCAGGGCAATCTCTTTTATCTCTGAAAAGATCGTCTTGAGGAAGCCTTCCATCATTGAAAGGATGTCTTCCTGTTCAACAAAGGACATCTCGATATCGATCTGGGTAAACTCCGGCTGGCGGTCGGCCCGAAGATCTTCGTCCCGGAAGCAGCGGACAACCTGGTAGTACCGGTCAAAACCGGAAACCATCAGGATCTGCTTGAACAACTGGGGC
>JBHHXE010000125.1:0-5555 GCA_046756865.1 Nitrospiria bacterium | reverse complement strand
ACAACCCACCGCCCAACGTGGGCAGACAAGTGGGGGGGGGGGCTGGGCCGGGTGCTCATCTTTCTTTTTCCCTTCATTCATTTTCTTGTCGGATACGGTGTGATTTTCGGTCGAAGATGGGCCTACTTCCTTTTTATTGCATTTGCCGTGTATGGCATTGTCAGTCCAACCATCAACTACTTTCGTATGCCGCCTCCGCATCGGATTCGCACGATGTTGCTCATCGGCAGTTTCATTGTTCTGGCATACCTCTACAAACGAAGATCCTACTTCAAGAATTGATTCCTATCTCTATTTTGACGTGATAGCTCAACTTGTCTGGATATTACACCAGAGGAAGGCACGAGGGGCGGAGAACCGGAGCGTGCCTTTAAAGGTGAGGATTTGAATATAACAGAAACGCAAGCACGGCTTAAAAGATAGCTAAGGTGAAATATTACGTTTACTTCAGGGCAAGATGGGAAAAGATTTCTGTGGCGGCGATAGACCAATCCATAAATGTTTTTGGAAAAATACCCAAAGCAAAAACCCCGGCTAATGAGATGTAGACAACGGCCTGAAGAGGAATTGAAATGGGGATTGCTGATGAATCCTTAGGTTCGGCGATGTAGATCTTCTTGACGACAACAAGATAATAATACATCGAAATAACAATATTGACTAATCCAACGATGACGAGGAAGATCAGGTTCTGGTTGATGGCCGAGGCAAAGATGTAGAGCTTGGCAATAAACCCGC
Organism: Nitrospiria bacterium; assembly: GCA_046756865.1. Taxonomy (GTDB): domain Bacteria; phylum Nitrospirota; class Nitrospiria; order SBBL01; family JAADHI01; genus DUAG01. The sequence goes on along the minus strand of JBHHXE010000125.1, from coordinate 4,817 downwards.
CGAGAGGGGGAACCCCTGCGAGTGAGAGCAGGAAGACAAGGAGCGAAAAAGCGAGAAAGGGAGAGCGTCGGTTCAATCCGGCCAGATCTTCGATGTCATCCTTGTTCGTAAGGTTGGAGAAGGCGATGACAACGGCAAAGGCTCCGATGTTGGCAAAAAGATAGGCCAGGAGATAGAAGAGGATGGAATCGCCACCCATTTTTGTTCCGGCGGCCAGACCGATCAGGATGTTGCCGACTTGAGCGATCCCCGAATAGGCGAGTAGGCGTTTCATGTTCGTCTGGGCGATGGCTACGATGTTTCCGTAGGTCATGGAGAGGATAGCCAGGCCGACCATAAACCAGACCCAGTCGCTACGCATCCCGTAAAAGGTGGAGAAAATGACTCGTAAAGTTATCGCGAAGGCAGCGCCTTTCGGTGCAATCGAAAGAAAAGAGGTCACGGGCGTCGGTGCACCTTGGTAGACATCCGGGATCCATGCATGGAATGGGACAGCGCCGATTTTATAGCCGAGACCGATGAAGATAAAGAGCAGTCCGATGATGGCGCCAATGGAGGGCGTAATGTTCATTAATTCAGTAAACCGGATGGTGCCTGTTGCCCCGTAGACCAGGCTGATGCCGTAGATAATGATAGACGATGTCAGGACTCCGAGAATAAAGAATTTGATCCCGGCTTCACTTGAGCGGATATCATTCCTCAGGTAGGTCACAAGCACATAAAATCCAAAGGTAGAGAATTCCAGAGAGATATAGAGCGAGAGAAAATCGTTGGCCGAGGACATAAACATCATCCCAAGGGCGGAGAAAAGAATAAGGAAATAAAATTCCCCTCTAAAGTATTTGACCTTATTCATGTAATCAATCGAGGAGAGAATAATCAGAAGGGTTGCGATGAGGACAAAAACTTTAAAGAAGATGGCGAGCGGGTCCAGTACAAACATTTCGCTAAAGAGGGTTCCTGATTTTCCGGAGGCGAAGAACCCGATCAACTGTAGGCAGATGAGGCCGCTTCCAGCGAGGGAGATGTAGGCGAGCCGATCCTTGCTTAATTTTGGATAGAGAAAGTCGATGGAGATGACGATACAGGACAGGAGGGTCATCCATAGTTCAGGAGCCAACAGCGAGAGATCGAGGTTTGCGAGGTTCAGCGGAGCGGCCATTAAAAACCTCCTGCCTGTGTCAGTAAAGGGGTGATTTTATGCATGCGCTCCAATAAGGGAATGACCCCGGACTGTATCACATTGATAAAGTGAGAGGGAAAGAGTCCGTAGTAGATGGAGCATGTGAGCATGACGATAATGGGAAGACGATCATACCAGAGCTTTGCATCCATTGCCCCGGAAAATTCAGGTTTTAACTCTCCAAAAAATACACCGCGCATCATCCGGAAAAGGTAGCAGAGTGTGATACAGATGCCGAGAACGGCGAGTATCGTAATTTTGGGATACATGCGCCAGCTTCCAACCACGATCATGAGTTCTCCGACGAAGTTGACCGTCATGGGGAGGCCGAAAGAAGCGACGGCGGCAACGATAAAAGCTCCCGTGATGAAGGGCATTTTTTTCGAGAGTCCCCCCAACGAAGGAATATCCCGTGTATGAGTCTGATCATAGACCCAGCCTGCCATCGCAAAGAGGAGGCCGGTGGCCAGGGCATGGGCGAACATATAAAAGATTGCCCCGGTCAGGCTGATCACATTCAAGGCGGCCATGCCGAGGAAAATATAGCCCATGTGGCTGGATGAGGAGTAGCCGATGACATACTTGGTGTCCGTCTGGAAGAGGGCGACCAGGCCGCCGTACACGATGCTGCCGATGCAGAGAAAGACCACGATCGGCATCCATTCCTGTGTCGCTTCCGGAAAAAGAAAAAAGGCAACCCGAATGATCGAAAAGTGACCCAGTTTCATCAAAACGCCGGCATGAAGCATACTGGTGGCAGCCGGTGCGGAAGCATGGCCAACGGGTGACCAGGAGTGCATTGGCCAGAGGGGGGCGATTGAGGCAAAGCCAAAGAAGACCATGATCCAGATCGCAGAGACCAGGGCTTTCCCGTATTGTCCCTCCGGAACTTGAGAGAGCTCAATCAGGTTGAAGGTGTAGAGGCCCGAACTGCTGTAGATGAGAAGGATGCCAAGCAGAGCCAGCACCGCACCCGCTGAGAGGAAGATGACCAACTTCATCGCCGCGTATTCCTTGCTGTTTGATGTAAAATTAAAGAAGTTACGGGGTGTATTTTTCAGGGGGTCTTTTGATTCGAGGAAGCCTTTCGTATGACTGCCCCATACACCGATCAGGAGATACATCGGGATAACCGACATCTCATAAAAGAAGTAGAGGAAGAAGAGGTCGAGCGAGACATAGACCCCGACGGTGGCAGAGGCCAGGATCAGAAGAAAGATATAAAACTCTTTTGTCCGGTCTTTGATGTGCCAGGAGACGAAGATGCCTGCAAACATGAGGATGCACGATGCGAGAACAAGGGGAACTGCGATGCCGTCTACGCCCATGTGGAAAGAGATCCCGACATCCGGGGCCCAGGTGTATTGCTCAATAAACTGAAAGCCCCCCTTTTTATAGTCAAAGGCATAAAGAAGATAAAAGGAAGCAACCATGGAAATGAATGCCGAGATGGCCGCCACAGTACGGACCATGAGCGGTTTTGAGTTCGGGATAAAGATAAGAAGGATGGCCCCCCCGAAGAGTGAAAACAAAATGAGGGACAAGAGGTGGCTCACGGGGTATCCTCCTTTAATGAAACAGGTCTTGCCTGTGCGACGTTGTGACTTCTCAATGCCGACGGGGGATGCGTGTTTAATCCGGGTTGTAGCGGAAAAGGTTTTTTATTTTTGGCGACGGCTGCCGTTTCCGTCCGGCTTGTTAAAAAGCCGATGGAGCCTTCCATTCTCTTCAGGAAGGGGCCTGGGAAAAGTCCTGTCCAGAGAATGATTCCCGTCAAGGCCATGCAGATTGCCATCTCTCTTCGGTCAAGGTCAAGCAATATCTTGTTTTTCGGATTCTCGAGCGGCCCGTACATCAGGCGCTGGTAGAGCCAGAGGAGATAGCCTGCCCCGAGAATCACCCCGCCAACGGCAACTGCAGCATACCGCCAGTCAGATTTGAAGGCTCCGGAGATGATAAGGAACTCACCGACAAAACCGTTTGTTCCCGGCATCCCCATCGAGGACAGGCTGATAAAAAAATAGAAGGCCGCCAGAATCGGAACCTGTTTGGCTAGGCCCCCATATTCAGAGATCAGGCGGGTATGGCGTCTCTCGTAGAGAAAGCCGACGACGAAGAAAAGTCCCGCTGTTGAGATTCCGTGGTTGATCATCTGTATCATCCCGCCCGCAATCCCGAGGCGGTTGAGGGTGAAAATACCGAGCATGACAAAGCCAAGGTGACTGATGGAGGAATATGCGATCAATTTTTTGATGTCGTCTTGCGCAAGCGCAAGCCAAGCCCCATAGACGATTCCAATGACCGCCAGAACAGAGATAAGCGGCACAAAGGTCTGTGCGGCATGGGGAAGCAGCGGGAGCGAAAAGCGGACAAAGCCGTAAGTTCCCATCTTCAGAAGGAGGCCGGCCAGCATGACGCTTCCGGTTGTGGGGGCTTCCACATGGGCGTCCGGGAGCCAGGTGTGAAAGGGGACCATTGGAACCTTGAAGGCAAAACCAAAGAAGAGGAGGCTGAAGACTAGGATCTGCTGCCTGGGAGGAACAGGTGCTTTCAGGAGGTCAATCAGGCTGAACGAATAGCTTACTGGGAGCTTCTGTGCCACGGCAAAGTCGTGATAGTTCAGGGCAAGAATGGCAAAGCCAACCAGCATCAGGACACTTCCCACGAGGGTATAGAGAACAAACTTCAGCGAGGCGTAGTTCCGGTTGGTCCCTCCCCAGATTTTGATGAGGAAATACATCGGGATTAGCATGACCTCCCAGAAGAGGAAGAAGAGGATGAGATCAATCGCGACAAAGACCCCGATCAGGGTAAATTCGAGCCCCAGGAGGCAGAGGAGATATTCCCGAAGATGCTCGGTGTCCATTTTCCAGGAAAAAAGAACAGTCAGGATCGACAAAAAGGTACTCAGGAGAATCAGCCACAGACTGATTCCATCTACCCCGATGTGGTAGTTAGCGCCCATAGGGGCGATCCAGGAGAGTATCTCGACAAACTGCATGTCGGCAACACCTGGTTCGAATAGGGCAAGGAGGAGAAGCGAAAAGAGGAAGTTGAGCGAAACGGTGCCGAGGGTGATCTGCTTCATCGCTTTTCTATCTGGAACGACCCAGAGTAAAACGGCTCCGGCCAGGGGAAGAAAAACCATGAGGCTTAAGATCGGAAAGCCAATCTGGTCAGAAGCTAAAACTTGATTTAGTGTCCCCTGCATAAACTCCTCACTTCAAGGCCACGAGCGCTGGAATCTGGCTCTTCACGACCAGATAGAGGTTAACCAGTACAAAGATGCCGATGATGATCATCATGGCATAATGATTGACCGTTCCAGTCTGGAGACGCTTTAGAATGCGGGCAAGAACATGGTTTGCATACCCCACCATATTCAGAAACCCGTATACAACATACTTCTCAAGTGTGGATGAAAGCCATCCCCCGGAGAAGACCATCCGGCCGATGCCGTTGACAATTGCATCAACGACCTTGGTATCAAACTTCCTGCAGAGGGCAACCCAGCGGATTGTTGACTGAATGATCAAGGGCTTATAAACCTCGGTAATAAAACTTTCATAACGTGCGAGAGGCTTGTTGACAAACCAGGTGAAGCCGGGTCCTCCCTTGCGATAGAGCCAGTCGG
>JBHHXE010000124.1:0-5569 GCA_046756865.1 Nitrospiria bacterium | reverse complement strand
AGGAAGCGGTCGAATCCTGGTTTTGCCCCCATTGCCGGCAAATCTATCCACTAAACGCTACCGTCGAGGGTGAGAATGTTTATTATCAGGGTCGTCCCTGTCTGTGTACAGGCAAACCGCGCCCAACCCTGCGGATTATCTGGAAACCTTATTATCGCTGCGACCAATGCGGAGAAATAGAACGGCTCTCTCCTGCCGATTTAGATGGTCAAACATTCCCAGCCTGCCCGCGTCAATGTAACGGGCAATTACAACCACTAATTACTATACCCTGGACTTGCAAAGCCGGTCATCCTCATTTTGTTGATCCGCCTCCAAACAATTGTCATTGTGGCTCGCGTATCTTTGCGCTGACGGGGCTGCTGGATATTGATACGGGCGAGCACTGTGACACCTGCAAAGGTGATTTTTTGGAGGGTATGCCTCACCCGGCTAACCATTCACTCAGTCCTGGCGGTGATTATCGCGAGTATAAACTGCTAGATATCAATTGGCGTATTCGGCGCCCCGTTGAGTTTCAGAACTCCGTTCCCTGCCATCACTTCCGCTCACGCTATTCCAAAATTGGTGGAGGCGCCCGGTATGATACCTTGATGCGCTCCCCGGCCAATGCTGCTGTCACCTCAGCTCAGTATGCGTTACGTTTTATTGTTGACCATATTCCTGATGATCAATTACGCCAACAACTCCGTCGGGCCAAATTGCTTTCGTTTAGCGATTCTTACAGTGATATGGAACAGTTAGGGCAGGATTTTGATGACCCGGAGCGCAATACCTTTATTGACCAGGCTATTGTCACCATCCTGTCTCGGGGAGAGTGTACGCTGCAAGAGCTCACTCAGGATGTGATTCAGATGCTAAAAGATTATGGTCAATTGCTGCAAGGTGAGCAACCGCAAGGTAAACGTGGCATGAACTGGGTCAACCATTTTGAGCGGGGTGAACGTGACGTCTGGGATGAGGTTGAGCGACGTTTTTTAAGCGGTAATTATAGTTTTCAAAAAAGTTACAGCCCCTGGTTGGTGCGGGAAGCCATAGCTGATATTCGTTTAGCTGTGTCAATAGCTGACGATGAACGGCCAATTGTGGCCGAATTGGCCTCTTTTAACCGGGTTAAGCGGGAAACCCTGATGCAACGTTTACAAGATCAAGTACCCAACTACGCTCAAGTCTTGGAACGGTTAGAAACTCGGGGCGTGATTCAAGCATCCAGGTTTGGACGGGCGGAGTTACTCTATCTCAATCCCTCGCATCTCGTCTGCACCCTGGTTGATGAAGCCCACCCCATCCCGTGCGATAAAGTGCGTGGTTATTTGCGTGGGTTCTCTACGTTAGAAGTTGAAACTGCCCAGCGCACAGCATTGGACCGGTTTAGCGAAAGTTACCGGCAACGCGCTCGCCTCAACCACCCTCACTTCTCGCGGGTGGCCTATCGCTTGGCCTACGCCCGACCTTTGCTCTTACGCAGTCAGGTATACAAGGGCAATATTCGCAAGGAACAGCGTCGTGAGATTGAGTTTGAGTTTAAGGAAGGGGCAGAAATCCACTTTCTCTCTTCTGGCCCGGCTATGGAAGTCGGTATTGACATTGGTGACCTGGATATATTACTTCTCTATGGCACACCGCCTAATATCAACGCCTACTTGCAACGGATAGGGCGAGCAGGACGACGAAGTAAGCGGTCGCTCATTCTCAGCGTCAGCAAGCGCAACCCCATTGATTTTTATTACTACCGCAAGCCCTTAGATTTGATTAAATCAACGCCTCAACCCGTTCCCCTAAATGAGCACAATGAAGAAGTGATGAAAGTGTCGCTGACCTGGGCTTTGCTCGATTTTATTGCTGTTAACTTCTGGGTTCCCTGGCAGAAGCAGGACTCACCCGACGGGGTAAGTTACAGTGATGGACAGAATTTCCTTTCGCTATTCACCCTCTCCTCTGAACTTCGTGGCGACATCTATCCTCTGTTGTGGCTTATTTACGTAGCCAAAACGGCCGACATTGATTATGGTCATCCGTTGCAAACCCTGTCGATCATCATCAATGACCGGCGTGATCAGGCCAAAGCTTACCTGACTGAGTTGCTTGCTTACCGTCTCTGCAGTCGTTGTGGAACTTATATCTATGACGAAACAACCCAAATCTGTCCAGTGGATGGCTGCACCGGGCAACCTATTCGTCAAGCCGACCGCTATAACGAACTGATTGACACAGTCCTGGATGAGTTTCCAAAACGGGTGGTTGATTTCTTAGAAGAATTTCGCAATGAATTATGGCTGCGGCGGAAACGTGCAAACCGTGAAGCCGAGGAACTACAGGATGAGTTGATACTCAATAAGCGCATGCCGCAGGATCGCAAACGCAAACTGACAACTCAGGTTGGGCGTCTTATGGACAAGGTGCGGGCTATTGACGATTTGCTTCAACGCCTGGAGCAGATGTCGTTTGCAGATGCTCAGAAATACTCCACCGAAAGTCGCTATGCTTACACCATTCGCTCAGCCGAGACAAGCGTTGAGGTAGTGGAATATGATGAACGCAACGGTAAAATTCAAGCCCAACTTGAGGCATCGCGCGGGATGGGTATGGCTCTCAAAGAATACCATCCGTATGCAGTCATTCTCTCTGGTCGCAGAAAAATATTCAGCCGGGCGGCTCATTTTGACAATTATCGTACAGACCAACTGAAAGAGCGATTAGCGGAAACCAATATTATAGCTGAACCTCTGGTTTGCTCAATGTGTGGACGTAGTTATGAGGCCACGGACGCGGCTAATTGTAGATGTGGAGCACCTTTGCAGCGGATGGCGCTTAAAGTATTGCGTTCAGCCGAAGTCCAAACGACCCGATTACACCTGGGTGAAGATCCTGAGAGTCCAGACCGTTATCTATATCCTCGTGATGTTTTCCGTCTAACCGGATTTGATACTGAGGTCAAACGCACCTATGCCAATTTGAGCAGTCAGGTGGTGGCTTTTACTCCGACTCGCTGCTTTACTCTGGCGGACGATAATGGGCGACCGATTGGGATGCTTGATTTTGGCCAGATTGAGGTCGTCACTTTTGCCGACTCTTGTACGGTTGTCTATGAGAATGGTTTCCGCCAACCCTGGCCGCAGGTTTTTGAAATTTGTGGCGAAGAAGGTTGTCAAGGAGTCATTGTGCAGAGTCGAGAGCAGAAATTCTGTACCCTGGATCCGGTCGGTCACCAGGGCGTGCCCCGTCAGGTTGTCCGTCTTGGCCATCTTTTTGCCACTGAGGGGATACGTATGCGATTGCCGGATGCCCCTATCGCCGTTGCTCATGCCCTGGCGCATGGACTACGAATGGGATTGGAAAAGGTAGGTGGGGTACTGGTCCGCAATGTGAATGAATTGTTGGAACAAAATACCCTTTACATTTACGACTCCATTCCGGGCGGTAGTGGTGTAACCAGTCTGCTGGTTCAACCTCAAGGTGACGACTACCTCAATTTTCAAGTCGCTCTGGAAACCATGCAGACCGTGGTGGACCAATGTCAGTGTGATGATGGCTGTCCCCATTGTCTTTACCAGTACGGCTGTTCAACCTGGAATGCTCCAGCCACCCTGACCCGCCACGGTTTACGGTCTCTCTTGACCAGCGGCGTGCAACTTCGCTCCATTGCCGAACCCACCGGTGATGGCTCACTCACTCTCGATTTCCTGGCATGGCCACCTGAAGAGGATCATCTGCGCCAGACCGTATGGCAAATGATTGGTCGACTGGAATTGGAGTTACGTCATCTGGTTAGAAATCGCTACAATACTGCGCATGGAGAGGATTGGTTATCACAATTCTTTCCGGCTGATAAACTGGCCAAACTACAGGATACTCAGGCCCGGGAAGAAAAACAGTTTGGTAGCAGTCATCATCTGTTGGATTACACCTATTTGCAGGATTTGATTGAGTTGGTCAACAAGCAATGGGAACTATTTCAGGATTTATTTGGTGATGATAAAAAGGCTAAAGGACGTTTGACTGAGAAGGTATATACCATCGTCAAAGTGCGCAATCCACTAGCTCACAATCGACTGGTGCCTATAGAGGAATTGGAAGCAGCCAGGCAATGGTGCCGGGAACTGGAGAACGCACTAAAAAGCTGAACATTACAAACATTCTACGAATCTACTCGTACTCGCAAACGATGATAAAAACTTGGGGAATTATTAGCTAATTCAGCTACAATCCCCTTTGGTAAATCTGCCAACAGCTCGCCCTGATCGCCCGCCTGGATGATACGGGCCATCCATAGTTGAGCCTGGGAGGACAGTTGAGTTTGACCATCTAATTCAATTGCCTGTCCCATCATGATTTGCCATTCATTAATCACACTACTCAATAGGCGCTTCCCCCAGCGATAAGCTTTGTCAATTTGCCTGGTATCGAGGTTAAAAATAACATCAAAAACACCTTCGAGGGATTCTTGCCGAGTTATATAGTTAAGTCGCCCACCATCGTACAGGTTCTCACGCAGCTTAAAGAAATCGTCAAAAAACCATTGCCATTCTTGCCAGCAGACAGCTTTTTGTTGAGGGTCAACAGGCAGGTAATAGTTGGACAGAGCGGTAAAATTCTTGAGGTGGTCAGGCAAAGGGGGCAGGCTTGCAGGACGTTGATCAAAGTGGATAAGTCCCCATAAGTATAGAGCCAATGCTAGCTCCTCTAGGCTTAATCCCAATTGCGCTTCTAGTTGAGAAACCATTTGGTGCTGGTAATCAACGGCGGCGAAGAAAAATGGTAATAGTTTAACTTCGCTAACCAGGCTAACTTCCAACGCCTTGGCCTCAGCACCGGTAGCGTTGCTGTAACGGTGCAAATCAAAAGCTAACAAGCCAATTTCACGGCTAACAAAGACTCCACCCCCCTCTGCATCGACTTCTTCCAGGCAAATAGGTGGATGGGTATTCAGGTAAGGTTTACGCCAGTTCAATATTCCATTTGGTTTGGCAATGCCAGAGCGATGAATGAGATGGGGAGAAGCGACCCGGCGTAACAATCGCGCCAATCCCTGCCGTAGTGGGCGTAACAGCTGCCGATTAACCTCGCGCTCCAACAACCAATCCCGCACGGCTGCTTTTTCTTCATCATCCACAATCTGACTGATAGCTTCACGGTGCAACTTAAGTTTTAGGAGTGGCTCAACCGGGATAACCACATCTTGAGCGGGCAAGCCAAAAGCTTCCAATAAGCCCCCCGAAAGCGTTACAGTACGCTCGCTGTCATTCGGCACTAAAGGACCATACAATTCACAAATCGCGGCCAGGCCAGACTCATCACAACGAGCGACAAACTCAGTTCGAGCGAAGTTGGCTATTGTAGCTAACAATGGTTCGCCCTGAGCTATCTGGTGCAGAATGTTGCGTACGTGCCGCAAAAAGTATCGCGCTTTGCCTCTGTTAGGCGGCAACCCCCGGTAAATTCGCACCAACACTTCGCGATTGAAGGGGTATAGAGGTGATTGATCCTCTAGCCCGTTGAGACGCCGATATTCAGCCAGATAAGGAGCAATGAATTGATGGCAGTTTGCTTCGGTCAACACATACGAATC
>JBHHXE010000123.1:0-5777 GCA_046756865.1 Nitrospiria bacterium | reverse complement strand
CTCAACTTTCTTCTCCAATATGGGGCCTTCCCAGGGTCGTAATATAAACGATAATCTTATCGAGAGACAAGCCCAGAAGGGTGTTGACTTCATCATCGTAAAATCCACCAATGCCGCTGACCCCCAATTGAAGTTTTATGGCCGCAAGATTCATCCGTTCTCCGATATGCCCTGCGTCAAGATGGAGGTAGCGGTAGGCGCGGTCGCCGTGTCGCTGAAGGGCTTTTTTGAGGTGTGCGACGTGGATGACCAGAGCGGCCGCATCTCTTGCCAGAATCTGCCCCAGACAGAAATGCCATGTGTGCTTACGGTAGTCTCCTTGGCGCACCAGGCTAAACGCCCTTTCCCGAGGGGCATAATGGTAGATGCCCTCCCCGAGTCCGATCACTTTTTGAACGACGAGGTAGGTTTCTAGAAGCGATGGATCAAAGAGAGGCGGTGGATGATATTTCAAAGGAAGATAAGCGTATTCCAAAATGGAGGCCAATTCTTCTTTCAAAAGGGCTTCTCCGGAAAAGACGCGTGCCGAACGGCGAAGGAGGATGGTCTGTCCCACGCCGTTTTTCCAGTCTATCGGGAAACTCGGCATGAGGGTGGACTCTTTTCCCGCCGTTCCCGGGTGTGCAGGGTTTTTTAAGGGATGCCCCGTCGCGGCAGGCGCCATTTCCAGATCAGAACATCCTCCTTCTGTATCGCCGGAAGGCGGCTTTTGTTTGTTTCTCACCGGCAGGATAGAGGAGGTTTGGTGGAGACGGTGTAAAAGTTTCGGGATTATCGCTTCTTCCACCTGTTTATCCTGAGATTTTGCCGTCGGCGTCGAATGGATCTTTTCAGAGTCCAGGTGCTTCCTTTGAGGTAAGGCGATAACCATCAAAACGCCTTCTTTGGATTCGTCCAGGAAGAGGAGGCGGTTTAAGAAGTGATCAATAAATCCACCAATGGGATAAGGGACATAGCCTTCTTCGGGGGCATAGGCAACCACGTTTCCAAGAACATGTCCGGTATCCAGCAGAATCCGCCGATAGGCCCGTTCGTGATACCTCCAGACGCTCCGTTGGTATACCGAGGTCATAATCATCAGGAGATTTGACTGGGCAAGGGCGTCATGTCCGAGACAGTACTGTGTGACTTTATCCCAGAAATTTCCTTCCCAGACTGGGATGATGGAGTGATCCCTCACCTGGAAATTATAGATCCCGTCCTTTACATTCGACATCTTCCGTATGGCAAGATAAATCTCGGTTGGATAAAGGCCACCGGCCGTCGGTGCCGCACGAAGGACCACGGATTGTCCGTGGGGATATTTCAGGATTCCGGTGACACCATTTGTAAAGTAAAGGAGCCGGGAGACCGACTCCAGGCCCGGGGCGTACCTTTCTTCTTTAACAGAGGCCATGGGCGCGCCTGTAAAGGGATTGTTCTTGAAGGGGAGATATGGCATCAGGTTTAATTTTTTGTCACTGTGGTAGGTTTTGAAAGGGGAAGGTGTGCTTGTCCAGTCCAGAGGTTTTTGATGCTTTTCCATCTCGGCTTCATTATATTTTGTTTCCTGGTGGTAAATTTCTGAAATCGGTTTCTTTTCCACTTCGCGCCGGTCCTTCCGATCGTATCTGAGATATAAGGAGAGCTTAATCAATAAGCAATGGCATGTCAACGGAGCGGAAAACGGCCAGAATACAATTTCGGAATGAGGAACCTCCAATTCGACCGATAGCCTGGTGTTAAAGGCTAAGGGCCTCCATTGGATCCCGGACTGAAGTCCTGTAATTGACAAGATTGGACTTCAGTCGCTATACTCTGCGATTATTTCTTTATAGAAACGGTACGATAGATATGATCCGGAGCATGACGGGTTACGGAAGGGTGGAGGGGCGTGTCAAGGATCACTCTTTTGTTGTCGCGCTTCGATCTGTAAATCATCGATTCTGTGATGTGGTTGTTCGGCTTCCGAGGCAGTTGACTGCCCTTGAAGACCTGCTCAAAAAGACACTCCAGGGCGCTTTTTCAAGGGGCCATATCGAGCTTTCCGTTAGTACTTTTGGACCCGCGGAGCCGGAAAAACGCCTGGAACTTGATCTTGAATCGGCCGGAACCTATTACCATATTCTAAAAAAGATGAAGCGGGAACTTCGCCTGCCCGGCGAAATAGATATCGGCATGCTGAGCCGGTTTAAAGACGTGGTTGCCGTTGTCGAGCCCAAGGAGGAGATTGAATTCCTGGGCCCGGCGCTGAAGAAAGCCCTGGGCCGGGCCATTGCCACGCTTGAAAAGATGCGCAGAGCGGAGGGAAAGGCCATTGCAAAGGAATTTTCAGGCCGCCTTCAGACCTGCGCCAGCATACTCTCTCAGATCGAAAGCCGGGAGAAGGCCGTGGTGTCTGCATATCATCAGCGTTTGAAAAAGCGTGTTTCGGAACTCTCTCAGGGCATTCAGGTCGATCCGCTTCGCCTGAGCCAGGAAGTTGCCGTTGTTGCGGAGCGTTGCGACATAAGCGAGGAACGGTCTCGTTTGAAGACGCATTTTGTTGAGTTTCGCAAGATGATGCAAAAAAAAGAAGCCGTTGGCCGTGCGCTTGATTTTCTGATTCAGGAGATGAATCGCGAGGTGAATACAATCGGCTCGAAAGCGAACGATGCAAGCATTTCTCTCAATGTTGTGGCCCTGAAGGGGGAGTTAGAGAAGATGCGCGAACAGGTTCAGAATATCGAGTAATAAAGCCGGAATCAGGGGGGGCTTTAAGCAGGTGGAGCACATAAACAGAAAGGGCATCCTTTATGTTGTCTCGGCGCCATCCGGGGCAGGGAAGACATCTCTGTGCAGAGATGTGGCCGGAAAAGTTGATAACCTGCAGTACTCGATATCCCATACCACCCGGGAGCCGAGGCCGGGGGAGGTCCATGGAGTTGATTATTACTTTGTCGATGAGGCGGCCTTTCAGGAAAAAGTTGAAAAGCACGATTTTATCGAATCGGCCAAGGTTCACGGCAATTTTTATGGAACGTCCCGGGAATCATTAAGTAAATTGATTGATCAGGGGATCGATGTTATTCTCGACATTGATACGCAGGGGGCCATGATCCTCAAGAAGCATTATAGTGAAGGTGTTTTTATCTATGTGCTTCCCCCATCCTTTGAGGTCCTGGAGCAGCGCTTGCGCGATAGAGGGCTGGATTCAAAAGAGGAGGTTGTCAGGCGGCTTCAAAAGGCGCGGGAGGAGATATGGAATTACCGGCAATACTACTATCTGGTCGTTAATGTGGATTATGATGAGGCCCTGAGAAAACTGGAATCGGTCATTATTGCCGAGCGGATAAAGATGAAGCAAATGAACCTTGCATGGATCGAGAAAACATTTATTAAACACTTGAGCATAAAACAGGACCATGGCGGGATCGACTAGCCGTTTGGAGGGACTCGGCAGGTCGGTGTAAAACCCATCTATAAAAAAGGAGCAATATGGAAATCATTTCACTTCCGGTTGAGGTTGATAAAAAAACAATTGGCTCGCGGTTTCGCCTCGTCATCATTGCCGCACAGCGGGCCAGGCAACTCATGGAAGGGGACAGACCGACCCTTCAGGAGCTCCGATATGTTAAGGAAACATCCACTGCCGTTGAAGAGGTATTGAGTGGAGGCCTGGACATCCTTTACGGGGAAGAAGCCTACGAGGCGCAGCATGAGGCCAACCGTCTTCGCGAAGAAAAACGTGTCCGTGCGATCCTGGATGAGCGGGAGGGAGCCCTGTCGGGAGAGATTAAAAAAAATTTGAATATGCAGCTCATTGAAGCGCCGCCTCAGGAACCCCCGAAAACAGACTGAAGAATCCCGTCCCGGAAGGATGTGCTCGTTATACGAGTTCATGAGCGAAAGACGCTGTCTGGCCAGGAGAAGTTCGATTGCTGAAGGGAAAAAAGATTCTCCTCGGGATTACGGGAAGTATCGCTGCTTACAAGTCGATTCATATCTTGAGGAGATTGCGCGCGGCCGGCGCGGAGGTGAGCATCGTGCTGACTTCGGCGGCGCAGCACTTTGTTTCTCCACTGACCTTGCAAGTTCTTTCCGACCGTCCGATCTATGCCGATCTGTTTGACTCCCGCAGCGAGGTCATCCATCTGACCCTGGCCCAGGAAGCCGACCTTGTCCTGATCGCCCCGACCACAGCCAATTTTATGGCGAAAATGGCCACCGGATTGGCCGACGACCTTTTATCCAACCTCCTCCTTGCGAATACCGCGCCCATCATACTTGCTCCCGCAATGGATCTGGGGATGTGGGAGCACCCGACAGTCCGGGAAAACGTCGCGTGTCTACGCCGTAGAGGTGTCCATATTCTTGAGCCTGAAGAGGGCCCACTTGCATCGGGAAAAGAAGGAAAAGGCCGATTGGCCGATGAATCCCGCATTGTGGCAGCGGTGACGGAAACGATTTCCGGGGAAAAAGAGCTTCAAGAAGGGAGTCTGAGCCTGAAAGGTGAGGTCATCCTGGTCTCGGCTGGTCCGACCCGGGAGCCGATCGATCCGGTTCGATTTATCTCAAATCGTTCTTCCGGAAAGATGGGATATGCCCTGGCCAAAGCCGCGCAAGGTTGTGGTGCGCGTGTGATCCTGATCAGCGGCCCAACGGCGCTTTCCCCGCCTCCAGGTGTTGAATTTCGCTCGGTGGAGACGGCGGAAGAGATGAATAAAGCGCTCGAATCCTATTTTGATCAGGCCACCATTGTCATTATGGCGGCTGCTGTCAGTGACTATTGTCCCCAAAGCTTCGCCTCAGAAAAAATGAAGAAGTCCGTGAAGCCGATATCCATTTCCCTTCGGAAGACTAAGGATATCGTAAAAGGTCTCTCCGCTCAAAAAAAGGGGCAGATCCTTGTTGGATTTGCCGCCGAAACCGAAGATCTGATCAAAAATGCGAAGCTTAAACTGAAGAGAAAGAGGCTTGATCTCATTGTCGCAAACGATGTTACGAAAGGGGGTGCGGGTTTTGATGTTGACACAAACATTGTTCAAATGATCGACCGGGAAGGTCGGATGACAGCCTTTCCCAAGATGCTTAAAACCGAGCTGGCCGACTGTATCCTAAAAGAGATTGGAAGGCGAAGGGCACACAGGGGCCGGAATGAATAATAGAATAACAATGAGTGCTTACGATGTTTGTCAAAATGCCTCGCCGGGAAGAGCAGCTGTTTTCAGAGGGCACTGAGTTCCTGCTGAAGTCTCTTCGCAAGTTCTGAGGCCTTCCCTCCCATAGAGATCCCCTCCTCAATCAACTCTTTGAGGTAGCGGTTTGTTCCCACTTTTTGAACAAGATTTTCCAAAAAAGGGGTCGGTCTCTCTTTTGCGGTTTCGAGCAGTGAATGAATCGTGTCGGGATCGAGTGCGATAGAATAGTCATTAACAACCAGATAGGCCGGATAAACCTGACCCCCCAGCTTTTCAAACCGGATAGTGCTCAAGGTGTTTCTCCTTTACAGTAGCGCGAAACGTTAGCCAAAAATGGTGTGATGTTATACCGGAAGATCACCAACTGCCCCCCAACATAAGGCAAGTCAGGACCATATATCAAGTGATTTTTTCATTCAGCTTTGTTCGAATCCCCTTGCCTTCAGGCGAAGAGTAAGGATGAGGGCGGCAATTTGTGCTTTAGCACTCCCGCAGGGGGCCGGACCCCCGCTTTGAAGTGAAGTCGGATACATTGCAAGACCCCCGGATGTGGAATCTTATTTTAACGGCCTCTTCATTCAGTTATAATAAGGCCTTCTTGTTCCGGTAGGTCCACAG
>JBHHXE010000122.1:0-5791 GCA_046756865.1 Nitrospiria bacterium | reverse complement strand
TGACCTAAGGGTAAGAACTTTGGTTTTTGTCAGTCAAGAGAATAAATAAAGGAGAGTATTATGAAAAAAGCATTGATGACTTTTTTGGGCATCGGGAGTTTCCTTCTCGGGCTTTCCGGGGGGGCTTGGGCCTTGAGTGTGGCCTCCCTGCCCCGCGACGGCCAAACACCGCAGGGACGTGCGGGCGAAGCCCTCGCGGTCAAAGATATCACAGGTGACGGCATACCGGACCTTATCATAGGTGCCCCGCGCTATGGTGCCGGAGATCCCCCGGGATTGAACCAAAACGCCTACATCCCCGGGGAGGTATCCGACGCCTTGTCAGGAGATGTCCTCATTTTCAAGGGAACTGCCAGCGGACCGGAGGCCACTCCTTTTATCACTCTGATCGGGACAGAGTCTTCCGACCGCTTCGGCGCGGCCATCTCAGTCGGCGACATCACGGGAGATGGCAAAAACGACCTTATCATCTCGGCAATTCGGGCATCGGGGTCAGATGCACCACGCTCTGGGTGTGTTTATGTCTTCCGCGGCTCAGACATCTCCATCGGAGGCACCTTTGATGCCAGCACCGCAGTGAGTCACTTCTGCGGGCGTCAGTATAATGAACTCTTCGGACACTCCCTGGCCGTTGGGCAATTCGATGGAGAGGCCGGCCTGGATGTCGCCGTCGGCGCGCCCTGGCATTCTCCCTTCCAGGCGGGAATGGACAAGGCCCAGGCCTCCCACAAATATATGGCCGGAGGGGTTTACCTGATCTCAGGTGCTGAAATTGCGGCACAAATAGCTGCTCCGACACACAAGATCGCTGCCCACGTCAGCCCGGGAGACGGAGGGGCTGCCGTCTATGGCCAGTATATACTCAACCTGGGTGATCTGGATTCCACCATTCCTTCCAAGGATGAACTTCTGATCTTTGCGACAGGCGCCGGGGGGCACGGACACCGTGCACCGGGGCAGGTCTATCTCTCCACATGGAATTCAGCCGATGGTTTCTCTACCCCCCTTGTCGTAGTCAATGGAACTGGCCAATTGGCCCGCTATAAACCGGCATTCGTCGGAGACATCAATGGTGACGGCTTTCAAGACATTGGGGTCTCCAGCAGCACGGGGAGAGGCACACCTTCTGGAGCGGACACGAATAGGGCCGGAGGTATTTACATCATCAACGGGAATCTTCTGGGGCCGGGGATCGTGCCCTATAAGACCGTCAATCCGGATGGAACAATCACCGAAACAACAAATAGCCTTGGCAACGTCGCACTCGGTGCTGTCACCGGTGCGGAATCTCGTGACTACTTCGGAACATCGATCTCCGGAGCGGGCGACGTAAACGGAGACGGCGTAGCAGATATCGCCGTCGGGGCGCCCTGGGCCAATGGACGGGTGATAACCGCTATCGGGGGGACTGCCATCAACGATATCTCCGGAAGCGTCTATCTCATTTCCGGTAAGAGCATCATGGATGCTGTGGGCGATGAGAAATTTAAATTTAAGGTTCGCGGCCCCGGCCCGCAGGGTTTCCTGCTGGAGGAGATTGCGGGCACGAGCAACGACCGTTTTGGAGAAGTTCTGGCACAGGGTGACTTGACCCCTTCGGTCACTGTAGACGTCGTAGTGGGGGCACCGGATCACGATCCTCCCACCAGTTCCAATATATCGGATGTTCCCGGCACGTTTTCAAACGACAACCGGGGTACGGCCTTCATAATAACGACCACACCATAAGGAGTAGACCCATGTCAGGAATAATTCGTTTTCTTTCGTTTTTTATGATCGCCGGCCTTCTTGCCGCTTGCTCATCAAACAGTGATGGTGGAGGCCCTCAGCCGGTCCTTGATCCAGGCACCCCCCCCACCCTTTCGAAAATATTTACCGTGTCCGATCTCGCTCATGAAACCGTACCTGAACGGACCATCGGGGCAGACAATTACATCCCTCAGGGAAGCACCGTATTTGGAGCAAACGAGTTTCACTTCGCGGGCCGGGACTGTCTGCGATGTCATAAGGCGGGCGAAAAAGCCGGAAGTATCCCTTTTTCCATGGCCGGAACCGTCTATAAAGACAACATCGGCAGCGAACCGATTGCGGGCGCTGAAGTCGTGATCCTCGATGCAGCAGGCAAAGTCATTTCCATGACCACCAACGCCGCAGGGAATTTCTTTACGCAGGTTGAGATTGCGGATGCCGACCCTGATCCGGGGAGAATCGACCGGGCTTACAAAACCTGGGTGCTCGGACCGGACGGCACGATCCTTCCGATGTTGACCATGACTTCTCACTCCTGCAACATGCATCACACCCCCTTCAACCGACGGGGCGCACTTTGGGCCGGATCCTGGTCTGCATCACCCGATGCAGCAAATGCCGTGACGGTTTCCTTCAACAAGCACGTGCTCCCCATCTTTGCGGCAAAGTGTGCGCCCTGCCATGTACCGACCAGCGGGAGGCTGAATGAACCCAGGAAAGGGACAAACCCGGTGACAGGTGCGACTTACTTCTTTGATTATACGGCTGGTTTCGACCTGCTCCGCTACGAGGCCATCCTCGATAATTCTTCGGGCACGGTTGTTTCCAGGCAAGCACCGGAATCCGGACGGAAGTTCTTTAATTTGACCGATGATCCGGCGACGGAAAGAGATGATCGTGAAGACAGCCTCATGTTAGTCAAGATGCTTTCTCCGGAATCCGGTCATGCCGGCGGCAAACTCGCAGTCGACTCAAACGATCCGGATTACCAGACGATTCTGCGCTGGATCATAGAGGGTGCTGTAGACGACACGGTAATGACACCCTGATGATACGATTTCTCCTCAAATACCGTGTCACAATGCGCCAGGGCTTGATTCAACTCTCGCTTCTGGGGCTTGTGTTCGGCCTTGAAACGGTCATCCCTCCCGGCCCCGGATTTTCTCAGGGCCGGGCGGGACTCCATTTTCTCGAAAAGATGCTCTTCGTCCTGCTCTGTTTGACCCTGCTGATTTCCATTCTACAACGTATTGCCTTGATCTCAAGAACATCTCACCCTAAAGAAATAATGTCCAAAATCCTGACCACACCCCACGCTCCTTTTCTTCTGCTTCATGTCGGGCTCCTACTCCTTATCCTTGCCTTCGCCTATGCAAAAACAGGAGCCATTGAGGCCTTGATGGAATTGCCGGTCGGCGGGGAGGGAAGAACGGTTTCGCTTGATGATGGGCGAAAATTCGACCTTCCTTTCACCGTTCGGGCCACGGGTTTCGAGATGGAGCGCTATCCGAGCGGAGAGGTGCGGCAATTTGTGGGTAAGCTTGAATTAATTGCAGGGGGCGGAAATATCAAGAAAAAAGAGATTACAGTTGGTGAACCGCTGATGCACGGTGGTTACCGGTTTTCTCTTTTTCAGTATGGAGATCGGGGAACCCGAATAAAAGGGAGCATTCGAAAAATTACCGACCCCTCCACCGTAGAATCGTACGATGCCCTCACTGGCAGTTCGGTATCAATGCCGGACGACTCTTTTGCAGCGCTTGTCTCCCTGGAAGAACATGCGACAAGACGCACCTCTTCTGGTTATCGGGATGTCGGTCATGCCGTGCATTATAAAATGCAGGGCCGTAATGGCAAGCGCTACGATGTCGTCAGCTATCAATCAGCTACACACGTCATCGATTGGCGGTTGGTCGGTACGGATGAATACACTTCAATTCACTTATTGAGAAATCCGGAAGCAGCAAGAAACCTACCGATGGACTACTACCTCACTGTTTCAGATATCTCAGCAAAAAAAACGGTCGGCTTTCAAGTCCGGTCCTACCGTGGCTTATATCTTTTACTTTTTGCTTCCATATTGGTTGTCCTGGGAACAACGTGGGAAGTCTTGGTTTGGCGACCTGCGGTGGAACATTCTGCTCTTAAGTCTGCACGAATGAAACCGCCTAAAGCGTTTGATCAAAGGGCAAAAATTGTCAAGAGGCCGACGCTAGCTGCAAGCTCGCGTCGGCGCCAAGCAGGAGAAAGACCATGCTCCACTTAGTCATTTTTAACATGATGAAAGGAGGCTGTCTTGCCATGGCAGGACTGTCCTTCTTTCCTTCATTCAAACGTTTTCAGGCACGATTGGTCGGTCTAACGCTCGGAATGGGCGTTGGTGCGTTAGCGCTCCGCGGTTGGGAGAGTTGGCGTATGGGCTTTGGTCATTTCCCGTCTGCAAACCTATTTGAGGCGGTGGCGCTGTTAGTCGTTTATATCATCTTCCTCCTACTCTGGATCGGCCCTCCCCATTCGACCTTCACAAAAATTACGACACTGGGACTTATCCTCCCCCTTTGCGCCCTCCTAAGCTATGCCGAAGCTACCGGGGCTGCCGAATTAAGACCTCTTGCGCCATCTCTGAATAGCATATGGATTCAAATCCATGTTCCTGTCACGATTTTGGGGTATGCCACCTTCCTGCTCGCGGGTGTGGCGGGAGGCATCTCTCTCTGGCTAAAGGGACATGGGGGAGAGCATACCGTGGTTTACAATGAGATAATCATACGCCTGCTTAAGGTTGGTTTTCCGCTTTTTACCCTTGGTATTGTTTTTGGTGCAATTTGGGCCTTTACGGTATGGGGGAGTTTTTGGGCCTGGGACCCGAAGGAAACCTGGGCCTTGATTACCTGGCTCTGGTATGCCGCCGGTTTTCACATTGCAAACTCCCGTCCGAATCTCTTTTCACTCTGGATTGTACTGGGAGCGCCGCTGACCTTGTTTGCATTTATCGGGGTGAACTATCTTTTTTCAGGACAGCATACCGCTCTAGGGATGCTATGAAATGAAAAATAGAACTAAATCAAGGAAAAGTCGAGACGGTTCGAAAAAGACGTCAAGATAAAACACGACACATTTCAGGAAACAGTTCATATCGGGATCTGAAACCTGTACCCTTAAATGGAGACTCTGATGGATCAACAATCAATGTCATTAGGTATCGCCTTTGGTGGTGGACTACTTTCTTTTGCCTCTCCCTGTGTTCTTCCGCTTGTTCCTTCCTACCTGGCCTATATTACCGGCTTGTCTTTTGAGGAGTTATCTGGGAACGGGGTAAAGTCCGGGTCTGCTCGTCGGAAGAGTGCAATACATTCCTTAACCTTCATCCTTGGGTTCTCTACAATGTTTGCCTTGCTGGGGGCTTCAGCCAGTACAGTGGGAAACTGGCTGCTCGATTACCAGGATAAGATTAGAATTGCCGGCGGAGTACTTGTTTTCTTTATGGGACTCTTCGTAACGGGCTGGATTCGTATTCCCTGGCTCGGACAAGAAAAAAAGCTTCACTTCTCAAGACGACCTGCCGGAATCTTTGGAACCTACCTCATTGGGATTGTATTTGCTGCAGGATGGACACCCTGTGTCGGTCCGATTTTGGCCTCTATTCTCACACTGGCGGCAACAAGCGAGGGAACCAGCTCGGGCGTAATACTACTGATTGCCTATTCCTTCGGCATCGGCCTTCCGCTTTTTCTTTCCGCCTTGGCGGTTCAAGGCTTCCTTAAATCCTATCGCCGTCTACAACCCTACATGGGGAAAATGGCCCAAGTTACCGGCATACTGTTGATGATCGTCGGAGGCATGCTAATGAGTAACTCCCTGATCTTGATCGGAGATCTGGCCGTCACTTGGGCGGGCTAATAAAGGTGCTTCGGTCCAGACTGATTTAAAGGGTGTTGCTCTCCTTTAAAGTGTTTATGAATGTATGTTTTTATTGTCACGGTCTTTCAATCCTTGAATGCAAATCGACTTTTGGAGGAAAAACGAGTTGATCATTAAGGAA
>JBHHXE010000121.1:0-5826 GCA_046756865.1 Nitrospiria bacterium | reverse complement strand
CTTATCTGGGAATCCATGTGGTCCGCCGCGGGGTCATCTTTGTCGATTTGGCCTTAGCCCAAATGGCCGCGTTGGGATCGACGCTTGCCCTCCTTTTAGGACACGACCTGCATGATCCGGAGGCGTATTATATCTCTCTGGGGATGACCTTTCTCGGAGCCGTCTTCTTTTCTTTGTCGCGCCAGCGCCGGGAGGTGATTCCTCAGGAAGCGATTATTGGAACCATCTATGTCATGGCCGCGGCCGCCAGCCTGATTGTTCTGGATCAGGCGCCGGGCGGGGCAGAACATATTCGATCACTTCTTGTTGGAAATATCTTAACCGTGACACCGAAGGAGGTCATCAAGACGGCGTTGCTTTATACCGCCATCGGAATATTTCATTGGGCCTATCGCAAGCCGTTTATCATAATCTCCTTTGAACCGGATCAGGCAATATCAAAACAATATCGTGTTCGCAGTTGGGACCTCCTCTTTTACATGACCTTCGGCCTTGTCGTCACCAGTTCGGTCGCCCTTGCGGGCGTGTTGCTTGTCTTTTCATACTTGATTGTCCCGGCCCTGATCTCCCTGATGTTGGCAGAGAAGATCCTATCCCGACTGTGTATCGGATGGGGAATTGGGCTTCTGGCAAGCCTCTTCGGCCTTGCCGCTTCGGTCACTTGGGATACGCCGACCGGGGCCTCGATTGTCTGCGCATTCGGACTTCTCTTCTTTTTTCTGGCGATCGGAAGGTTCGTTTGGCAAAGGTTGAACGAGGGGAGTTGATAACCTCTTTTTTTGGAAAGTGAAAAAAAAGAAGTAAAAAAGACTTGACATTTCCTTCGAAATGCCTAGGATGATACGGTTATGGGTCTCTTGATATCAAAGAAAGCTCACCTCATCCTCTTCTTGGCCGTCTTCTATTTCTCGACGCTTGTCCTTGGTGCCCTTTGCAATTCTAGTAACCAATCCGCTCATATGCCTCATCAGAAACAGGGAATGCATCATTCCTTCACCTGTCTTCTGGCATGCTCCAGCATGGTCGCACGGGAGGGGGCAATCCCTGTTCTCCCGTCAGTTCTTCCTGTTTTTGGACTCCTCCTTTTCTCGATACCCTTTATTCGTTTTCAAACCTTCGCTTCAATCCTTCACAGCCGCGGTCCTCCCCAGACACATTAATCAAAGCAAGAATCTATTATTAGGCCCAATTGGGGAGTCGTGTATCAATCCCAAGAAAAGCCTCATTGAATGCGCACGGACGCTCGGGGTTTATCTATAGGGCCAAACCCTCGGAAAAGACCGTTTTCGCAAATTATCATAAAAGTTACAATCGATCACAAAGATGATGAATCAAAAGAGACGAATTAGATATACTGCCCAACTTCTTGTACTGATCTATCTTTTTTTAACCGCCTTCATGACGATCGGCATGGAGCGCCATGCCCTCAAACATGGCCGGAATCCAGACCATGCTGCTCAGCACACCACGTTTACCTGTCACTGGATGTGTGCGGCTTCGACGTTTGTCCATACATCGGACCAGAACCTCAATGGCGGATTTATCCCGTCCATTGCAAAGCTGAGCATCTTAACCGAGCAAATTTTTCATAAAGTCTCTGTACTCTCCCATTATGCACGTCCCCCTCCGTTTTTCCTTTCGTAAACATTATTTTTTTACTTCCTCACTCTGCCCTCTCCCCCTTTGTTAGGGCAGGGTGAGGAGAATCAATTGAGCGGCGGATTCTGCCCAAACGGACAGGCCGGTTCGTATCTGTAATCTTGATGCATCGATTTCATCGTATAAGGAGCTGTTATGCGGTGGAAGTCTCTATCGATTATCGTGAGGAAAAGAATGAATACCCAACAAAAAATTATTGTATCCCTTTTTAGCCCCGTACTGATCGGGATTGCAATCTCAACCCATGTGGCAACAGCAGCTGAAATGAGTCATCAGATGAAACCCAAAATGGACCATCAGCCCCACATGATGCATCAGATGAAGAAAAAAGAAACCGGACCGTCTCCCGGAGTTAAGGAGATCAAAATCGATCTTAAAGGACCATTCTGCCACAGGCATCCCGAAGAAATTCAGACGGCCTTAATAAAACTCCCAGGCGTCAGGGCTGTAGAGGCCTTCAGCGGCAGGCGGTATATCCTGGTGCATTACAAGGGTGATCAGGCAGCACCAGAGGAGATGGCGAAGGTTGTGGATGGCTTGGGGGGAAGCGGCTGGCACTGCCGCGCTGTCCTGGCAAAGCGGTAAACAGGGCCTGCCTGAGTGCGGTCCTTTGATTTCTCGGACAACCCCCCTTGTCTGGAGTTGGATATAAAGTCGCCTTAGGCAGGCCGAGGCTAATTAGTAGAACGTATAGAGATCATAATGGCATTAGACAAAGAGCGTATAGATTTGGGCTGGATCTTCCGATTAATTCGGAACCTGTTGAATGAAGAGTTTACCGGGAGCATCCGGATAAATTTTCACAAAGGGACTATTTCAAAAAAAATAGAAAAGATCTCGTACGTTTCAGAAAAATAGTCAACCAAGGGACCACCGTAAACACGACGCCCGCTTAACCAAGGTATTGCTGCCTTCGTAAGCGGGCGTTTTTTATTTGGAGAAATCTAATGGGCGATTTCACACTTTCAGAATGGAGGAATTGATAATGAGAAAAAACGAGATGCAGAGTCAGTCAATAATATTCCAGTTGCTTATACTCATTGCCCTGACCTTTTTAACCCCAATACCGGCCATAGCGTCCGACGATCCTGCTGTTCTTGAACCAATGACGGTCACGGGCAAGAAAGAAAAACCAAAGACAGATAAGCTTGCCCCCTCGATTGTGGTCGAAGCGGAAGAAGTCGAGCACTACAACGCGCCGACGATTGAAGATGTCATTAAATACCAACCCAGCCTCATCGTCCGCCGTCGTTTTATTGGTGATCCTAACGGCACCCTTGGGATCCGCGGCTCAAACATGTTTCAGACGACACGTTCTATGGTCTTTGCCGACGGTCTGCCATTGCATAATTTACTGCAATCGCGCTTTAGCGGTGCGCCGCGCTGGTCCCTTGCGGCACCGAGTGAGGTTGATTCTGTAGAGGTGATCTATGGACCCTTTAATGCTGAATACAGCGGAAATGCCATGGGCGGGGTGGTGAAGATCAAGACAAAAATGCCTGAGAAGGAGGAATACTACATCAAAGGGTCCACCTTTATACAGGATTTTGATTTCTTCAATACCAAAGAAACCGTCCAGGGCAACAGGGAGTTCTTCTCCTACGGCAATAAGGTCGGCGACCTGAGTGTCTACTTCTTCTACGATCGCCTCGAAAATGAGGGACACCCCATGACCTTTCGATTTGATACCGGTTTTGCTATCCCAACAACGGAACCCGTGGTTACTGGCGCGGTCAAGGCAAGGGATGAAAGGAGCCGGGACGCCATTTTCTTTGCGGATACCGGTGTTGAAGAGGTCAACACAGACTTGCTCAAACTGAAGATGGGGTATGATGTCACACCGGATCTGCTCTCAGTCGTGACGCTCGCATACGAAAAGAGAGAACGATCCACGGTCCCCAATAACTACCTCAGAGACGCAAGCGGAAACATTGTCTGGGGAGATCTAAGTGGTGCAACGAAGGATGCCGTCTTCAACGGCGAGGCCTTCGACGTCCGAGCAGACCGCTTCGGGGTCTCCGACTCAGAACGGAAAACCTTTCTGGCCGGTCTGCATTTTGAGGGAAATCTTTCCGGCAACTGGGACACCGAGTCTACTCTGAGCCATTTCGACGTCCTCAAGGATGAATCGATTAGCTCAACACGGAGCCCCGCTGATCCGAATAACGATAATTCAGGGCGGATCACTGACTTTGGTGATACCGGCTGGATGACCTATGACTTGAAGTTTGTCAATCGGAAATTCCTGGGCCGTGAGGATCTCTTTTTCGTCTCAGGGTATCATTATGACCGCTACGAATTGGAGATCCGGCAGTTTAATACAAATGACTTTCGTGCCGGGACCAAGGACAGTCCTCGAAATGCCAGCGGGGGGAAGACCCAAACCCACGCTATTTTCGGACAACTTGCCTGGAGCTTCCTTCCCGACTGGGATGTCATTGCGGGTCTGCGCTGGGAGGATTGGAGATCCGAAGATGGCTTCCTGAATAAATTCACCGGCGGTGATCCAAGCCAGCCGGACAGAAACGAATCCAGGTTCTCCCCAAAATTCTCAGCCGGTTATGAACCGGGTCCCTGGAAATTCCGCTACTCCTTCGCCAAGGCCTATCGCTTTCCCATTGTGGAAGAGCTTTTCAAGAATGTAGACGCCTTTAATTCCGCAGGCGTCCCCAACCCCGGCCTTGACCCGGAAAATGGAACGCACCATAACTTCCTCACGCAATACGATTTGAGCAACGGTTATGTCCGGGTCAACATCTTCAGGGACGATGTAAAGGATGTTATTTTCAATCAGACAAACCTGGTTGGCGGAAGCACAATCAGCACACTGCTTCCCATTGATGAGGTCAACACTACGGGGATTGAATTCGTCGCGGACCAGAGGGCCGTCATGGCGTCAAACCTTGACGTCAAGTTTAACGTTACCTGGATGGAAGCAGAAATTGGCGAACACAGGGCAGATCCGACGCTTGTCGGAAATGAATTTCCCCGGCTGCCGGAATGGCGCGCCAATATTTTTACGACCTACCATGTTTCTAATGTCTGGGATATTTCTGTCGGCGGTCGATATCAGAGTGATAACTTCGGGCGGCTTGACAACACGGATACAGAGGATAAGACAATGGGCGCCCATGATGAGTATCTCTTCTTTAATTTCAAGACGGTCTATCGCCTCGGTTTTGTAGAAGATGGAAAAATCTCATTCGGGATAGACAACATCACAGATGAGACCGCGTTTGTTCACCATCCCTGGCCGCAGCGAACATACTTTGTAGAAGCAGACTTCGCTTTTTAAGGAGGGCTTAGATATGAGAAACAAAAAATCGTCGAATAAATCGATCATTATCCTTTCCATCGTCTGGATCGGGCTATTGATGCCCGTATTTTTCAGCGGGATCGCAACTGTGGATTCAAGCACATTTAGGAATCTGTCATCGAAAGGCTTCAAGAGCCTTGATCTCTACGCAGAGGGAAATGTGCTTCATATGCTCTATGCTGCGCCTGCCGATGATGAAAAACCGGTTGAGCTCTATTACGCCCGATCGGACGATGGCGGGAAGCGCTGGGGGTTCGCCGTCCAAATTGATACTGGGGCAGATCCCCCGCATCATCCGCACCACGGGAGTTCACCCCAGATCGCCGTGTCCGGTGATCGGGTTGTAGTTATCTGGACAGCGGAGGGATCTGGTTTCAGGGGACGCGGACCGATGGCTTCAGCAATATCAACCGACCGCGGCTTGCATTGGAAAGCCGGACCGGCGCCTTCTGCCATTGCAAACCGCGGGGGGCAGGCCTTTCACGACATCATCGCGGATGAAAAGGGAATTTTTCACAACGTCTGGCTCGACAAACGGACCGGTAATAAGGAAAAAGGACTCTACTACACACGTTCAGAAAATGGCGGAAGAACCTGGACAGAAACAGCGGTCATCGATGTGGAAACCTGTGCATGCTGCTGGAATAGTTTGGCGCAAGGGAGACACGGTTCTCTGTATGTCCTCTATCGTGACGCCAAGCCGCGCGATATGGCCCTTGCAAAAGTGACGCAGGATGGGCTGAAGACGGTCGGCGGGACAGAATGGAATCGCCTCGGCCATGTCGGGGCATTCGACTGGCGGTTTGATGGCTGCCCGCATGTCGGAGGCGGTCTTCAAGTGGTCGATACCG
>JBHHXE010000120.1:0-5839 GCA_046756865.1 Nitrospiria bacterium | reverse complement strand
AGGTCTCGATGGTGACGACATCGAAGGGCAACTGGATTGTCGGCATCGATGCCTTGCATGGAAATCCTTACGATGGACACACTTTCAAAGACGCAATGGAACAGACAGAACGGATCACGGGTCAAAAGCCGGAACATGTCTATAGTGACAAGGGATACCGAGGTGCAGAGGAAGTCCCCGGGACAACACTCCACCTGACGAACAAGAGGAAGAAGCGTCTGACCCGATCGCAATGGCGATGGCTCAGACGGCGGTCAGCGATTGAACCGGTCTTTGGTCACCTTAAATCGGACAACAGGTTGGAGAGAAATCATCTACAGGGTAAAGAAGGGGACCGGATTAATGCGATTCTGTCCGGATGCGGCTTTAACCTGAGGAAGCTGCTGACAGCTTTCTGTGTCTATATTTTAAATCGACTTATTGAGGCTTACCGAAGCAGAAAAAACGATAAACCACCCCTGATTCTAAATCAGGGCCTCGCTTAGTTTCGGCTTTTTCAGGGACGACTACTTAGGAGCGCAGCGCACATGGAGGTGTTTCCGGGACAAGGCGGGGGGAGTAGACGCCCTGAGTGCGGTAACACGAGGTGGGGCAAAGAGCACCCCGGCAATACTGTCATGGAGGAACAGACGGGCGTGCCGAGCAGTTACAGATCCGCAATGAGTGTTGTGAGTTTTCTCCGGGTGCTGACAACACCCTTATGGTGTATTCCCTGCCAACCACAGGCGGTGGCACCCGCTACATTTGCCTCAAGGTCGTCAATAAAAAGGGTTGTTTCCGGCCTCAAATTAAAGCGTTTCTCCGCCTCGTGAAAAATTTTTGGCTCCGGTTTTACCGAATCGACTTCAAAAGAAGCCAGAGCTCCATCACTGATTTCCTCAAGTCAGCATTCCTTTAAGAGATAGTCCCAGTGGAGGGCACTGGTATTGCTGAGGAGGTAAACGCCGAACCTTTTTTTGAGTGTTAGGGCAAGGGCCTGCATCTCATGAATCGGTTTGAAAATATGAACCCATTTTTCAATGAGCAGGTTTCGGTCTACGGGTTGATGGAGCAGGTCCCGGATATTGTTGATGAACTTTTCATCCGAGAGACGTCCATACTCATACAAAAGAAGATCGGTTTTTTTTACGAAATCTTTTATACCTTTAATCTCGGCCCCATGGTTGCCTAAAAAGGTAAAAAGATCACGATAACCAAAATCGACCAGGACCCGTCCAACATCAAAGACAAGGTCGCTTACCCCTGCCATGGGGCTTGGGGCTTGAAGCCTCGTTTCGATGCCCACAATGCCTATTTAGGGTTTGCAAGGTTGGAAATTTCTTTGTCGATCCAGAAAATCCCCTGGTTATCGTCTCCGATCAAATCAATTTTTTCAAGGATCATCCTAAACAGGTGGTCTTCTTCGTGCTGCTCTGCAACAAAAGTTTGAAGGAATGTAAATGTCGAATAATCTTTTTCCTGAAGGAAGAGGTCTACCATCTTTGTGATCTCCTTCGATACACTGACCTCCCTTTCCAGAGCGATTTGAAATGCAGCGCGGACACCTGTAAATTCTTCAGGAGGCGCTTCAACCGGTCCGACCTTGACCTTTCCCCCGGTTTGGATCAGGTAATCCATGAGTGTGTGCATATGTTCTTCTTCGGATTCATGGTGATCTTTGAAGAAAGCCCCAATTCCTTTTAAACCTTTACCCAGGGCCCAGCAGGACATCGACAAAAACATTCTGGAGGTATAAGCCTCTCCGGCGATTTGAGCGTTCAAGCGGTCAATTTGGTCTTTATTCAGCATGGTCTATCCTCCAGTGGGTTGTATTGGGGTAACGACAAGGGTTTTTTCTGATCAACGTTTCACACGCCTCGCAGTGGTGATAAAGCCGGAATGTCCGACCATCCGGAGGCTGGGACGGACGCTTCTCCCGTTAATATTCCACGGCCGAAGCAGGGTTTCAAAAGTTTCGATCGATTCAAAGACTTTAGCCCGTCTTAAGGATTCAATAACCCGTTCGACTTGGGGAACGGTTGGGAGAAAAGAAAGGAAGATTCCCCCTGAACGGAGGGATGATGCTGCATGGGGGACGACTTTGTAAGGTTCCGGTAGATCGAGGATGATGCGGTCTACCGATTCTTCTAAAATCCCCTCATAAATGTTTTTCTCGCGGAGCAGCAAGCGCTCTTGTGTGAGGGACTTCCCCATGAAGGTCTCGATATTGGCCGTTGCCCGGCGGGCAAAGTCATCCCGGATCTCATAACTGATCACCCTACCTTTTTCTCCGACAGCCTGAAGGAGGAAGAGTGTCAGTGCGCCCGAACCGATGCCGGCTTCGATGATGGTTGCCCCAGGATAGACGTCTGCCCAGACAGGAATCAGGGCCAGATCTTTTGGATAAAGAATCTGCGCTCCGCGAGGCATATGGAGGGTGAATTCGGCCATTGTTGGCTTGAAGGCCAGAAAACGGGTTCCTCTGGAGAAGGTGACCTCGGTCCCGTCTTCCTGACCGATGATGTCATCATGGAGAATTTTTTCCCCGCTGAAACCAAAGCTTGCCCCGGTTTTCAGCTTGAGTGGATAGGCCTGTCCCTTATGATTGATCAGGTGGATAAGGTCTCCGGAAGCAAGGATTCTCAAGTGGCCACCCGTTCCATTAGGCGGCAATAACTGCAGGACTCTCCCCGGGTCGGTTGTCCGCAGGATTGGCAGCATTGGTTGTTCTCTTCCTGGGGGGAAAGGATCTCTTTCTTCTTCTGAAGAAATCCGAGATAAAATCGATGCTTTGTCCCCGGGGAGGCCTCCTCCAATTTATTCAAGGCCTCTTTGTAGAGAAACATTTTGGCCCCTTTCGACATTGGACACTCCTCAACAATATAATCAATCCGCGTGATCACCGCATAGGCCGCAATCTCGCGCTCTGTCAGACGGTAAAGCGGTCTGATTTTTTTGGCCCACTTCCCGTCTTTTGCTGAGAGGGCCGGGGATTGTTTCTGAAGATAATGTTCCTGCCACTGGAGCACATTGCCCATAAGCCTGGCCGCTTCATCATCAAGATTGTGTCCGGTTGCGACTACTGCAAAGCCATTTTCTCTCGCGATGCGGTTGAAATGGTAGCGTTTCATCGTTCCGCAGGCCGAGCAGGCGGGACGGGCGGTTTCCCGCGCAATGTCCACCACGCCAAGGCCATGGGCCTCCTGATAGGCGTGCGTGATCAGCTGCAGATTTTTTGAGCGGGCAAAGGTTTCAACCTTGTTTTGTGAGGCCTCTGAATAAGCGCCAATGCCGAGGTTCAGGTGGAGCCCCACCGCAGGGTAGCCAAGCTTGATGAGTATATCCCAGAGCGCGAGCGAATCCTTTCCTCCTGAAACGGCCACAAGGACCGGCTCTTTTTTTTTCAGCATCTTGTATTCAGTGAGAGCCCGTCTGACCTGATCATAGATGTAGAACTGAAAACAGAAACCGCAATACGCGGTGTTGTGCCGCGTCATCTTGATCACTGCCGGATTTTTGCAACGACGACATTTCATTTCGGGATAGACCCTCACCCCCCTGAAATGACCGGACGAATCTCAACTTCCGCCTCATCAGAGAGGATTGCGTCTTCCGGAACCAAGGCTTCCTCACAGATGACGAGGTAGGCCTCTCTGGGGAGATTCAATTCCTTTAAAATAAAAGCGGCTTCCCTGGGGCCCCTCAAGGAGATTTCTCTGAGGGGATGATAAAGCTTGATTTTCATGGAAGGCATGATAGTCGAATCCCATCTGAAATGCAATTTATTCTCCCTTCCATGTAAAAGCCCAAGACGGAAGGAGCCATTCTAAGCGTTGCATTTTATGGGCAATTTCGTTATTTTGTCAGGGGTTTTGGGCTGTTTTCTCAAGGATATAAACAGAGTGTGCATCACATTAAAGAAAATTGCTGACAAAGGATGGAGTGAGGGATGGACATCACAAGAGCAACTTATTTTGTCATTGGCACGGAAGACCGGCCCGGCCAGTTGGCGCGATTTTCAAAACGAATGGCAGAAGATGAAATCAATCTGGCCGGAGTATGGTGTTTTGGGACCGGGCGGGGTAACGCGGAAATCATCGCGATTCCCCGTGACCCGCATGCCTTCAAAAAATCGATAAAAAATTCCGGCTGGTCCCTGAAAGAAGGGAGCTGTTTCCACCTCTGCGGAGAAGACAGGGCGGGTGCACTCGCCGATACGCTCGATCGGATTGCGCAGGAGGGCATCAACCTGTATTCTGTCGATGGAATGGGCTTTGGGTCCCGGTATTCCGCCTATGTCTGGTGTGACGAAGAGGATATTGAGAAAGTGCGACAGGTACTCAAAGGGTGGTAAGCCATAATATTTTAAAGAAAATGGTCCATGTTGATTGACAAGGATTCATAGGATGTGATAGAAGTGATCGTTTGTTGTGAGTCTTTGCCGGTTTCCCTCCGGGGTATCCTTGAAGCCTGAAAAAAATCGGGATAGCACTTGGCATCTACTCCGCCGATATACAAATCTCGGCATCGAGATGGTGGTTTCTGTATTAATTGGGACTTGGGGCGGCAATAGCCTGGATCGCTGGCTGGGCACAAAGCCTTGGCTTTTGTTGCTCGGGTTTATTTTTGGGGCCGCGGCGGGTTTTCTGAATATCGTCCGGCTCATTGCCGCTGAGCAGATCCTGAAAAAGGAGAAGAATAAAGAGTGATCGCATCGCTATTCATTGGCGGCATCTTGGGCGCGCTTTATTTCTATTTCCTGAAGATGACTGCTTTTAAAGGATCACAGCGGTCCAAAGCCACGGAACTTCGATCTGCCCTCGGTGGATTTCTGCTCAGATTGACTGCGCTTGGCCTTCTTTTATACCTTCTGGGGCGCCATACTTCAATCGATCTTCCATGGCTGGTCCTTACCCTGGTCATAGTCTTTTCGTTCTTTCTATTTCAAACCGCAGCCAAGGCCTTCTGGCATGAAGTCTGGCACCGGCGCACCCAGCCCATGAGGGAAAACTGATGGCAGAAAAGTCAGAGGGCATCGATCCACTTCATCATTTCGAGCTTCACTCACTCTTTGATCTCCATATCGCGGGGATCGACATGTCGATTAATCTGGCGGTCATCTGGACCTGGATCGCCGGCGCCGTGGTGTTTCTTTTGTTTGCCTGGACTGCAAGGACGAGAAAGCTTTATCCCAAGGGGAAACAGAACCTTGTGGAGTCCGTTCTAAATTTCCTGATGAAAGAGATCGTCCTGAAGGTGATCGGCGAAGAGGGGCGGTTTATCTTCCCTTTCATCGCGACGCTCTTCCTCTTTATACTCACCTCAAGCATTCTGGGCTTAATTCCCGGTTCTTTCACCCCGGTTGCAAACATTAATGTGACTGCGGGTCTGGCGATCATGGTTTTTGTAACCGTCCAGGGGGTGGGGGTGCAGCGGCATGGTCTAATCGGGTATCTTAAGGGTTTTGTCCCTCCGGGTGTCCCTTCCTGGATACTGCCGCTTATGCTCCCCATTGAATTTATCGGCCAACTGGCCAAACCGCTATCACTGGCCATCCGGCTGTTTGCCAACATGCTGGCGGGTCACATTGTAATTCTGGTCTTTTTATCCCTGATCATTTTGCTTAAAAGCGTTCCCGTGACGCCCTTGCCCATCGTGGGTGTGGTGATTATGAGCGCTTTTGAGATTTTTGTCGCATTGATCCAGTCTTTTATTTTTTCCATTTTGACGGCAACCTACTTTGCGGCGGCCATCCATATGGAGCATTGATCGGCGCAGAGGGCGCCTATTTGATAACAATTCGCAGTTGACTTTAATAAGGAGGATGAGAGCATGGAGGGTATGACTTACGTAGGCGCGG
>JBHHXE010000119.1:0-5901 GCA_046756865.1 Nitrospiria bacterium | reverse complement strand
GGGCCAATGATCCGGGTGGGATCGTCATCCCTTCCGTCACAACGGCCCCGGCTCCAATAACCGATCCTGTTCCGACAATGGCGCCGTCCAACAGAATTGCTCCCATCCCAACCAGGACACGATCCTCCACCGTACATCCGTGAAGTGTAACCTGGTGGCCAACGGTGACTTCGCTGCCGACGATGAGGGGGTGGGTCTGACGGGTGACATGCAGAACGGAAAGGTCCTGAATGCTTGTTTTTTCCCCAATCCGGATATAATGGACATCCCCCCGGACGACGGCCCCGAACCAGATAGAGCTGTACGCGCCGATCTCCACATCTCCGATCACATGAGCTGAATTCTCGATGAAAACGGTCGGCGGGAATTGGGGGTTTTTATCCATAAAAGGATGAATCATGACCGATCCCGAAGGGAGACATCCGAATTTTTTATGAGGATAACATGAAGGAAATCACGTCGCAAGCGGAACAGACCCTCCTCCTTGACACGACTGAATGAAAAGTGTAAATATCTCGGCAGCTCATCCTTGGCGGGAGTGGCGCAGTGGTAGCGTAGGAGCTTCCCAAGCTCTTGGTCGCGGGTTCGAATCCCGTCTCCCGCTCCAATTAATTTCGTATAGATGTTTAGTGGGTTTTCGGGTCTAATTTCCCCTCGATAATGTTGGGGTCGTTTAAACATCGCTTGTGCGGACAATTTTGAAATGGAAAAAGGGGAGGGGAGATTAGCTCTGGTCTTTTTCAAGAATCCTTTCCACGGCCTGTTCTGAGGTTTCTCTCATCCAGGGATCCTTATCAAACATTGATGCGTGGACAAGTTCCTCAACGGCCTCTGGACTACCGATCCTCCCGAGGGCCTGTGCGGCGCTCTCCCGAACATATAAATTTGTATCTCCCAAGGCCTGTATCAAGGATTCGACCGCATTTGGACTTCCAATGTTTCCGAGGGCCTGTGCCGCACTCTCGCGGACACGTCGTCGTGGATCTTCTAATAGGGCTGAGCTCAAGGGATCAATAGCGTCCTCGCTCCAGGTATTTCCCAAGGCCTGCGCCGCAGTGGCTCGCACTTGCGATCGCGGGTCATCTAATAAAGAAAGGCGTAATGAGTCTACGGTCTCTTCGCTCCACATCTTACCGAGTGCACGTGCCGAGGCCTTCCGGACGGAGGAGTCATCATCACCTAGCAGCGCCAATGTCAAGGTATCAATTGCATCCGTTCCCTGCATCTTTTCAAGGTTTTTTGCCGCTTTCGCCCTCTGGTGCTTGTTTTTATCCTTCAGTAAAACTGCTTCAAGTGCCTCGATGGCCTCTTTTTCTTTGGATTTCTCCCCGGAAGTTTCTTCATGTTTTTCCCGGGAGATGGCGGATCTAGACCGATGAGTCGTGTCCCCATTACCGAAGGCATCTATCTCCGCCTGAGTTAAAAGAAGCACGTCGGGAGATGTCCCATAGGCATCCCCTGCTATGACGTGAACCCTCTCCAAT
Organism: Nitrospiria bacterium; assembly: GCA_046756865.1. Lineage (GTDB taxonomy): Bacteria > Nitrospirota > Nitrospiria > SBBL01 > JAADHI01 > DUAG01. The sequence goes on along the minus strand of JBHHXE010000119.1, from coordinate 4,417 downwards.
CTGGAAATAACATTCTTATTGTGTCTGGAAGACTTTATAGAATAGATAAAGGAGGCGTTTTTCTTGTGTAGTATCCGGCGTAGGCCTTCATCAAGCGGGAGGTTATGAAACCCAAAGGTCACCGTCCCATCGATCTCAGAGTCGAGGAAAATTGTTATACCGCTCATCCGTACAATTGTCTCGAGTACTTCTCGAAGGGAAGATTCTCTAACCTCCGCAGTCAGAAGACCATTGCTTATCCCGATGGCTAAGGAGCCTTTTAACGCTGAAGAGGGAGCGGTTGCAGAAGCGTGATTTACGACCTCCTGTTCCACCTCGAAATCAGGTCCCTCGGCCCCACAGCCCAGAAGACCCATCTGAAGAGTCAAACAAACAGTAACGAAAATAACTGGGTGATAAGAAATCTTCATCAACTGCTCCTTAAGCTGAAGAGAAGGGGCAGGATTTATTCCCATCTCAAAACAAATCTATGGGAGCGGATGGGGATGTCCCATCCACTCCCATGCTGCGGCAGATTACTCCGGAAACGTACCTTCGAATAAGAGAGTAAACGTTGTGCCGTTGTCCCGGCCGACTTCTACATTATTACCATCACAACACGGATCCGGAAAGGTAGCCAGATCTAGGGGTGCATCTCCTTCTGCTGGGTTAGAATCGGCATCGAGGTCACCACCTTCATCAGGGTCAAGCAGAGCGACAACCTTAAACTTCCCAACTTCTGTACCGTCTACCTTTACAGTCAACTTTTCGCCAATCGTGAGTCCTGCTCTAGCTTCAACGCTGACGTCAAACTTCTTTCGGTCGCCTTTTTGGCGAAATTTTGCATCGCCACTAGCATCGATGAGCCCAGAACCTGCAACTGGTGATAAGTCTACCTCCTGTTTGACTTCGTCATCCCCAGCGACAGCCACCAGGCTGCTCCCCAAAAAAGTGATGAACGCAACAGCGATTAAAAAACTAAAAATGTGTGTCTTTTTCATAACATTATCTCCTTCGGTTTTGGTTGTTGTGGTTGTTGTGGTTTTTGATACCGTATGCAACAAGACCACGTTATCAAAGGGAGATTAAAACGAAATGAAAAAGGGATTAAAAGGAGATTAAAAAGAGATGAGAAAACCGGCGTCGGCTGGGGGCGTTATCCTTCGGCTTGTCATTCCGGCCGTAGAGCCAGAATCCAGGATTTTGAGCAAGACCGGATACCTTGCAAGGTTCCCTGGATGCCGGAACAAGTCCGGCATGACATCAGTCGGTTTCAAATCGACCCCTCCTGAACCCCTCGACTTAGAGTTGAGAGTGGTTCAGTTGTTGTGCTGGCACTTGCGGTTTCGTCTTTCGGATGGTAGACTTCTGCGCGTCTATTATTTAACCCCCTTGGTTGAATTTTAGGCAATGTCCCCCGAAAGCGTTCGTCGCGCTTTGGGGGGGCAACATGATCATTGGCTTTATCAGGAAATCCTTTTTCATTTCCAGCTTAACGCAATGCAAATAACACGCAAGATCCAAAAGCGGGTCTTGGTTAAACCGCCAACCCCAACCTCCTGAGCTTGGGGTTTTTTCATCTTATAGGGGATGAAATGAAAAGCGTCGGCGGATGAACCGGAGAAAGAAATGGAAATAGGCGAAGTTCTCCTGGAAAGTCATCTCCCTGAACTCGGTCAAGCGGCCAGGGGAAAGGTCCGGGATATCTATGACCTGGGAGACTCCCTCCTCTTTGTCGCCACCGACCGGATTTCCGCCTTTGATGTCATCCTGCCGGAAGGAATCCCCGGCAAGGGAAACGTTCTGACACAGCTTTCTCTTCATTGGTTCGACTGGTTTTCAAAGCGGGATGACCCCGTTTCTCATCATGTCCTGACGGCGGACTTCGCCCGCTATCCGGAGATATGTGCCCCCTACCGGAAGCTGCTGGAAGGGCGGAGTATGATAGTTCAGAAGGCCGAAGCACTGCCGGTTGAATGTATTGTCCGGGGGTATCTCTCCGGCTCCGGATGGAAAGAGTATCTTCAGAAGGGTTCGGTCTCGGGGCTTAAGCTGCCAGCCGGCCTGGTGGAATCGGAACGTCTTCCGGAGCCGATCTTCACGCCTTCGACCAAGGCCGCGGTGGGAAGCCATGACATGAATATCTCCTTTGAGGAAATGAAATCAAAGATCGGTGCGGATGTGGCGGAGGCGGTCCGGACGGCCAGTCTCGAAATCTATCAGGCGGCGGCGGAAAAAGCGGAAGCCTGTGGCTTGATTATTGCCGATACAAAAATGGAATTCGGCCTTCATCCAAAGACTCGAAAGCTTATCCTGATTGATGAGCTGCTGACACCCGATTCGTCCCGTTTTTGGCCGCAGTCTTCCTACGAACCTGGAAAAGGCCAGCCGAGTTTTGATAAGCAATTTGTCCGGGATTACCTCCTCTCAATCAAGTGGAATGGAACCCCCCCGCCCCCTCACCTTCCGGAAATGGTGGTGCAACAAACCAGCGAGCGGTATACTGAGGCCTTAAAGCGACTGACCTCAGCCGGGAACAATCATGATTGATCAGGAACGCTTGCGCGAAAGACTGGTGAAGGTGCTGAATCAGCACCTTCATGTGCCGGCGAAAGAGGTTCATCTTGATAAATTGGCCGGCGACGGATCAAATCGCGCCTACTGCCGTCTTTCCTGGAAAGAGGACGACGCCTTACACTCTTTTATTGTGATGGTCCTGGCCGACCCCGAGGCCTTTAAGGCCTCCGAAGAAGCAGGCAGCGGCGAGGTTCCCTCCATAAAAGAAATCCCCTTCATCAATATTCAGAAACACCTTCTTAACTGTAAGCTGCCTGTTCCTGAAATTATTGATTCAAATCTCGAAGAAGGATGGATTCTTCTGGAAGACCTGGGTGATGTGACCCTGGCTCAGGAAATTGAAGGTCAACTTCAAAACAGGCCGTTCCTCTTTGGTTATTATCAAAAGGCGATCGACACATTAATCACGCTTCAGATCGAGGCCAGTTCCGTTCCAAACCCGCCGACCATTGCGCATCACCGTCAGTTTGATCAGGCACTCTTTCTCTGGGAATTTGATCATTTCATTGAATACGGCATCGAAAAGCGTAAGAGAATTGTTCTGCCAAAGCAGAAGAAGAAGGAAATCCGCGCCTACTTCATAGAGATCGCCTGCCATCTGGCAGAAATCTCCCCGGTTTATGTCCACCGGGATTACCACAGCCGGAACCTGATGATACAACCAGGTCCGGAGGGTAAGCGGATTCGCCTGATCGACTTCCAGGACGCGCTCATGGGGCCTCCTCAGTATGATCTGGCCTCCCTCCTCCGTGATTCTTATATCAATCTCCCCGAGGAGCTTGTTGACGCGTTGATTCAGTACTATATTGAAGAATTGGAACGCCGCGCGGAGAAGCCGGTTGAAAGGGAGCGCTTCCGCGAGCTTTTTGATCTGGCCAGTATTCAGCGGAACCTGAAGGCGGCGGGACGCTTTGTCTATTTTGATCAGGTGAAACATAAAAGCCAGTTTCTCCTCAATGTCCCGCCGACATTGCTCAAGGTCAAGCACAACCTCCTCAAATACGAAAAGCTCCGACCTCTCCATCACTTGTTGATTCCATATGTCTCGGAATTCCAATAACATGAAAGCGATGATCCTCGCGGCAGGTCTGGGCACTCGTCTTCGTCCGCTCACCAATGATATTCCAAAGCCGCTTCTCCCGGTGGGAGGACAACCCCTAATCTGCCATCATCTTCAGCGATTGAAAAAAAGCGGGATCACGGATGTCTTTATTAATGTCCACTACCTCGGAGATAAAATCATCGAGGCGTTGGGGAAGGGGGATCGCTTTGGGATGAAGATCACCTATTCAAAAGAGCCGGATCTCTTAGGGACAGGCGGAGGAATCAAGAAAATCCAGTCCGCCCTTGGTGCCGGACCTTTTCTTGTGTTGAATGCCGATATCCTGGTCAGTCTGGATCTGAAGAAATTGGTTTCTTTTCATCAAGAGAAGGGCGGTTTTGCTACCCTGGTGCTTCGAGAGGATGCGAAAGTCGACACCTATGGCGTGATCGCAGTTGATGGGCAGGATCAAGTGCGGGATATCCTTGGGAAAGTCCGGAGAATAGCCGAACGCAAAGAGGAGTGTGAAATACGCCGCCTGATGTTTACCGGGATTCATGTCATGGAAACTGAGGTTCTGGATTACATCCCTCCCGGACAATTCTACTCCATCATAGACGCATACATTGAAATGCTTCGGCTGGATAAGAAGATAGCGGGCTATCTCATGGATGGGTACTGGAACGATATCGGGGTGCCGGACCGGTATGAAAAGGCCAATCGGGATTTCAAGCGGGGCATTGTATTGTAGAAACGTGCTTGAGTCCCAAGATCAGCGATTGATCTTGGGGTAAAGCGCATAAGTTGTCTAAAAGACAA